>NZ_CP032685.1:365116-730232 GCF_003627795.1 Rhizobium sp. CCGE531 | reverse complement strand
CGGGCATTGGTTCCCTGCAGGATCTGTTTGAGGGCGCGGCCTGTCTCGATCATGACTGCGGTCGGAGCATGCTTGTCGCGCAGCTGTACGATCGTGGCGCCGCCGGCAATGGCGGCACGGGTCGTTTCGATCATGCCGAGGTCGGCACACAGCACGAGATCGAGGACAAGGTAGAGCGAGAGATCGAAGTCCTTCATGCTACCGATATCCTTGCGTCGCGATCCAGCACTTCCGGGGTAAGTGCAGCGAGTGCATCGAGGAAACGCCAGGAGAAGGAGCCTGGACCATCTGCCGCCGCTCCAGCCTGTGCACCGGCGACGGCGAAGACGGCGAGCGCCGCCACGGTCGCGTCGAATGGTTCATCCGGCCTTGCCGCCGCAAAGGCGCCGACAAGGCAGGTCAGCGGGCAGCCGAGTGCGGTTACTTGCGGCATGAATGGCGAACCGCCGGCGATGCGCTTCGCCTTCTGCCCGTCCGTCACGAAATCCGCGACACCGGTGACGGCGACGACACAGCCGTGCTTTTCAGCCAGTTGCCGGGCGGACTCTTCCGCCTGCTCGACGGCGTCGCGGCTATCGACGCCCTGGCCACGGCTCATAACGCCGGCAAGCGCGATGATCTCGGATGCATTGCCGCGAATGATCGTCGGTCGCAGCTCCAGCAATTGCGCGACCGCCTTGCGACGAAATCCAGTTGCATAATGGGCGACGGGATCGAGCACCCAGGGCTTGGCCGCTCCGTTTGCCGACTGCGCCGCCTTCAGCATGCCCGCAAGCCATCCGGCCGAGAGCGTGCCGATAGTGATCGTCAGCGCACCGGAGATGGCGGCAAACTCGCCCGCTTCCTCTTCGGCATGCACCATCGCCGGCGATGCCCCGGCGGCGAGCATCACATTGGCCGCGATGTTCATGGCGACGAAATTGGTGATGCATTGCACCAGAGGCGGGTTCGCCCGTATGGTGCCGAGCAGACTGCCTGCGGTAAGTTGGTCTTGCATATCGCCCCTTTCGGGCGGGCGAGACGCAAAGGGACGACGTGCTGAGCTTAGCGAGGTCCCGAGCGACTCCCTCCGCCAGCATGATCTGGTTCAGGTTCGAAGGGTCCTTCTCAGCCCGCCGGAAAGCGGACGCCCCTGTCTCTCATCTCCCTTCTTTTCGCAGACAAAGACGCCGGTGTCATCAGCAAATCACAAAGGCCTCAGCGGCGAATGGGAATTGGAACCGCCTGATTTCCGGGCGACCAATGCAGTAAATGCATGGGTGCAGTGATCTCTTAGCTCTGCAAAAGGCTGGGGGTTTCGATTATATATTTCTCATCGAAGCGAAGGGAGCGCCAAACACGGCAGCTCAGCTTCGAAAGCCCAAGGAAAGGGGATCATCATGAACGTAGCACGCTCTTTCAATAACTGGCGCAAGTATCGTCAGACGGTCGCCGAACTGGGCCGTATGTCCACGCGCGAACTGCATGATCTGGGTATCGATCGCGGCGAAATCCGCAACGTTGCCCGCGCAGCCATCGCTCGCTAGCGGTCCGTAACGGCTCCTTATAAAGCTGAATTATGCCAGCGCCTGTTCTTCCCGAGCAGGCGCTTTCGTTTTGTCTGGAAGTATCGTTCCACACTTTGATCTCAGCCGTGAGCGGACCAACTCAGCCCGCCGCTTTTCGCATAGCGCATAACTGCCCTGCAAAGAAATGCCTATCAGGTGAGCAAAAATTGGCTATTATCCTTCTTATCGAAGCGATGCATCTCCTCCCGCATCCCTTCGTTTTTGCAGACGTCCTTCTCCTCCTCCCAGGGACGACTGCGGGAACAGCGGCATTCCTCCTCCCGTCCGCTGTTCGGTTCTTGTAAAAAGCCTGCCGCACCTCCTCCCGCGGCAGGCTTTTTCGTTTCAGGCACTATTCAACCGATTTCCGCCTCATTTCGCCGGCCTGCAGCGCCCGTCGGATGCGGTCACTGCCGTTTGCGCCATCTCCGGTCCCGGCCTGTTCGAAAACCGAAGACCTTCTCTCGCAAAAATGAACGGCCGTCACTATGTGCGACGCCTGTAGCGCGCTACATCGAAGACCAACCCCCAACGTGATTCCCCGAAACAGGAGGATGCCCATGACCGGTTCTGCCGAATACACGCCGCCGAAAGTCTGGACCTGGAATAAGGCCAATGGCGGCCAGTTCGCCAATATCAACCGTCCGATCGCCGGGTCGACCCACGAAAAGGAACTGCCTGTGGGGCGCCATCCCCTGCAGCTCTATTCGCTCGGAACGCCGAACGGCGTGAAGGTCACCATCATGCTCGAAGAGCTGCTGGCGCTCGGCCAAAGCGGCGCGGAATATGATGCGTGGTTGATCAAGATCGGCGACGGCGACCAGTTCGGCAGCGGTTTCGTCGACGTCAATCCGAATTCGAAGATCCCGGCCTTGCTGGATCGCAGCGGCCCGAAACCGGTCCGCGTCTTCGAATCGTCATCGATCCTGATGTATCTCGCCGAAAAGTTCGGTGCCTTCCTGCCGACCGAGCAGCCGGCTCGCGCCGAATGCCTGTCCTGGCTGTTCTGGCAGATGGGCAGCGCCCCCTATCTCGGCGGCGGTTTCGGCCATTTCTTTGCCTATGCGCCGACGAAAATCGAATATGCGATTGATCGTTTCGCCATGGAAGTAAAGCGCCAGCTCGACGTGCTCGACCGTCGCCTGGCTGAAAGCGAATATATCGCCGGCAGCGACTACACGATCGCGGATATTGCCATCTGGCCGTGGTATGGCGGCCTCGCCAAGGGCTGGCAGTACGGCGCGGCCGAGTTCCTGCAGGTGCAGGACTACAAGAATGTTCAGCGCTGGGCCGAGCAGGTCTATGCGCGTCCCGCCGTCAAGCGCGGCCGCATGGTCAACCGCATGTCGGGCGATCCGTCCGAGCAGCTGCGTGAGCGCCACGACGCCAGCGACTTCGAGACCAAGACGCAGGACAAGATCGAACCTGCAAGCTGACAGGCAGTTTTGCTATTCATTTCTTCGAACCCGCGGTCTCCGGATCGCGGGTTTTTTATTGGGTTCACCAGCGACGACAGCGAGGCGGCCAAGTCAGCCTCGCTCCATCTTGTCAGGTCTAATGTCCTGCTGCCGAAGGCGTGTCGCCCGGCATAGAACGCAAGGCGCTCCTGCAATGCGTTTTACGTATGACGCAAGAGGAATGCTTCTCCATGCAGCAAGTTGCTGATGATAATGCCCTGGATAACAATGTCATCGCGGGCGTGTCGTCGCAGCAATCGAGTGGGGGGAGAGAGGCGCTTTTAAAGTGCCTGGTTTCGGGCGGTGACGAGCGGCTGGATTGCGATGCGGCCAGCGGCCTCAATATGTATGGTTATGGTCCGGCGCCTCGTCCGGGCGACCTTGCTTTCGGTTCCTCCACGGCGTCGACGATTTCCGCCAGTGCCTTTGCCGAAGTCGACACGTACTACGCCGGTCTGGTCCGCGAAATGGAAACCGGCTCGGCTGCAGCCATCTATGAGCGTGAAATTGGACGAGTGCGCCTGGATCTGCTGCGTCTGCTTGGTCTCAACCGGGTCGCCGGACAACCGCATGTCGACGCGATCCTGGCAACTTCGGGCACGGACATCCATCTCTTTGCTGCCTCGCTTCTGGCGCGCGAGGATGACCGCGCCTTGATGACTGTCACTCTGATGGGCAACGAGACGGGCAGCGGCGTCATGACCGCCTCGGCCGGCCGGCATTTCATGGGCCGCGTCAGCAGCGACCGCGCGGTTGCCAAGGGCGAGGAGCTGCGGCCCGGCGACGCGACACGCAACGCGACCATCGCCGTCCGCAACAAGGACGGTTCCCTTCGTGCCGACAGCGAGGTCGAGGAAGAGTTGCGGGGCCTGATCGAGCTCGGCAGGGTTGCGGGCCTGAGATGCCTGCTGGTCGTGACCGACGTGTCGAAGACCAGCCTTCTCGCGCCGAGCCTGGAAACGGTGTTGCGCCTCAAGGCGCGTTTCGGCGACGCGCTCGACATCATGATCGATGCGTGCCAGTTCCGCCTGGCGGCGGCGACGATCCGCGCCTACCTCGCGCATGGCTTCATGGTGGCACTCACGGGTTCGAAATTCCTTGCCGGACCGATTTTCAGCGGCGCGCTCCTATGCCCGCCACAAATGTCGGAGCGGTTCAAGCATCGCCACCTGCCGGCGGCTCTGGCCGACTATTGCGGCAAGGCCGAATGGCCAAAGGGTTGGGCTGCGCGTGAAACGCTATCCGAGCGCGCCAATTTCGGCCTGCTGCTGCGCTGGAAGGCGGCTTTGTTCGAGCTCCAATCCTTCGTCGCTCTTCCGGAAGAGCAGGTCATTGCCGTTCTCTCTACCTTCGCCGAAGCAATGACCGCCAGGCTTGCCAACGACCCTGCCTTTGCGCTGCTAGAAAGCCGTCCCCTTGATCGGCGCTGCCTATGGGGCGTGCCATCGGTCCGCCACTGGGATGAAATCCCTTCGATCTTTTCGTTCTATCTGCGCGACGCGGGCAATGCAGATGTCTTAAACGCGGCCGAGACCGCGGCGGTCTACAAGGAGCTAGCCATCGAGGAAGATGGGTTCGCCGCCGTGCGCATTGGCCAGCCCGTTCGCTGCGCCGATTTCGGCGAGATGCCGGCCAGCGCCCTTCGCATTTGCCTGAGCGCGCCCTTGGTCGTGCGGGCTTGTGAGAGCGCGGAGGCGCTTGCAAGCGTTATCGATCAGGCCATGCTGGTGCTCGATCGGACGGCGGAGATTGCGGCACGACATGCTTCCATGCCTGCCGTAAGACTTGCAAGCGCCTAGAGGTCGGCGAAATCGCCCCTGACGATGCCGTGGCGCTGAAGCTTGTCGTAGAAAGTCTTCCTCGGAATACCCAGCGCCTCTATCGTCTTGCGCACGTCACCGTTGTTTTGCTGCAGGGTCTCGCGGATGAGTTCTGCCTCGTAGCGCTCGACGCGGGCAGGCAATGAAAGCCCTGCCTCGACCATCGGCGCGTCGACGGATTTCGGCAGGACGGTCGCCTCAAGCCCAAGCACGAAGCGTTCGGCAAAATGCGAGAGTTCGCGAACATTGCCCGGCCAGTCGTGCTGCTGTAGATGGCGGCGCACGGTGGTCGTAATGGCCGGCATCTCGCGCTTGAAGCGGCTGGCGGCGCGTTCGGCGAAATAACCGAAGAGCAGGGGTATGTCGTCGCGCCGTTCCCGCAGCGGCGGAATGGAAAGCGTGACGACATTGAGACGATAATAGAGGTCTTCGCGAAAATCGCCGCGCTGACCCGGGTCGCTGAGATCGACCTTTGCCGCCGCCACGACACGCAGATCGACCGGGCGGACTTCGTTGGTTCCGAGCGGCGACACCTCTCGCATTTCCAGCACGCGCAACATCTGCACCTGGATGGCCGGCGGCATGCTTTCGATCTCGTCGAGGAAAAGCGTACCCCCGCTCGAATGCTCGATGCGGCCGATGCGCTTTTTCTGCGCGCCGGTGAAGGCGCCCGGCTCGTGGCCGAAGAGTTCGCTTTCGATCACGGTTTCGGGCAGGGCGCCGCAATTCAGCGCAACGAAATTACCCTTGGCGCGGCGGCTCCAGCGATGCAGCAGGCTTGCGACCACTTCCTTGCCGCTACCGGTCTCACCCGTCACCAGCACGTCGACATCCGTATCGGCGATCTGCCGCAGCGTGTGGCGCAGGCGCTCGATCGCCGGGGTCTGGCCGATCAGCGGCAGATCGCCCTGGGCCTGCTCCGCCGCCTGCCGCAGCGTGCGGTTCTCCAGAACGAGCCGTCGTTTCTCGGCAGCGCGCCGCACGCTCTGCACCAATCGATCCGTCGCGAAAGGCTTGGCGATGAAATCATAGGCGCCATCCTGGATTGCCTGCACCGCCATCGGTATATCGCCATGACCCGTCATCAGGATAACAGGCAGATCGGCGTCGAGCCCTTTGATGCGGGCAAAGAGCTGCTGGCCATCCATCTGAGGCATGCGGATATCGGAGACGACGACACCGGCAAAACCGGCATCCAGGGCATTGAGCGCTTCGATCGCGGCGGGGAAGGCGGAGACGATAAAGCCAGCAAGTTCAAGGGTCTGCTTCGTCGCCCTCAACAGATCCTTGTCGTCATCGATGAGGAAGACGGGGGAATGGTCGTTCATGCTGTGGCCTTGCGCAAATGGATGGTGAAGCAGGTGCCGCTGCCGTTGCTCTCGACATCGATCCGGCCGCCATAGTCAACGACGATGTCCTTGGAAATGACGAGGCCGAGGCCGAGACCCTTTTCCTTGGATGTATTGAAGGGCGTAAACAGCTGGTCGAGGATTGCGGCGGGGATGCCCGGCCCGTTATCCGAGACGACGACTTCGACATCGTCGGACGTCTCAAGCACCGAAACCTCGACCTTGGCCTGCTCGCGGCCTTCCAGAGCTTCCAGAGCATTCTGGAAAAGATTGATCAGCACCTGTTCCAGCCGGATGCGCGTGCCGACGACGAGGAGGCCTGTCGGCGGCAGATCGATTTTCAGCGCGTCGAGACGGCCGGCAAACCGGCTCCTGAGCAGGACGACGGCGCCTTCGATCGCGCTTCTGATGTCCACCGGCTCGGGCGCGGTCCGTCCCTTGCGGCCAAAAGCCTTGAGTTCTTCGGTGATCGTGCCGATGCGCTCCGTCAGCGCCGTAATCGCAGACAGATTGTCCTTGACCGGTTCCGTCTGCTGCCTGTCGAGGAAGATATGCGCATTCTCGGCATAGGCGCGGATCGTCGCGACGGGCTGGTTGATCTCGTGGGCGACGCCGGCTGCGACCTGACCCAAAATGGCGAGGCGGTTGGCCTGCACGAGATCTTGCTGCACGCCCTGCAGCTTGGCCTCCGTCGCCCGGTGGTCGGCGATCTCCGCCTCCAGCCGATCGCGGGCGCGGCTGAGATCCTCGGTTCGTTCCAGAACGCGGCGCTCCAGTTCTTCGCGGGCGATCCTGCTGACGGCGATCTGCATGACGGAGACATCGCGGCGGCGCAGCAGGAATGCGGCGAAGGCAAGGATCGGCAGCAGCACGGTCAAGGTTAAGAAACGCGTCTCGCGCATCGAGGAGGCAATGGCCTGATCTGTCGGGATGAGATAGCCGAGTTGCCAGGGCGTCGACGGGATTGCCGTCGTCAGCCGCAAATATTCGGCGGCGCTGCTGCCGGGCAGGACGGCGCGAACGATGGTCGCATCCGGGCCTACGGTCTCCGGACGGCTGACCGGCAGCGGCGAGAGCGGAGCGGCGCCGAATTGCAGGCTCTTGCGGATGGCCGCCGCGTCTTCTCGGTCCAGCGGTGTCGTCGTCATGAAGCGCCACGAAGGCAGGCTGGTGATGAGGATGACGCCGCGTTCGTCGGTCACATAAGCGGGACGACCGGTCTCGCTCCAGTCGGCTTCCAGCTGATCGAACTCCATTTTCACCACGACGACGCCCAATGCCGAACCGGCATCGCCGACGCGGCGGGAAATATAGAGGCCGGGGCGATTGCTGATCGTACCAAGCGCAAAATGCTCGGCGGTTCCCGCCTCCATGGCCTTGCTGAAGTAGTCGCGGAAAGAATAGTCGTTGCCAACAAAGCTCAGCGGCTCCCGCCAATTGCTGGAGGCCATCGTGACCCCGTCCTTGCCAATGACATAGAGGACCGAAGCGCTGGTGCCGGAAACGAGGTTCTCGAGTTTGCGGTCCAAGGCAACGATGTCGTCGATCCGCCGTCCCGTGAGAGCCTCACGCACCTGCTGATCGTCCGCCAGCAAGAGCGGCAAGGCGCGCGGCCGCTCGAGGACCGCCCGCAAAAGTGCGACTTTGAGATTGGCGTCCGTGTGCGCCTGCCTCTGCAGTGTCTCGATCGCGGAGACGCGGCCGTAGAAGCTTGCGCCATAAAGGGCGGCACCAATGATGGCGGCGCATAGGAACGCGAAAGCAAACCAAACCCGGCGGGAGCGCCGGCTTAGTTGCTCCGGCGTCAAAAGTCGTTCCATGGCGGCGCGCTGTAGCATCGCCATATTGTGCATGTTTTCGCGCTGATCGCAATTCAATCTGTGCGGATTGCCGCACATGCTGCGAGGCGCGGTCTCTCGCCGAATTTCAAAACATCATAAAATCAAATGGTTAAAGCCTTGTCCCTCAATTGGCACGCTCGTTGCAAAGCTAAGCGGAACAGTCGGAGGCTGTTGAATTCTAGTCGTCGCCCGGAGGGCCGAGAGATCGGTTGGGCTTAACGGAGGACATCATGATTGCTCCCATCGCTGCCGCCGAAACGCGCGGCAAACTTCCCTTTTACCGGCATCTCTATGTGCAGGTTCTGACCGCCATTGCCGCCGGCATCCTGCTCGGCCACTACTACCCTCAGTTCGGTGCGTCGCTCCAACCGCTCGGCGATGCCTTCATCAAGCTGGTGCGCATGGTCATTGCGCCGGTCATCTTCCTGACCGTCACGACAGGCATCGCCGGCATGTCGGATCTCAAGAAGTTCGGTCGCGTCGTCGGCAAGTCGTTCATCTACTTCCTGACCTTCTCGACCCTAGCGCTCATTGTCGGTCTCATCGTCGCTAATGTCGTGCAGCCGGGTGCCGGTATGCATATCAATCCGGCAACGCTGGATACGAAGGCCGTCACCAATTATGCGGCGCAGGCGCATGATGCGACCGTCGTCGGCTTCCTCATGAACATCATTCCGGACACGATCGTCGGTGCCTTCGCCAAGGGCGATATTCTCCAGGTACTGTTCTTCTCGGTGGTCTTCGGTATCGCGCTCGGTGCCGCCGGCGAACGCGGCCGCCCGGTTACCGACTTCCTGCAGGCGCTGACCACGCCGATCTTCCGCATGGTTGCCCTGCTGATGAAGTTCGCTCCCATCGGTGCCTTCGGCGCCATGGCCTTCACCATCGGCAAATACGGCATCGGCACGATCGCCAACCTGGCATTCCTGATCGGTACCTTCTATCTGACGTCGATCTTTTTCGTGCTCGTGGTGCTCGGCGCGGTTGCCCGCTACAACGGGTTCTCGATCCTGGCGCTGATCCGCTATATCAAGGAAGAGCTGCTGCTGGTGCTTGGTACGTCTTCCTCGGAAGCGGCATTGCCGGGCCTGATGAACAAGATGGAGCGCGCGGGCTGCAAGCGCTCCGTCGTCGGCCTCGTCATTCCGACGGGTTATTCCTTCAACCTCGACGGCACCAACATCTACATGACGCTGGCGGCGCTCTTCATTGCACAGGCGACCGACACGCCGCTGGCGCTTGGTGACCAGATTCTGCTTCTACTGGTGGCGATGCTGAGCTCCAAGGGCGCGGCCGGCATTACCGGCGCAGGCTTCATCACGCTCGCCGCCACACTTGCCGTCGTACCTTCGGTTCCGATCGCCGGCATGGCGCTGATCCTTGGTATCGACCGCTTCATGTCGGAATGCCGCGCCCTGACCAATTTCGTCGGCAACGCGGTTGCCACGGTCGTCGTTGCCCGCTGGGAGAACGAGCTCGATCAGACGAAGTTTGCCGCGGCCATGGCGGGACAGTTGAGCGAGGAGATCGAAGTGCCCGCGTTGCAGGCGGCCGAGTAGGCTTCGCTTCATCCTCCCAAGTGCGAAACGGCCCCTCCGCGGGGCCGTTTTCAGTTTCGGCAGCCGGGGCGGTCACAGTTTCGTGTATCGACCGCGACAACCCATGCAACTGTCCTCATCAACAGCAGGCTTCATAAAACTGTCACTGCAACGGCTCACAGCATCGTACTGACAGTTGTGAATTTCGGCAGAGCCGCAGGATTGGAGGGCAGCGTGTCGCAGACGAATTTTGTGAGCGCACGCCAGCCGGTTTTTGGGTGGATTTGCCTCCATCGACCTTGTCGCGGGTAACCGTGCATGGCGTCTTCAATATCAGCGCAGCATAAGGCCTTGAGGCGTTCGGAGAGTTTCCTGTCCGAACTTGCTTCCCATGCGGACGCGATGCTTCACGGCCGCGTCTACGAACAATATGCCGCGATCTGCTACAGGAAAGAAGCCGAACGCGACGATGCCGAGATGCTCGTCGTCACCAGCCGGGAAAGCGGGCGCTGGGTCGTTCCCAAGGGCTGGCCGATCAGGGGCAAGAAGCCGCATGAGGTCGCAGCCATAGAAGCCTATGAGGAGGCCGGCGTGCGCGGAAAGGTGAAGAAGAAGCCTTTCGGCTACTTCACCTATCTGAAGCAGCTTGCCGACGGCAATCGCGTTCCCTGTATCGTCGAACTGCATCTGCTGGAAGTAGACCAGATGCTTCAGGATTTCCCGGAGCGAGGCCAGCGTCGCGTCGAATGGGTCTCCTTCATCGAGGCCGCCAATCGTGTGCGCGAACCGGAGCTCAAGGGCCTCTTGCTCGCGGCCGAGCGAAAGATATGCAAGGCAAGAAGCAAGAAGTAACCTTCGCCGGCGTGGATGGCGTTGCGCCGTCTATCGGATCTCGTGGGAGGGAACGATCGCGAAAATAGGCCGCAGCAGCGCGCGGCAATTTTGTAACCGTGACGTGCGGCGATATCACTCAATATTAAAATACGACACGAGCCGAGAGCCAGGCGATGGGCAGCTATGCGCTTCCATGCTTGCCCTTGCCGCATTGATGCCTATATTGACCCAGCGTTCGGCCGCGTCTGTTTAGGTCGATATGCCTCATGGCTGCAATAGCCGCCTTCACCCGGCAACGAATCGGCCGGCGGACTTTGGAAGGAGAAATTTCATGTCCATTACTCCGAATAATATCGATAGTTCAAAGGCTTCTACCGTTCCCCATGGCGAAATCGCAGCTGCCGTACGGCAGGCGCGTGAAGCCATCGGTTATACGATTGACGATCTGTCTGAAACCTGTGGTCTCACCAGTGAGGAAATCATTGAAATCGAGGCCGGTGCAGAGGCCGATCCGGCGAAACTGCGCCGCATTGCCACCGCATTGCAGATACCACCCTCGACTTTTTTCATCGTCTGAACAAGCGGCGCACTTCGGTGCGCCCCTTCAATTTCTCTTGTGGAAAATCGGCATCCTGTTCGTTTGCAATATGACTGCGCATGATGTCGCGCGGTGCGCCGCTCGTTTTTCGTGTTCCTTTCCGCGGAACTTTTAGGCGAAAATTTCCATAGCTATACATGAGAAAGTAAGCCAAAAACGGTTCCGTCGCTGGTATTCGCGGTTTTTGTTGTAGCGATACTGGTCAAACTCGCTTCATAGCCCTAGTTTGGTCATGTTAAACTGCTGATTACAAATAGTAATACTTTTGTCGATGCAACGTATTGCGGCTGCGTAGGCCCGTAGTGGGCTGGGGTTGAGGACGCTAATTGGGGCATGTTGGCATGGGGCGGAATACTAAGGATTTTGGCACCGATCCCGATATCGGCGAACGGTTTGTTCGTTCGAATCCCTCTAAAACCCCTGGTCCTCCGGTACGCCCGGAAGATAATTTGACGATGTCGCGGGGTCGGCCAGTCACGAGCGCAAGCGATCTCGAACGCACAGCCGCCAAAGGTGATGCGCCCAAGTCAGGTGAGATCGCTCGCGACATGAAGTTGCTGACCAAGCTGGTCCTGAAGCGAAGATGCGCAGGGGCCGAACGACCTGCCGTTCAGGATCGGCAGGACTTCTCCGGCGAGAATTCCGACAATCTCCGAAACCTTGTGTTCGAGCCGGTCAAAATCAGCCTCGACGATGATGGCGAAGTTCAGGTTGTCGATTCCGTCATGCGCGCCGTGGAGTGCCTGACGACACAATGGCCGGTGCACTACGGAGAGGCGTTCGAACAAGCGCTCCAGACCTGCATTGACGGCGTCACGGGCAGGGCGTCGCCGCCGCAGGTTCGATCGGCATTCATCACGGCCGCCAAAGCGGCTGGCATCCTCGTGACGCTCTGAAACGAAGGGCGGGCCGCTGTCTTTCAGCCAAATTACGTGCCCATTTATCAGCATCGAGAATACGAGGAGGTCCGGCAGACGCTTGACGCAGGCGACCGAACCTCCCGACCATCGCAATTTGGCGGTTGCGACAGTTGCAAAGATGTCGCCCGCCATTGCCGTATCGTCCATACCGGAAGCGACGCGAGAGGTCCAATTGCGCCTGACTTTGGAAAGCCGACATTAGAGTAAGCAACAGCCTAACACCTGGATGCTTGTTTGTTTCGCAATGTCACAGCGCCCGGCCGATGTCGCATGATGCAGCTTGATGCGCGCCAGGATTGCTCGGCGGTGATCTTTGCTGAATCCTCTGTGAAGATGACGAACGGCGCGGAGGGAAGTTGGGGAGGCTCGACGTACCTTCAAGGGTCCGCCCCGTCGAGCCTCCCACTGCAGCGGATCGGTATCTGCAGTAGCGGCAAAAACCTGCAGATTAGTCCAGCGCCCGTCTATATCGAAAGCGACCGCGAGCATCGGATTGCGCCATCCCTAAGTCCTCGCAAACTATCGGCTTTCTCTGATCGAGAAGGATGTCGCGAACTATCGCATACTTATTCCGGGATGCTGGAACGACGCGATGTGAAATCGATTCCTCATCGTTGAGGTCAACAGGGTTCAAAACGGATTAGCTGCGGCTTCCAAGTAAAAATGAAGTCACAATTCAATACATATTGCGACAATCCGGTACAAATAATGCATGTATTGCAGAAATATATATTAGTGATGGCGTATTTACAGCTATAAACACGTCTATATTATGGCGTCGACGTGAACTTTCACAAGTTACATGTTGTTAAATCTCGTGAATCCCTTCGAGGAGAATTTTCGAATGCGCAAGTTTTTGGGATCTACCGCTTTCCTGCTGGCGGCGGTTGCGGCAAGTGTGGGTTATGCGGCCGACCTCTCAGTCTCAACTCCGCCGCAGGCTCCGGTGGAAACAGCACCGGTGTTTTCGTGGACCGGCTTTTATGTCGGTGTGAACGCAGGCGGCGCCTTCGGCGGCAACGACACGGTCGGATTTCATTCCTTCGGGAGCTATCTAGGTAAATTTGGGAAGCTTGAAAGCTCCGGCTTCCTTGGGGGCGGCCAGATCGGCTACAATTATCAGTTCGACCCCAATTGGGTGATCGGCCTCGAAGCCGATTTTCAGGGTGCTGATATCAGCGACTCTTTCAGAAGCGATGTGGCGAGCGCCTCTTCGAAGATCGATTGGTACGGCACGCTCCGTCCACGCATTGGTTATTCTTACGATAACACCTTGTTTTATGGCACCGGCGGCCTTGCCTATGGTCATGTCAACTACAAGGGCTCCGTCGCCGGCGTCGGCAGTTTCGACGACGACAAGACCAAGGCCGGTTGGACGGTGGGTGCCGGTGTCGAACATGCCTTCACCGATCATGTGACTGCTAAACTCGAATATCAGTATGTCGATTTCGGCAGCAGCAACGTGGGCGGGGATGCCCTCAACTCCAAAGCCAGCCTTGATTTCCATGCCGTTCGGGTCGGTCTGAACTATAAGTTCTGACTGTAAATTTTGCCTTGAAAGACAACATGTTAATCTATTGGAGAGGATAATAACATGGCTTTGATTGGCATCAACCTAATCAACAACGGCACGACCACGATTGATAGTAGCAACGCCGGCACTCCCTCGGACACCATACAGCTCAATCTGGTTGCCAACGGTACGGTGATCGTTGATGGCGTGAACGTCGATATAAGCAGTGTCGTCGGTATCGGCGCGGCTTCAAATACGACGATCGGGGCGATCAACGGTGCGAATGTGACCATCGATGCCGGCCTCGCAAACGTCGGGGCCGCTTCGACCTATACTTATGCAATAGGCGCCAATTCGAGTATTACGGTGGATTCAGGCCTGCTTACTGTCGATCTTTTGAACGGTGTTACCGTAGATTTTGCCAATGCAAACGGTAGCGGGCTGTTCGCGTACAACCCCGGCAGCGTCAGCTTGAACCTCTCGACCCCGCCGAACGTCATGAACGTTCAATCGGGAGACAGGATCGAGGTGGTAGGCTCGAACGTTGTCTCTCAATCCGGCAATACCGTCACCTTCTTCGGCGGTCTGTTGAACGCGATACCATTCGGCTCCTATACCATACCGGCCGGTGTCACCTACACCTACGATCCGAACACCGACACACTGACGTTTACGAGCTGCTTCCTGCGCGGCACGCTCATCCGCACACCGGAGGGAGATGTGCCGGTCGAGGATTTGCGGGTCGGCGATCTTGTGGTCACCCACAAGGGCGTTGCGGAAATTAGATGGGTCGGACGGCGTCGGATCGATCCGAAGGCGATCGACAAACCACGCGATACCCTTCCGGTTCGCATACAGGCAGGCGCCCTTGCCGAAAACGTCCCCTCCCGGGATCTTTACGTTTCGCCGGACCGTTGCATGTTTCTGGAGGAATCGCTGATTCCAGCAAAGTTCCTCCTCAACGGTACGACGATCACCCAGGAGGCGACGCTGGTGCCGTTCGAGTATTACCATATCGAGCTCGAACAGCATTCGATCATTCTTGCCGAAGGCGCACAGACAGAGACCTATCTTGCTCTCGGTGGTCGTATGTCCTTTCTCGAGCCCGGCGTATTGCGGTTCGGTTCCTTTGCAAGCACGGCGACGCGCACCTGGAATGACTGGTGCTATCCGCCGGTCTATGCCGGCAAGGTGCTCCAGCAAGCCCGCATGTCTATTGAAAGGCGGGCGGAGGACATGGGCTATCGCGTTCGGGAGGCCGAAGCATCCTGACAGAAGAATAGCGCGACAAGACGATGCTGTTTCGCCCATTTACTCGATGCGGGTCGGATCAACGAGCGAGCTTTGGTTGAGAGCCGTCAGTTGGCATCAAAATACGCGGATTTCTCCCTCCATCGCCGCTACGCGTGGAAGCTGGGTAGCGAAGAGTGCCGGATTTGGTCGCCGCAGTTTCCTGCGAAAGATGATTGCACCGGCTGCATTTGCACCGTGGGCCTGGAAGATGTTTTTGGCCGAATCCAAGCCAATCGTGCTAACTTTTGTCATGGACGCCTTCCTTCAGGAGTTCTCAACGCCACCACTTTGGCACATCGATGCGTCAGGGGGCGTCCATCCCATCACTGGAAAACGACAAACTTCGTGGGCGCTCTGACGGTGCGCGGCTTCATCGCCCCCTTCGTCATCGACAGGCCCATCAACTTCCTTTCGTTCGAGACTTACGTCTAAGGTGCCGCTGCCCGAGCTGCGCACCGGTGACGTGGTCGTTATGGACAATCTCTCCAGCGACAAAGGCCTCAGTGTTCGCGAAATGATCGAGAGCATTGGTGCGAAGCTAGAGTACCTCGCGCTGTATAACCCGATTTCAAACCGAACGATTCATCGCGAGCCTCTGGACAACAATCGGGCGAATACTCCAACTCTCCATCCCAGACGAATGCCGTAACTATTTCGCAGCCCCATACTGTGACGCAGCGTGATCGGATTCCGCTCTGAAAAGTCAACTACGCTCCGCAGAAAATAAAAAAATATCTCTATTAGACTATGATTATAGAGTTTTTGTCGCGTTTTATACTGTTGTGACGGGATCGGTGTGGCAGGTGCGGGATTGCCTGGACAACACTGCCGGTGGTCTTTGCATGCTCTGAAGTTGCTCGCGTTACGGCGTTGGGAACGAGATGTGCGGAGGGCGAACCGAAGCTCCATCGTCCCACGCGATGAGGGTGAGCATAGACTAGTTCTAAACTCGTTTATTTTAACGGAGCAAGAAACATGGCGGAAGGCAATTATCATGCCATCACTACGAGTGGTGTAGATTATAATCTGGTCTACGACCCGGGCGTGCTTGGGGTGGGTGCAAATTATGACCTCACCATCACCAACCCGGACCTTACGACAACAGTTGTAAGCAATATCACGCCAGGCAATGTTGCGACACCGGTTAACGGCACCAGCTCGCTGTCTATCGCCTCGCTTCTCGGGAACACCGATTACGTGGTGGCCCCCGGCGCGACGGCAACCGTCAACATTGCCGCCGCGCTATTAGGCACGTCCACCGTCTATGTGGGCGGCAACGCTACCATCAATTCGGGCATTAGCTTGCTGAGCAACATGAACCTGGTCGTTGACGGTGGCACCGCCACCGCTGCCGGCGGGTCGCTCGGCGGAGCGCTGAGCGGCTTGAATGTCGATCTCGAGAATGGTGGCACGTTCGCCAATGGGACGGCCGTGTTGAGCGCGCTGAACGGCACGACCATCAACTTCGGAGATGGCGGTGGCACCTTTATCGCGAACGCCGGCGGTGCGGTTCTCGACCTTTCGTCCACGACCATCAATAGCTTCGATGCCGCGACGGACAAGATTGAATTCCAGGGGTTGGCCGGGTCGGTCGATCACTACACCATCACCTCGAGCGGCGGCACCCAGACAATCAATCTTTTCGACAGCAACAACAACCCGCTCGGAAATGTCAGCGTCGCCGGCACCAGTTTCCCGACCGGCTCCTTTGTAGTAGGCCAGGCAGGTCCGCTGACAATCAGCGCAAATGGTGCGGCGGTAGACATTACTCCCGTGGCGACACCCTGCTTCGTCTCTGGGACGCACATTCTTACCGTACGCGGTGAAGTCGCCGTGGAAGATCTGAAGGTCGGCGACTTGGCGATCACGGCGACCGGCGAAACCCGTCCGATCATCTGGATCGGCAACAAGCGGCTTGAGCAGCCGGTGCGCAACGAGTGGCCGATCCGGGTTCGTGCCGGCGCCTTCGGCGACAACTTGCCTGCTCGCGATCTGCTGCTGTCCGGCGGCCATGCGGTGTGCGTGGACCTGATGGGCGAAGTGTTCGTGCCGGTCGGCGAACTGGCCAACGGCGCGACGATCGTCCGCGAGGAGTGGGCCGAGGTCACTTATTGGCACGTGGAGCTGGAAAGCCATGATGTGCTCATGGCCGAGGGCCTGGGCTGCGAGAGCTATATGGAAGTGGGCAACCGTGCCTTCTTCGGCAAGGCTTACGGTCGCCTCGTTGAGGTCGACGCCGCTCAGCGCGTGACCGAGAGCCTGACCCGTTATGCCCGCCCCTTCGTCGATCGAGGGGTCCTCGTCGAGGCGATACGCGAGCGGTTGATCGCGCGGGCCGAGGCACTCGGCTGGAGCCGGGCTGTGGATATGGACCTGCATATGCTGGTCGACGGCAAACGTGTGGAGGGGCAGATCGACGGCGACCTCGCCCGGTTCATCTTCCCGGCCTCCGCCAAGACGGCGAGCCTGGTGTCGCGGACCTTCTCTCCCGGACGGGAGGTCCGTGCGCTTGGCGTGCGGTTCGAGAGCCTGCGCATCTTCGATGGCCTCAAGACCGATCGTGACGTTGCCTTGAACGACCTCGTCGGCGTCCATCCCGAAGAGGTCGCCGCAGGTTGCAACTGGTCCTGGACCGATGGTCATCTCGTGCTGCCGGCCACGCTGTGGGCCGATTGCAAGGGTCACGTGATCCTGCGCCTGACCGGCTACGTCGAAGCCGGCCAACCCTGGGTGGCGCCGGAGGAAAAGGACGTGGCGGGGCGCCGCGCCGCTTGAAGAAGACCCCCTTGCGGCGGTCCGCCTTTGGACCGCTCATGGAGTGAGGAGCGGTTCAGCAGCCGGAGACGAATGGGATCGACCTATCCGTCTCCGGCATGAACCGGTGGAGTCGCGAGCGCCGAGGAACCATCGCCGAAATCCCCTTATCCGCCACGATCAACCTCACCAAACAAACCGGGCGAGATTTCATGAACATGTTTCGTAGCAAGGAAGAAATGAGAAACGTCGTCCGCGAGGCCGACGTCGCGCGGGATTCGAGGCTGTGGCAGAAAGCGGCCGACTTCTATGATGAGCATCTGCAGGCCAATCCCGAGGACACAGGGATCTGGGTTCAGGCGGGAAACTGCCTCAAGGAAGCGGGTGACTATCGCGAGGCAGCCAAGCGCTACCAGAGGGCCCTCGGGCTCAGCCCAGATGATTCCGACATTCACCTGCAGCGCGGGCATCTGCTCAAGGTCATGGGGCGCACCGGCGAAGCAATCGAAAGCTACAAACGCTCGGTGGAATGCAACCCCGGCAACCACGATGCCGTCATCGAACTCGTGGCAGCAGGCGCCGTTGGCGATGTCTTCTCCGATTTCAGCGCCGAGGGCGAAAAGGCGGTGAAGACCATCTGGCTCGACGTCACCGACCTCATGGAATATGCCCAGCACAATAAGAGCCTGAGCGGAATTCAACGCGTCGTTGCCAATCTGGTCCTTCATATCGAGTCCGGTCTTTTCAAGGATTACCGCGTTATCCCGGTGCTACCGGAGTATGATCGCCATCGGATTCTCGCCGCGAGCCCGGTGGCACTTGCAACGCTTGTTCGCCAGTTTGACGTCCCGATTGTCGATCGCAGCATGGTCGATAAGGCAATTGCCGCCGTGTTCGACGCGCGCTTCGAAGTTTGGCCCACGCAGGATGATATATTCGTCGTTGCGGGCGCGTTCTGGATCTATCCGCATTACGACGTCATGCGGAAGCTTCGTGAAAAGGGCATGCGTTTCTGCGTATTCATTCACGATCTCATCCAGATCCGGAATCCCGAATATGTCCAGCAGGCTGCCGTCGACAAGTTCCAAAAACAGCTGATCGACGTATTCTCGGTTTGCGATTTCGTTCTGGCGAATTCAGAGTTCGTCGCATCCGAAATCAGGGCCTATTTCAAGGAGCGTCTCAACTTCGAGCTGCCCGTCAAGGCTATTCCGCTCGCCACGGAGCTGCGCAAGACACAGAAGAAGAACAGGATCCTCAATACCAACATTCTCGGCATGGCAGAGGAGGAATATGTCCTCTGCGTTGCAACGATCGAAGTTCGCAAGAACCATATGTACCAGATCCGCATATGGGAGCGTCTGGTCCGCGAACTGGGCGACAAAGCACCGAAACTCGTATGGGTGGGCAAATGGGGTTGGCAGATCGACGAACTGCGCCACCATCTGGCTGCCCACGGCTATGTCGGGGACTGGCTCTACATCTTCAACGACATCTCGGACGACGAACTGGAATATCTATACCGGCATTCTCTGTTTACGACCTACACGAGTTTTGCCGAAGGCTTTGGCCTGCCCATCGGCGAGAGCCTGAACTACGGCAAGCCCTGCATCGCCTCCAACGCGACCTCGATGCCCGAGGTTGGAGGGCATTTCGTGCGTTACATCAATCCTTACAACGTCGAGGATGGCTACAACGTCTTCAAGCAGGTCATTGCCGATCGTAACGATCTGGCTGATTGGCAGCGCGATATCAAAGAGAATTTCGTGCCCAAATCGTGGGATGCGTTCTGCTCCGAGCTGTTCTCGACGGCGATCGACATGAGCGTTGGCCTAGGAGACCAGCCTGGGCTTTTGAATTGCCACCTGCCTCGCAACGCAATCATCGAAGGTGGCGACACGGCACTGTTGCGCATCGCTGCCGAAGGCCGACGGATCCTCACCTTCCGCGCCGCGCGGGACTCAGGCTGGTTCGCTATGGAAGATTGGGGCGTTTGGGCAAGCCAGCGCCGCTCCCGGCTTGTGTTCGATAGCGAGCTCGCCGAGGGCGAAAGCGTGCGCATCTACCTCGAGGTGAGATGTCCGGCTCAAAGCGAGAATATCGCCGTTATCACCGATGCCGGAGGAGAAACGTGCTCTTTCCAACTCGTCGAACGGGGGGCTTACATTTCGTTTGAGGGCGTCGTCGGGTCGCACGGGAAAGTTACGGTCAATCTGCTGACGCGGGGCAGATTTGGCGATACGGGCGATCGGTCATGCCATCTCGGGCTCTCAGCCGTTGCGTATTGCAACGGGGCGGATCCGCTGGAACGGGTGGGTTTGCTGGAGAAAGTCATGCTCCAATCGCAGCTAGGCCGAAACTGACCGATGCCGTCGCGTCAGGCGGCCTGGTCCGCCTATATTTTTCATCTCGATTCCCGAGATCAATGCAGTGAATGGAGGATTGTTTATGGATGGAAATTTAGAAACGATATGTCAGTTCCTGTATGGGAACGATATTCCTCCATCTCATAAAGATCATATCAGCAGACACGGCATTTCGGATGGAGAATTATCTTATTCAAAAATTCGTTCTGTTATAGGTGTTTTTGATCGCCAGAGCTTGAACACACCTATCATTGTCAGATTTGGACCAGAGGATATTTTCTACGCTGATCTCGGATCATTTAGCTTGGCGATAGATAATGCGGATAGGGCCGTCGGTCTTTCAATATTGCATTCCGGCATATATGAGCCGCATGTTACCGCCTTTTGTAAGTCAATAATCAAAGAAGGAATGCATGTCGTTGATATCGGTGCAAACATCGGATTTTTTACGATGTTGTCCTCAAGGCTCGTTGGACCATCGGGTTCCGTAACAGCGATAGAGCCGAATTCCGAAAATAGTCGCTTAATACTGTTAAGCATCGAGCGAAATGGAATTGACAACGTAAAGCTTCTGCCTGTCGCGCTATCCAGCGCTGAAGGGGCTGCCTATTTCTCTACGCATGTAGGTTCTAATGGCGGCTTGCTCCCGGAAACCTCCGCTGTTTTAAGCAGTCCCTATTGTACGGTGGTGCCGGTTTTTCGCCTGGATCAGCTTGTCCAGAAGCGCATCGATTTCATTAAAGTGGATGTAGAGGGCGCAGAGTCCAAGGTTTTTGACGGCGCTTGGCCCCTTATAGAGCACGATAGGCCCATCATATCGACGGAATTCTCGCCAGAAATGCTTCAGCGCATATCTGGAGTGGACCCACTGAGCTATTTAAAGAGGTTTGTCGATATTGATTATCACATTGGTCTTCTTGATCGAGCGGACCCGACGGGCGCACCGAAGGACATAGGAGACCCTGGCATATTTTTACAGAACTACGGGGCGAACACTCGCCTTGAAGATCTGGCGCTGATCCCCCGTGAGCGGCTTTCAAACTGAAATATAACTATTGAGAACTTCCTCCGTTGGGAGTTCTAGCGTGCCTTTGGCAAGTGGGGGCTGGTGAAGCGAAGCGGCGTCATCTCCATAGGTCGGTGAGGACCGCAAGAATGCCAAACCGAATCTATAAGTGTATTTTGCAGGCGATTGCATTCCTGCTGATCGACACCGCAGCGTGCGCCGACAACGTGCAGACGGCAACGAATACCGCTGCTCTGTCGGCGATGACTGTGACGGGCGGGCCTCCTGCTGTCATGCGCCTCGGTTATGCGGCGGCTGGTGATGCGCCGCCCCTTGTTTACGTGGCGTCGTCTTCGCCCTGCTCGATGAATTCTGGTTCCGGCGATGGCGGTGCGCAAGTACCGAGTGCCGATGGGAAATGCTGGATCGCCATATTTCCGGCAGAAGGCGCTGATGTTCGTGAATGGGGGGCAAAAGCTGACGGATCTACCCTCGCGACATCCGTATTCAACGCCGCGTTTGCTGTCGGGAATATCTGTGTCCTCGTACCGCCATCGACAAGCGGCTTTTTCGTAGATACCTTGAGATCCCGCAGGATGGATGTCTGAAGGGCTCCAAAATTTCGCCCGGCAACTTTAGTGCCGGCTTTGCGGGGACTTCGTGGATAAAATGTGCGGGCGCAGTGTCTACCGCTTGCATCACATCCACGGCTACCGACAGTCTGCATAGCCCGGGCATCATCGAAGCCATTACGCTCGTTGGCGCGCCGGCAACCCCGAACGCCGGGTCAGTTGGCTATAGGGGGTGGACCAAATACGATCGCCATGACGCATGACGGTCAATTCGCCGTAGTAGGTCGCTGATCGTCGGCTTGCCCTGCCGAGTGGTTGAAGCATCATCGCGGCTCTCATGAAAAGGCCCGCTCGAAGCGGGCCTCGAAACGCCGTACCAAGACCTGGATCAGAAGAACGCCGGATTGCGCCATACCTGGTCACCATCCGCAACAAGCATCGGATCTCCATGTGGGTCGTCCCTGGTCTTTGCGGCGACGATGCCTTCGCAAACCCAGCCATGTTTAGGAAACAAGCTGATGAGGCGCCGGTCCAAGTCAGCGGAATGCGTGCCGATGAATACGCGCTTCACCTGCTTCGTCACCACATCGATATGGCGTTCGAAGAGGTCACCTTCGGCACCTTGAATATCGCAATGGATGAGATCGATGGTCCCTTGGCCGTTCAGGACCGTTGCGAGGCTATAACATGCGACTTCTTCGATCTCTGCGATAAGGCCACTATGATGCTTCAGGAATGTCCCGAATGCATCCGCATCATCGCCCTCGCCAGAAAACGCAGCGGCGGCGCCATAGACATGCCCGGCCTGCGCCGCCCGAGGGAACCTGGCTATTCCGTCCTCAACGCCGATAACCCCATGAATAACGTTGGCGTCGCTATCGGGGATAGAGTTTTCACGAAATGAATGGTGAATGTAATCGATATGACCACGATCCCCTTCGATCGGGGTTACGTGAGCGCTTAAACCTTTCTGTTTGGCGGCCGTGTAGCCGATCGTCGACCAAGGCGCCCATCCGGCGCCGAGCTCAATCATGCTAAATCGTTCCCGAGCGTCAAGAACTGAACGCAATACCGCGATCCATTCCAAGGCGGCCCCGTGAAAATTACCGGGAAACGGAAATGATTCAACCAGTCCCGAATGGCTTGCAAGACCGACATGGTTCACGTTGGAAACGCAACCGAGGAAGTTGGTCACAAAGCCTGCTCGTCCCGGCCCCTCATATTTCCTGAACTGTCGATATACATCCATCGCCTCTCTTCCGGAGGAACCATGTGTTTGAATGTATCCATGTATGGTCTTAAATTCATCAGAAGCGCTGATTTGCCGTATAAGATCTTCATATGAAATTGAGTTGTTCTCCAGCAAATCGAGATAAGAACTCATGCCGTTTTTGTCAGGATTTCTTCCTAAAAGGCCTTTGTATGCTGCGATGATGACGTCCTTTGCATCGCTTGTTTTTGATTGCTCTTTGATCACAATGCACTCCATTTCCGTTTTCATGTGATAGTGCATTTAAATAAACGTATGGATTGCAGACATCGATGCGATGTTCACATCAATATGATGCACTATCACGTCTGTGTTTGATCTGTATCCCGTTGGCCGGATAAGCTTGGCGCCGATTTTTCCGCGTTTTTCCAGAATTTATTGGCAATAAAACGCTATTTTCAACTGAAAAGTCAATGTCATTTCGTTAAAAATCTGAAGTATATCCTTAATATTATTTCATTATAAAAATATTGTCGCATTTTATACTATGGAGACGCAATCGGTATGGCGCCAAGGAGATTGCCCGGGCAAAACCACTGGCTGTATCTGCGTCTATGGCATTTGGGAGGAGATATCTGAGGAGCTTTGGAGCGCGAGGTCAGCCGCTTTCGTGATCCCTGAGGGCGGTCAGCATGAGCCAGCCCAGAAGATAGGCAAGGCTCAAAGACAGGAAGACCACAAGAATGTTCTTGAGCGCATAGGGCATCTCCGCTTCGTCCGGCAGGTGCGGCGGAACGACCACCTCGAGATAAAGCTGCTGCCGGCGGGCGTCGGCCCTGGCTGCTTCCAGCGAATCAAGGGCGGCGACGAGCGCCTTGTTGGCAAATTCACGCATCAGGACAAGACTTTCGTAATCGGCGATCCTAGGTGCTACGGATTTGTCCGATCCGACCATCTTGGCCCGCTCGTTTTCGATCTGCTGCTCCAGCGCCGCGATCTGGCTGGTCAGGAAGGGGATGGCGTTGCTGTCGGGCGCGGTCTTGCGCGTTTCGGCCAGCCGCGCGCGCGTATTGGCCAGCTCGGCGGTCAGATTGGTGATGAGGTCGACCATCGACATGGAGCTGGCATTGGGGTCGATCATCAGTTCCTTGTTTCTGAAATTCGTAATGTTCTTCTGCGCATCTATGGCCCGTTGCTGCGCTTCCTGCACCTCATTATCGGCGAAGCGAACTGCGTCGCTGCGGGCCCTGTCGTTCAAGCGGTCGAGCAGTTTGCCGCCGAGGGAAAGCAGCGCGGTATTCAGATCGGCGGCATCCTGCGCGTGAAAGGCTGTCGTGCGCAACATGGTAATACCAGTCGTATCGTTGTGAATGACCGAGACTCGATCCGAGTAATAATTGTAGAGTTCCTCCTCGCTGCTGTTCTCCCAAGGCCGCGGAAAGCGCGTCAGCCGGTCCGCCTGCCGGCTGCCGAAAATGGCCCGCACGGGAAGTCGATCGGTGAGCTCCTTCAATGCCTGGCGCGAGCGGATATATTCCTGGACGGAGAAGGTGTCGTCCTGCGAGCGGGTGATGCCGCTATTCTGCAGTAGCGAACCGAAGACGTTCGATGACGGCGGAGCCGCCATGCGAACGACGAAGGAGGCCTCGGACACGTAGATCGGCGCGGCGATGAAGGCGTAGTAGGCGCTGACGACAAGGGTGGGGCCGACAACCGCGAGCATGTAGACGCCCAGACGCTTGGAGCCCTTGGCGCGTTTTCCCGTCTTCGCCGGCGCGACGATCGATCTCGCGATCATCTGGCGGAAAGGCTGCCGAGGCTGCCTTGCATCGAGCTTCTTGCTTTGCGTCTCGGAATTTATCAGAGCCATGGCTGCGTTCCTGTTGATGATTGGCTGCCGTTGTCTGTCGGCACCCGTGCGTCGGAGGCGGTAATTGTCCAGGCCCGACGCAATGAAGATTGAGCGAGCGGCCCTCGCCGGTATCGTTGTTCTACCATCCGACGGAGATGGGATGGCGAACAGGAGGCTCCCGCATGCATCACGTATCGACGAACACCCGCGATCGTTCGCAGTTCATAATCGGATTGAAGATCCAGGCGCGCGTGCTCGGCGCACTCATCATGCGTGAAATGCTCATTCGCTACGGGCGCGAGAATATTGGTTTTCTCTGGCTCGCGCTGGAGCCGATGATTCTGACCGCCGGTGTTATGGTCATGTGGACCGTGATGCGTCACGAAGCGCACGGACTGACGGTCGCCGCCTTCGTTCTGAGCGGCTACATGCCCTTGACGCTCTGGCGCCACATAAGCGGCCATGCCGTCTCGTGTTTGCGCCAGAATCTGCCCTTGATGTATCATCGCCAGATCCGCCTGGCCGACGCCCTGATCGCGCGCGGGCTTCTGGAAACAGGCGGGACGACGGCAGCGCTTGTCATCGTCTACACGGTCGCTCGTCTCGCGGGTATCATACCGCCTTATCAGAATCTCGGCCTGCTTCTGGCGGGCTGGCTGTTCATGGCCTGGTTCTCTTTCGCCGTGGGGCTGATTTTTGCCGCCAGCTCCGAACGCTTCGAAATCGTGGAGAAATTTGTTCCGCCGTTCCAGTATCTCACACTGCCGATCGGCGGCATGTTCTTCATGGTGGCCTGGCTGCCGAGCGGCCCGCAGAAATTGGCTCTCTACGTTCCTACCGTCCATTGCTTCGAGCTCTTTCGTGCCGGCTTCTTCGGCGATACGGTGCAGACCTTCTACGATATCGGCTACATCACGAAATGCTGCCTGTTCACCACGGCTGTTGGGCTCTTTCTGATGAACATGGCGCGCAATCACATCAAGTTCGAATGACGCGGCTGCCGCAAGATCGATTGCCGCTGTGGTCAGAGCGCGACCTCCCGCTGGTGTTGCTTTTTGCTTTTGGATGAGGCCAGCGTCAGCCCGAGGCGCTGAAGGCGCGCGCTGACGCTTTCGGCGCGATCTTCATGAACCGCCAGAATGTTCGCCACCGTGCCGATCTGAAAATTCAGATCGAGCTCGTCTGGAGTCTCGATCCGCGCCAGCTGATCTTGCGAACTGGTCCAGATGCCGTAACCGAGTTCGGCAAGCTGATGGTGAATCGCGCCCGGCGTCACTTTCGAGACAACGGCGAGCATCTCACGATTGATCTCCATCAATAGAGAAGGCCTGTGCGCCGAGATGGTCCTTCTCGCGCCCTTCAGGAACAGACCCTCCGCACCCTGGATATCGACCTTTACGACATCAGGCCGCAGATTTCCGATAACATGGTCCAGCGTCTCGACTTTCGTCATGCGGCCAACTTTGGTATCGGCTGCATTCGTGACCAGCCGCGTTGCGCCGGCATTGATCGTTTCCTCGGCGTTATTGAGTGGCAATTCTCCCGGGCTGTCGGCAAGGGCCAGCGGGCGGACGCTGATACGATCTTCAAAACCATTCTCCAGGATCGATCGATTGAAGAGATCCCAAAGCTTGGGCAAGGGTTCGAAGGCAAGGACCGTTCCCCTGAATGGGGGATGGGCCGCGACGGACAGCGAGTAATATCCGACATTGCCGCCGACATCGATGAATTGTCCGGTTTCAGGCAGAATGGCTTTGACGAGATCGACGTCGAATTTCTCGTATTCGCCACTCATGATGCCAAAGGAAATGTGGTATTGGCGCAAATCGAGATGCAGTTTGAAATTGTACTTCGTTTCGAACAGAACGAAGATCGACTTCGGCACGAAATTGTTGAACAGCAATTCGCTGTGACGTACGTGGAACTCGTAGGAACTGAGAAAACGTCGGCGATGCTCATCCAGCGGAATGTCCGTCACCTGTAGCAGATTCTGCGCTATGGCATTGCGCTCGTCGTCGTTTATCGCGCGGCCGAGAATGAATTTGTAGCAGTTCTCGATGTCGTAAAAACTTGTCACGTCGCTGCTCCCCCGTCTTTCTGACGATTTGAATCTATCCTGCCGCCGCTTTTCACCTGCATTGCCGTGCACCATTCCCAGTCCGGTCACTGTAGAATTGCCGATGGTGATGTCGTCTCCATGCGTCGCGGCGCTCGTTGGGCCGCATAGCGCCGAGCGGAAAGATCTGCCTCGATCAGCATCTCCAGATCATCGAAATGAGTATCCCACCCTCCAGGCTGGCTCGGTCTGGTTCGGTGCTGAGGCGAGGCGGCAATCATGTCGAGCGCGGCTTTCCAGCTCAGTCCGTCAAGCGGATCGAGGAAAATTGCCGGATGCCCGCCTGCAGCCTCGCGATGCGCGCTGATGTTGGAGGCGACGACCGGCGTGCCGAGCGCAATGGCCTCGGCGATCGGCATGCCGTAACCCTCGGTAAAGGAAGGGGCAAGGAGGGCGGCGGCGCCGGCGACCAGCCGCGCCAAGGCGGCATCCTCCAGCCCCGGTACTTCGATGACGAGCCCGGGCAAGGCAGGGCACCGTTCGAGCATTGCCAGGATGTGGCTGTTTTCCCATCCCCTCTTGCCGACAATCACCAGACGCGGTGCGTTCGGGCCGTCGCGTTCGGCCAGATATTGCCATAGACGCAGCAACAGAATGTGGTTCTTGCGCGGTTCGATGGTGCCGATCGTCACGAAATAGGGGATTTGCGGGCGAGGCATGTCATTGGGGGGCGACAAAAAGCATTGCTCCACGCCCGGGGGCAGCACGGCGATGGAGGGCAACTCGCTGTTGCACTCCTGGGCGAAGGTGCGCAGGGCGCGTGCCGTCACCTGCGAGTTGCACAGGACGAGGGAAGCGTGCTTCAGCACAGTCGCCATTCTTCGACGGTGACGTTCCGGCTCTTCCGGCCGGACGAACTCGGGATGCGAGAGTGGAATGAGGTCGTGGACGTAAAAAACGCCGTTCCGCCCGATTTCCTGTAGCCAGGAAAAAGCGGATGTCCGTTCAAGCCGGCTGTGGGATACGTGTACGAAGGACGCATTGCCGGGCAGCGTCGGCCCATTGGCAAAGTGATTGGCGACGGTATGAGCGATCTTGCGCAGTTTTCGGGTGGGAGCTCCGTTCGCCTTCGCTTCCGCCGTCTGCCATCGGATATTGCCGTCGATGGCGGCGAAAATGCGCTCGAGAAGGGCGGCCTGGGAGCTTGATACTTGGCTCGCCGCCCAGCGGCTGCCCAGCATCGAAACCAGCTTGTCCGCTCGCTCGGTCGCTATGGATACGGCGCCGCGATGGCCCGTTTCGACAAACCAGGACGCTTGCGAGGATCCCAAGGCATTCGTCAGAGCAGCACGCTTACGTCGCTCGTTCAGCCAATGCGCATAATGAAGCTCGTAGCGATCTATGCCTGTGGGTGTCGGGCAATGCGCCCGCTCCATCAGACGCGAAATATCCATCACGATCGGCTTCATCACGATTTTCTCGCCTCAAGCATGTGGATGACTTGCGCAAGCCAGCGCCGTCTCGATGGGTTGGGAGCCGCCCCCAGCCGGGCGCGATAGAGCTCGGCGACCACATCTTCCGCTTCGCAGGGAAGATCGGCGATATTCGACCAGTATCGCGGGTAGAGGATCAGTACGCCCGCAACGAGGGCATCGAGGCTCAACAGCTGCTTGCGCCGAAGCGACACGACCGTGTCATGCGTAAGGCCCCAGCCGGCGTAAAAGGGCAGGCCATGGCACCATACCGGCTTTTCGCGCAGCAACGCCTCGAACCCGATCAGCGACGTCGCGACGTGAACCTCGTCAACCGCCCGCAGCAGATCATCGAGATCGACATTGCCGATGACAAGATCGGCGGCATTCCGCGGTGGGGATAAAGGTGGGTGACGGCCCGCAGCCCTGGCCAGGAGGTCCGGATGCTGCTTGTAGATGATGAACGCCTTTGGCCTGGCGCGCCGGACGGCCTTCAGCAACTCGATGTCGGACGCATGGCTCGCCATGCCGAAGCGCAGGGAGGCGTCGTTCGGAACCTGCCCGGCCACCAGAACGATCGCGCGGCCTTTCGCCTCCGCGCGATAGTCCGGCGCGGCCTGTGGCGGCAGGTTGTATTTGGTAATGCCCATCGAGACGATCGCCTGCCGAAGGCGCTTTGCCCGCTCAAGGAGGGCCTCGTCGAAATTCGTTCCGTTCAGAATCGTCTCGAGCTGGCTCGGGGCGGAGGCATTGAAGTAGATGCCTTGCCTGTCGAAGCAGAGCGAGGACGGGGGGATGAGCGAACTGCCAAGGCCGGAAGAGCGGATGAAGCCGTCCTCAACCCGAATGATCGGCAATCTCTTGCCTCCTTTCCACAGAAGGCTTTCGTCCGGCTGATCGGCATTTCCCCACAGGACGATCGTGTCGGCATTCTGGACCTGCATGGCCGTCGGATTGGTTGCGAACCGGACCACGGAGTTGGGGCTGTTCAGGTAACGGCGCATCACCGAGCGCTTGTGGAGCGAGAAGTTGATGCAAAGATAGCGCCCCGAAAGAGAGCGGGCGTGGTGGCGCCATTCGAGCAGCCGCTCGACGGCCTGCTCGGCCGTGATCGGATCGCGCGAGACCGGATCGACATAACGCGAATATTGAAGGAATGCCGCGTCGGCGAATTCGTCTATGCTGACGCGTCGTTTCCGCCGGGCGCGTGCCGCTATCGCCGCGGCGCCTTCGGCGCGATCGTCGGTCAGTCCCCAGCCGGCATAGGAAGGCATGCCGAAGGTCACGACGGGTATTTCGCGCAACAGTGCCTCGAGGCCAAGAGGGCTCGATACCGTCCAGACCTCGTCCACCAGATCCAGTATCGAATGCAGGGAGACGGCCTTGTCGACGAACTGCACTCCGCCTGTGTGAATATAGGGCTGGAGGAAACCCTTGGCACGGCCTGCAACGACATCGGGGTGGCACTTGATAATGATATCGGCACTTCTGTCAGCCTGGGCTGCGGCCCACATCCTCGCGAATGTCCCGGCATCGGCGCCCGCGCTTTCGATGGATCGATCTCCAACGGTCTGGTCAATGAGCAGGAGACGCCTGCGGCGGTTTCGACGAAGGAGAACGACGCCCTCCGGCAGATGATTGTCCTGGCAAAGCCGTTCGCGGACGATCCGCTGCCGCAGATCGCTCGCACGACGAATATCTTTATGGCATGGCCCGCCCTGGAGCAGAATTTCCAGCCGTGACGGCTGATGGGCGGAGAAATGAATGCCGAGATCGTCGGTGACGATGGAAACCGGCGGCGCCGCGCTGGCGCCTGGCGATTGCAGGAAGCCGTCGGCGACGGTCCAGAATGGCAGGCGGTGAACGCGCGCATAGAGGCGCGCCAGCCGGGCAAGCGGCCCATCCCCCCAACCCACGACACCATCCGCGGCTGCGCCCGCCATCAGCTCGATCGGCCTGAGGGAGGCGGAGATCGCCGGGCCGATCAGGGGGAAACGCCGTCGGGTCGCCAGGAAGGCGAGCAGCTGAGCATTCGCCGCGGGCAGCCAGGACGGCCGTTCGCCTGCGTCTGCTGCCGAAGGCCGCATGTCCTGGGAGAAAATCGTCGAATCCGAATGCATAGATCCCCCAAATGCAGACTAAAAGCGGCCATGGCCGCTTGAATGAAACGACCTGCAAAGCCGGATTGCGACCGATTGCCTGAGCAGGATCGGTTCGGGGGGCATGGGAAGCAGCGATTGCAGGATGGTATGTGCATATCTCACGGCTGCGCTTTGCAGCCGCGAACGCAGATTGGCGAAATTGGTACGCAGCCTGACGACAAAGAATTGCCGGCGGTACCGAGGTAAGCTTTGAACGGAGGAGACGCCCGCCTGCGGGCGAACCCAAAAGATCAGCCCCGAGCCTCCGCGACTATTGGGCCGGGCACGATTGCTGACACGGTTCGAGATGCCTCCGCGCTTTCCCATTCCGAATTCCTTGAACCAGCAATGAGGGAGAAATGGTGAATTGAATGGCAGTTATCACCGCCGCAATTTCGCCCCGCCATACGGATCGCGTCGCTAAAGTATTAATTGCGACAGAAGGCAAATTATTCTTGATTCTTTATGTAAAAATTTGGAGAGACGGGAATTATATTTGACTTTCAAAGGATATATGTGAATCTCTTGCGAAACAAAATACCGCGCCGAGCGCCTTGGCGCTGGTGAAGCGACGATTGGGAGCGGCGAAAATCGAAGCCTGCCGCGACGCATTCGAAGTTTCGGCAGGATGGCTATTGAATGGTTCCGGCCATTCTCCGAGAGATTGATGGTCGCATATGAGCCGCATCGAGAATAACAAGGATTTTGTCGATTTCGTCACATTGGTAACTGCGCGCTCGTCCGGCATCGTCACGGGCCCGCCGGTTTCCCGGTCGCTTTCAATTGCGAGATGGGTGAGATCGCAGCTGATGCTACTGCTGATCGTCGTCATTCCCGGCCTGCTCGGCGGTGGCTATTATGCCTTCATATCTGCCGATCAGTATGTTTCGGAGACGCAGTTCGTCGTTCGCAGCCCTAACAGGAATGCGGCGGGGCTGCTCAGCGGCTTTCTCCAGAGCACCGGCTTCGTTCGTGCGCAGGACGACAGCTATATCGTCACCGAATTCATCAAGTCCCGGGCGGCCGTTGATGCGCTCGTCGAAAAAGATGACCTGAAGGGCATCTTCTCCCGGCCCGAGGCGGACGTTCTCAACCGCTACCCTCCACCCTGGCGCGAGGCCAACAGCGAGGAACTGTTTCAGCATTATCTCCGCTTCATCAACGTTCATACCGATAGCGGCAGCGGCGTGACGACGCTGAATGTAAAGGCATTTCGGGCCGATGACGCCTATCGTCTGGCGAGCGCCCTGGTTCAGCATGCCGAAGAGCTCATCAATCGCTTGAATGATCGTGCCCGACAGGATGCTATCCGTTATGCGCAGGTCGAGGTGAATGACAGCCAGGTGAGGCTGTCCGACATGCAGAAGACTCTGACGGATTTCCGCAATCGCGAGGCCCTTGTCGATCCGAACAAGCAATCATCCGCGGCCCTCGACATGATTGCCCGGCTCTCGGACGATCTGGCCAACAGCAAGACGCGTCTTGCTGCGCTCGACCAGCAGGCCCCTCGGAGCCCGCAGAATGAGGCGCTCAGAGCGCGAGTGGCGGCGATGGAGCGCCAAATCAGCGACGAACGGGCGCGTATCGTCGGCAGCGACGGCTCGATGGCGCCGCGCATCGCCCAATACGAACAGTTGCTGCTGGAGCGGGAAATGGCCGCGAAAATGCTGACCTCCGCTACCGCTTCTCTGGAGAACGCGAAAATCGACGCGCAACGGCAGCAACTCTATCTCGAACGCATCGCCGATCCGAACTTGCCGGACCATGCGCTCTATCCGAAACGCCTTCAGTCATTCCTCCTGCTGCTTGCGGTTTGCTTCGCCATTTTCCGGATCGTGCGCTTCTTCGTCATCCAGGTCTATGAGCATGCGGCACAGCAATGAACGATCTCCCTTCCAGTCTCGCGCGGATCGCGCCTTCTGAAGTTCCGGCCCGGAGAAACGAGGCGCCCTGGCACGAGGATGGCATTGTCGGCGTATTTGATCTCGTCAAGGAATATGAAGTGAACGGGCGCATGCGCCGCGTACTTGACGGCGTGACCTTCAAGATCGGCCGCGGTGAAAAGATAGCCGTTCTCGGTCATAACGGAGCGGGAAAATCGACTCTCGTCCGGATGATCGCCGGGATAGAGGAGCCGACATCAGGCAAGGTCGTGCGCAACATGTCGATGTCATGGCCGATCGCGTTGAGCGGCGGCTTCGGCGGCTCGATGACCGGCTTTGACTGCATGCGCTTCCTGTCGCGGATCTACGACAAGCCATTCGACGAAATTCGCGATCTGGTAGAGGATTTCAGCGAGCTTGGACGCTATCTGCGCATGCCCATCAGGACATACTCGTCCGGCATGCGGGCGCGGCTGGCTTTCGGCATGTCGCTTGCCATCGATTTCGACTGTTATCTCATCGACGAGGTGCTTGCCGTCGGCGACAAACGCTTCCAGCTGCGCTCCTTCGAAGAACTTTTCGTCAAGCGCAAGGATCGTTCGATGATCATCGTGGGACATAACCTCAATGTGATCGGCGATTTGTGCAAATCGGCGCTGGTCCTGAAAAATGGCCGAGGCCGCGTTTTCGATGACATAGAAACGGCATTTCGAATCTACTCCACATTGTAGGTCGATCTGCTTTTGGTTGTCTCTCTCGCGTGCGGGTGACAAACGCCGCCTGCCGGCTTTGCAAAATGAAACAGTATCGGTAGCCGGCGCTTGACGCATTGTCTCGTCTTCGCGCCGGCCACCGAAACACTGCCGTCACATCTCAGCTCTATCTGGCCGCCCGGTCAAAGCGCAGGATATATTAGAGTAACTGAAATTAAATCGCCTTTAAATTGCTTTCAAAGTTGGAGCGATTCGCCCGCAGCCGTATGACGAATGTCCCCATCACAACCGTCACGCGCTAATCGCAGCGCATAAATTAGTAACTACTTTTGCAACCAGTGCCGGTATATCCCAGGGATAATGGTTATACGGGTAGATGCATTTTTGTCCGATGGCGTCGTGCCTGAGGGGCAGCTGTGAGCAAGCGCATGGAGTTGTAGGAATCTGTATAACGCCGTCATTATCTGTACTGTCGCGCTAAAATTCCTCGTGCTAATTTAATATTTGATAATGCAACTTAAGATGAATGATCCTACGATTGGGAATGGTCAAAGGGGCAAGACCATGGAGTCCTCATAACGCCGGAAAAAATCTGGCCTCGATAAAATCATGTGGTGGCGATTGCGATTATGCAATCTGAGATTTTGAGTAGGATAGCGGATGGCGATGTTGGAAAGAGTTGTCGAGCAATGCGTCGGCACTTTTGAGGTATATTCTCGTGATGCAATTACTCGCAATCTCGACGTGCTCGAACCAAACTGGAAATGGGGCGTTCCGTCGGAATCCAGTGGCGATTATTCCTTTAAATTCAGCAAGCAGCCCGTTCAATCGACATCCATCATAAGTGCGGAGCACTCTGCCGGCCTGGAGGCTGTTGCGAAGCAGGATGCGCCGCGTGTCAGCATCGTATTCGTTCTGGCGGGAGAGTTGGAGATCAATCACAGGCGGATGCATAAGTCATTGCGTATCCCCGCCAACAATGTCGCCAGCATCAGCGACCGCGCCGGCAAGCGGCTGGAGATAAAGCCGCGGAGTTCCTGGCTGCTGTTTCAGATCCCGGAATCGGTTATCAGGCAGCACTTCGAGGAATTGACGGGCAAGCCCTATGTGCAGGAATTCGCCTTGGCGCCGGTAAGCTTTCGTCAGGGCGGTGCGCAGGGGCTCTACCAGACCCTCCGCCAGGCCGAAAAAGATCTCATGACCGCGCGTCCGGCCGAAAGGGTGATGCTCGCAAAGGCCTACAGCGAGCTTCTTCTGGTCAAGCTGTTTGCAAAGCTTCCGCACAATCTTTCCGACGCCTTCCATCGCGGCACATTGGAAAATGCGCCACGCCAGCTTCTGAGGGCAGAGGCTTTCATGCGCGACAATCTGCACAATGCGATCATGCTGGAAGATCTTGCCCATGCCGCAAGCTGCAGCCCGCGCGCGCTGCAACGCATGTTCAAGACCTATCGGGGCGACACGCCGATGGGAATTTTGTGCAACTACCGGCTGGCCGCCGCCCACGGTGTCATCAAGGGCGGCCAAGCCGAGAGCATCACCGATCTCGCCATGAGCCTGCAATTTTCCAATCCCGGGCGGTTCTCCGTTCTCTACAAGCATGCCTACGGCTCCAGCCCATCATCGATCCTTCGTTTTACCCGGGAGCGCAGTGACAATGCCGGAACGGCTTAGTGTGTTCGGAGTAGCGATGCCCCATCAAAACTGCCTCCATGCCGCTCAGGATTGTCGATGCCGTTGAAGTTCGGATTATTGTGTGTTCTCGCCTGCGTTCTTACGGGCTGTGCATTACCGGAGGCCGGACCCAAGACCTCCCGCATATTGGAGGAGGCGGCGGCGCGTACCGTGCCACCATTTGCGCTGGTCGACGTGGTATCGGCGGCAATGGTCAGGAGCGCTGCGCGGCCAGAGGCCAGTCTGGCAGCTTATTTCGGCGAAGGCGCGCGTGATCCCGGCCTGAGGATCGCGGTCGGCGACGTCGTTTCGGTCAGCCTCTGGGAGGCGCCGCCTGGAAGTTTGTTCGGAACGGCATCCATCGCCTCGGGGCAGCAGCAGGCGTCGGGCAGTTCCGTTACGATCCCGCCGCAAACCATCAATAGCGACGGCACGATCAGCATTCCCTATGTCGGACGCATCAATGCGGTCGGCCGGACGCCTGCCATCGTTGAACGAGCCGTGGTCTCCGGCCTTGCCGGCAAGGCGGTGCAGCCGCAAGCGCTGGTGACGGTGCAGCAGAGCGCGTCGAACACGGTCACCGTCACCGGCGAGGTTGCCGGAGGCGCCCGCGTCGCGCTGTCGCCGGCCGGTGATCGGGTGCTCGATGCGATTGCCGCGGCGGGAGGATTGCGTGCCAGCGTCAACGACAGCGTCGTCTATCTGACGCGGGGACGCAGGACGATGCACCTGCCTTTTACCGCAATTGTCCAGAACCCGCGCGAGAATATAAGATTGCGGCCCGAGGACGTGGTTACCGTCGTCCGCGAGCCGACCACCTACACGATCCTTGGCGCATCGGGGCAGAGTGGCGAGGTGCCCTTCAGCGCGCAGCATCTGACCATGGCAAACGCGGTGGCGCGCGCGGGAGGACTTCAGGACTCTCGCGCCGATGCCTCGGGCATCTTCCTCTTCCGTTATGAACCGCCCGACATTGCCCGCCGCATCGTCGCACCGTACAATCCGTGGTTGAGACGCGGTGGACCGGTTCCGATCGTCTACAGGTTCAACCTGAAAAACGGCTCGACACTGCTCGCCATGCAGAGCTTCGAGATCCAGCCGCGCGACATCATCTATGTTTCCAACGCCGCCTCGATCGATATTCAGAAATTCATGGGTCTCTTCCAGGGCGTCACTGGAACCGCATTGTCCGCCGCATCGGTCGGCATAGCCGCATCGACGGCAAACTGAGGGTATCGCTCGAAAGCCACGGCGGCAGCGGGCAGGCTGCGGGAATCGAGGAAGTTTCATGATGTCGCCTGGCCTGCGGATCGCATTGCGGGCATGCCTGATCGAGAGGGATAAGATGAGTTCTTCGCCGCTGCTGCACCTTCACGAGTTGATGGCCTTCGATCGGCATCAGGCCGAGGCTGCCATCTTACAGCGAGTAAGCAGCGCCTACCTCGGGAACCATACGGCTCTGGTCCGCGTGCTCGGCCGCTACAAGCTCTATATCGATACCCGCGACAGGGGCTTTGGCTCCCACGTCCTTCTGGACGGTTTCTGGGAAATCTGGCTGACCTTGTTCTGCGCGCGCAACGTCAGGCGCGGCATGACCGCGATCGATGTCGGCGCAAACTTCGGCTATTATTCACTTCTCCTGGCTGAGCTCGTCGGAGCCAAGGGCGAGTTGATCGCCGTGGAACCCAACCCGCATGCCGCGGATTTCCTGCGCCGCAGCGTCGAATTGAACGGACTGCTCGGACGGACGCGGATTGAGAGGATGGCGCTCGGCAGCGAGGCATCAGGCGAGGCATCCCTCTATGTTCCCCATAGCGAGCCGAAGAACGCGCTGATCGTCGCGGAGACGTTCCTGCCCCACCCCCAGGATGGCGCCCTCATCAAGGTTCCGGTGACGACGCTCGACCGGTTGAGCGCATCCTGCACCCGCGTCGATTTCATAAAGATCGATGCCGAAGGCGCCGAAGAGGTTATCCTCGAGGGAATGGGCGAGACCATAGCCCGCCACAAGCCGATGCTTGTTGTCGAATTCAATCCCGCCCGCTATGCCGACGCGCGCGGTTTCCTCGAGCGGCTTGCCGGCATCTACGGATCGCTGCGGCGTCTCGACTTCAGTGGCGAAGCCGTCCCCATCACCTGCGCGGACCTGCTGTCGAAATACGGAATCGATGACTCGCTCCTCGTCCTTTCCCGCGACAAGCCGGCCTGAGGACGGGGGATGCAAGATGCCGAAGGAGAGACGGGAATGAGCCAGACGATCCTTTACGATGGCCTCAATCTTTCGCTGAAGAAGGGCACCGGTGTCGCGACCTACACGAGGAGCCTGATGTCGACGGCGCGTGCGCTCGGCTATCAGACCGGGGTCGTCCACGGAATGCCTGGAAACGTTCCGAAGGATCCCATATTGCGGGAAGTGCTGCTGTTTGACGATACCAGCGCCGGTGTGCCAGGCGCGCTTTCCGCGACAAAGCGATGGCTGCGCCGGCGCGTTGCCGCGCCGTTCGGCATCAAGCCGGTTCCGATCCCGCTGAGCGGAACGGTCATTCTGAAGTCGCTGCAGGCGCAGCTCGGCGATTCCGGCATGGTTTACGCCTCCAACGACCTGTTCCAGCTCGCGAGATACCATTTCAAGCGCTACGGCAACAATCTTACCATGAAGTTCGAGGCACAGCCGGATCTCCTGCATTGCACCTATCCCATGCCGATTGCGGCGAAGAAGGCGTTGAACGTCTATACGATCCACGATCTGGTTCCGTTGCGGCTGCCTTATCTGACCGAGGACGACAAGCGCTATCACTACAAGATGCTGCGCTCCCTCGTGCGGCAGGCCGACCATATCGTGACCGTGTCAGAGACCTCGCGCGCCGATATCATCAAGGTTCTCGGCGCCGACGAGGCGCGGGTCAGCAATACCTATCAGGCGGTTCACGTGCCGGAACAGCTTCGCGAGAAGCCGGCCGATGTGATCGCCAACGAGATCGCCGGCATCTTCCATCTGGACTGGAAGGAGTATTTCCTCTTTTTCGGTGCCTTCGAGCCGAAAAAGAACATCTCGCGGCTGGTCGAAGCCTATCTTGCGGCAAAGACGAGCAAGCCACTCATCATCGTCGGCGCTCCGGGATGGAAGGGCGCGGAAACGCAGCAGCTCATCGACGATGATCGGTTCCGCTTCTATCTTCGCGCAGAAGACCGCATCCTGCCGCAACGGCAGATCCAACGTTTCGACTTTGTCTCCTATCCTTTGCTGATAAGCCTGATCAGAGGCGCGCGCGCCGTGCTGTTCCCTTCGCTTTACGAAGGCTTTGGCCTGCCGGTGCTCGAATCGATGCAGCTCGGAACGCCGGTCCTCAGTTCCACGGAGGGATCGATCCCGGAAATCGCCGGAAATGCGGCATTGCTGGTCGATCCGTATAACACCGAGGAGATGCGCAAGGCGATCGTCAGCCTGGATCAGGACGATGCGCTATGCGCCTCGTTTGCCAAGGCCGGCCCGAGGCAGGCGGCACGCTTCTCGCCGGATCGGTATCAGCAGAAAGTGAGCGCGCTTTATGATACCCTCTTCAACGGATAATCGCGGGGGAGCTCGGACATGACCATCCTCTTTGCATTCGGCATGCCGGGCGTCATGTCTTCCTGGGGCGTCGCCGCCGTCCATGCGCTCGCGCGCGAGGCGTTTGGCGACTATGCGATCATCGCTACGGACACGATCGAGGACCTCAAACAGCACGTCCAGAGCCGATCCGGGATGCATGCCGTGCTCGTCTCGCAATTTCCGGAAACCAGGCTGTCGGAACTGATCCGCAGGGTCAACGTGCCTTTTCTGCTGTTTCTCGAAGATCCCATCGATGCTGTCTCCTATCTCGCACGCGCCACCGAGCAGCGGGATATCGGCCTGGTCAGGGCCGTGTCCGCGAGCCTCGCTTGCCTGGAGCCGCTTGCGAACGCTTCCGCGGCACTGGTCCTGCGTCGCAACGACGTCAGCCAAAGGGGCAGCATCGATCTGCTGCTCAGGAAGATCGACAGCCATTTCAGCACCGATCTGACGCTGGAGCAGATTGCAAACGCGCTGCTTCATGTCGGCATGACGCCGTCCGGCCAGTTGTCGCTCTCCGAAGCACCGAAACTGGAGGAGGCCGCGGCGGCCGTCATCGCGGGATATCTGACGCCACGGGAGGAAGTGCCCGAGCTCAGCGAGCCCCTGCGCGAGACCGCGAGGAAGGTCCTTCGCCCATTGGAATTCGGTCAGGTGGAGGCTTCCGGCACCACCATCTTCTGGCCGCAGGAGACATTCTTTTCGGGTGACAGGTTGGAGCAGGGGCTGGATGAGATCGTAGACCTTACCGGAGGAGCCCGTTGCCTGATCTACGGCCCCTACCTCCACTTGCCGATCGGCCACTGGAATGCGAAACTCAATTTCGATGTGGACGAGGACTGCTACGGGCAGATCTTCACCGTAGAAATCCATGCCGCCGAATTGCTTGGGAGGCTGCGGGTCTGCCCGCAGGGCACGGGTTCATTCGAAGCGGCAGTGCCCGTTGATGTCGTCGATCCGCGGGCTCCGATCGAAATTCGCGTGATGATGGATAGCGGCGCGATCGAGGGGCGGCTTTCCGCCTGGAGCGTCGAATGGCGGCGAGCCGCCTGATCCGGCCACTGCGCCGCTTTCGCGCATCATCGAGCCAAGTCATGCTTCCGGTGGCGCCGGCATCTTGATTGCCGGCACATTCTCCTGTGCTGGCCATTATTTTATTGCTCAATATTTCCAGCGCCAAGAATTTTGTAAACCAACGTTTCCCGCGCTGAAAATTCCGTATTGGCGCCGCAAAACCCTTCTTTTCAGGGGATTGATAGTTTGTATAAGGATTGAGAAAACGGAATGAAGCCTATGAACGCCAGCGTCCCGCCGGATATTCTGATCGTCGACGATGACCACGAGATACGTTCGCTCCTGAGCCGATATCTCGAGGAGCAGGGATTCCGCGTATCGACGGCGAGCGACCTTCGCGGATGCAATGACGCGCTCAACCGCCGCCAGCCCGACCTGATGGTGCTGGATGTCATGCTTCCCGATGGATCCGGCCTCGATCTCTGCCGTGACCTGCGAAACCGCCGTCCAAGGGTTCCCGTCATTTTGCTGACCGCCTTGAAGGAGGATATAGACCGTATCCTCGGTCTTGAGATTGGCGCCGATGACTATCTCGGCAAACCGTTCAATCCGCGCGAACTGGCCGCGCGCATTCGCGCTGTGCTGCGTCGTATGAACGAGGACTCTTCGGCGGAGCCCGAGCAAAGGCGCTATCAGTTCGCGGATATGGTGCTTGATCCGCAACTTCGTCGGGTGAGCAAGGATAATGGCGAGGTAATTGCGCTGACGGGGGCAGAATTCGATCTTCTCAAGGCGTTCCTCGAGCGCGCCGGCCGGCTGCTGTCGCGCGACCAGCTGCTCGACCTGACGCAGGGGCGTGATCGCGACCCCGCCGATCGCTCGATCGACGTCCTGATGAGCCGGCTGCGCCGCAAGCTGGGAGAAACGACGGAAGATCCTATTTTCAGAACGATCCGTAACGGCGGCTATCAGCTCGTCGTCCCGGTAACGGCTATCAAAGGCGATTCATGAGGTCACTTGGTGCGCGCCTGGCGCTACTCCTGCTGACAGCCATCGTCCTGGTCGTCATTTCTTCGTCTTTCGTGGCAAGCCTCGTCATGCGAGGGCCACGACCGGACATGACGATCGATCGGACGGCCCGGCAGCTCGCCATTCTCGCGACCTTCGCGGAGAAGGATCGAGCCATGGCTGAATCGGCGGGACTGATCATCGCTCCCATGCCAGCCAGCGGCCCGCCTGACGAAGAACTCTCCCGCTTTCTCATGGAGGCACTGCTACGCATTTCCGGCATGCGCGACGCAATCATATCGCACCAGTCGACGGGCGAGTTGATCGCGTCGCTGAAGCTCTCCGACGGCAAGTGGCTGGTCATGCCGATGGCGCCGCACGGCCCGCCTCCGGATGGCTGGAAGATCCTTGCGGGCTGGCTCGGCCTCATCATCATCGGCAGCGTGCTCGTTTCCGTCTTTGCCGCTTCGAAGATCATGAAGCCGCTGCGTCTGCTGGAACAGGCGGTGGCGGCAGTCCATCCGGACGGCACGCTGCCCCACATACCGGAAAGCGGCCCGGGCGAAATCCGCGCCACCGCACAAGCGCTCAACGGCCTTTCGGCCAGGGTGAAGGCGGCGACGGAAAGCCGGATGCGGCTCGTAGCCGCCGCCGGGCACGATCTGCGAACCCCGATGACCCGGATGCGGCTGCGTGCCGAATTCATCCAGGACCACGATGAGCGGCGCAAATGGTTTACCGATCTGGAGGAGCTCGACAGGATCGCCGATAGTGCCATCGGCCTCGTTCGCGAAGAGATTTCCAAGGACAGCCTGGAACGGGTCCGGCTCGACAGGATTGTCGACGGTATCGTCACGGAACTGAAGGCGATCGATATGAACGTCAAGAGCGGTGATCTGGAGCAGGCAACGATCTGCGCGGGGCCGCTGGCCGTCACGCGCGCCTTGCGCAACCTGCTCATCAATGCCGCAACGCATGGCCAATCGGCGACGGTGACGGTCACGCATCTTGGCAACCGGGCTGTCGTCAGAATTATCGATACCGGTCCCGGCATCCCCGAGGATCGATTGGATCAGGTATTCGAACCCTTTTTCCGCATCGACATCGCAAGGCAAAGATCCTTCCCCGGCGCCGGCCTCGGCATGGCCATTGCGCGTGAAATCGTCACCCGGTTCGAGGGCGAAATCACCGTGCGAAACCGCCAGCCACGGGGGCTGGAGCAAGTCGTATCGTTCAAGAGCGCCGAGGCCAAGGCCGCGGGCTAGATCAAGCGGAAACGACCGAACAAGTCAGCGGCATGCAAATTCGGTCACGCTCCAGGATAGCGGCCCGATAGGCACGCGAATTTGCCTCAAAACAGGATTTACTTGCGTAGGATTTTCGAAATTCTATGAACAACAGTATTTGCAGTAAGGTCATAGAACTTACCAAATAATGTTTTTCCGATAGAAAAGCCGAGACACCAAAATTCGTCAAAATGCCCTGTTTCAGCAACATTCGGAAATGTTCCGGGCGCCAACTAATATAAAATTGTGAACGATCAGCAGCCTGCTCGAGCAGGCCTTGATCGCCCCGCATACCCGGCTTCGCCATTACGCCCCCAACACGAATGGCGAAGCCGGATTGCTTTCCGACAATGCCAGCCAATTTTCCAGGGTAATCAGTCTCTTGAGAGTGCCACCACAGGGTCGCACAGCGAAGCGTTGCGCCCCGGCAGGTAGCCGAAGGCAAGGCCGATCGCGCAGGAGCAGTTGAAGGCGAGGACGATCGAACTCGGCGATTAGGCCGAAGTAAAATTAGATTCGAAATATTTGAACGAAGCACCGAGGCCAAGTGCCGCCGCAATGCCCAAAGCGCCGCCGAGCAGACAAACCAGCACGGCGGGACTTTACGGAATGCTGGACTTCGGCGCGCTTCGGATCGATGGTCGTTGGCGCTTGGCAATCCGGGTGTTGAACATGGGATTACTTGGCCGCCGTCAAATGCGGGCCGGTATTGCTGTCGGCCACATCAGGCTTGGAGACATCGATCTGCCCGTCCCAGCCTCCGCCGAGCGCCTTGTTGAGCGAGATATAATCGGTGGCGATCGAGGCCTTGCTTTGAATGACGGATTCCTCGGCGCTGTAGAGCGAACGCTCGGCATCGAGCACGTCGAGAAAATCCGTGACGCCCGCCTTGTTCAGCGTTCGCGAGAGATCCGATGCGTTGCGATAGGAGTTGCTGGACGAAACGAGCTTGGCATATTTCAGCCGCTCCTGGGTCAGGGATACGACCGCGTTTTCGACATCCTCCATGGCCGACAGCACGGCCGACTGGTAGGCGATGAAATATTGATCCCGCTCCGCCCTGGCAACATCGACGGCGGCCTTGAGCTGGCCGCCCTGGAAGATCGGCACCGTCAGCGTCGGGCCGAACGTCCATCCGATGGAGGACTTCTTCGCCAGATCGCCGACATTGGCGGCCGACGAAGAAATGTCGCCTGTCAGCGAGATGGACGGATAGCGGTTGGCTTCAGCCTGGCCGATCTTCGCCGTGTATTGTGCAAGTTGCCGCTCCGCGAGACGGACGTCCGGCCGCGAAATCAGGATGTCGGCGGGAATGCCGGTCGAGACATTCATTCTGGGACTCGGAATCGGGCCGCCGATCTTGAGCCTGTCCCCGAGCGTGGCGGGTGGCTTGCCCAGCAGCACGCTCAGACGATGGACCGCTTCCGCATAGGAGATTTCGTAGGCAGGAATATCCGACTCGGTGCTGCTGGCGAGAGCATCGGCCTTGGCCGTGTCGACGCCGGTGGCGCTGCCTGCCAGATACTCCATATGCGTAAGGGCCGCGCTCTTGCGCTGTGATACGGCGGTGCGCTTGGCAAGATCGCGCAGCGCCTGGTATTCGCGCGCCTGGACGTAGTAGGAAGCGACATCGCCAATCAATGTGAGCATGGTGTCGCGCAGCTGCTCGTCGGCAGCATCGACACCATATTTTGCCGCCTCTGCGGCGCGCTTGTTGCCGCCGAAGAGATCGAGTTCCCAGCTGGCGTCGAAGCCGCCGTCATAGAGCGTGGAGAAGGTCGCGTCGGTCGTGCCGCTTGATGCGGCCGACGTGCGTGTTCGCGTCCCCGAACCGGTTCCCTCGACGCTCGGCAGCAACGCGCCTTTCTGTTCGCGGTAAGTGGCGCGTGCTTCGCGGATTTTTGCCTTGGCGGTCGCCACATCGAGGTTGCTGGCCATCGCCTCCTCGATCAACCCATCAAGTGTCGGATCCTTGAGTTGCTTCCACCATTGCGACAGCTGCGGCGCTTTCGAGGGCTTCGTCCCCGCTTTGCTGCCCCAATGAGACGGCATTGCGAGATCGGGTGTCCGGTAATCCGAGCCGACGACGCAGCTTGTCAGCGTCCCGGCAAGGGCGGCGGCGATGGCTATATTTGGCAAGCTTTTGCTTGAACGCGAATATGTCGACAAGTTTCTATCCCTGATCGATTGGTCTTTGCGCTTGCTTTTGTCGCCGGCAAGGGCGGGTGCCCGCACGCGAAAGGTCCGGGAGCGCCGGGCGGGGCGCTCCCGGACCATCACTCCTTCCAACCGACAAGGGCGTCCGGGGGGATCTCGATCGATTGGAGGTGGAGAGGAAATGGTCTGGATTGACTAGGCAGCGGGCCTTTCCCTGATCGAACCTCTATTGCGATCAGCGGAATGCATGAGGGCCGGGAACGAGGGACCGTTCGGCATCCTCAAGCTTTGCAAGCTGATCTGCGGTCAGAATAGTGCGAAGGGCCACAGCCTTGTCCTTGAGGATAGTCGCCTTGGCGGCACGATCGAGAGCGCCATCGGCGATACGCTCGCCAAAGAGCTCCGTCGACTTGCCAGCATCATGATCGGGCTGCTGCGCAGTGTCACCATTTGCGGGCGGCGGGCCGGGGGGCCGATGCTTTGGAAAGGCCAGAAAATCCGTGAGCGCGTTGGTATAATCCCGCCAGGCATCAAGCTGAGCGCTGCGAATGCCGATCAAGGTTTCCAGCGCCGACAATCTGCCTGCCAGTTCCAGGGTCGGGTTCGGCGGATGAGGGAAGCCACGAGGCGGCATGGGCATGTCGTCGCCAAAGGCCATCATTGGGCCTTGGGGATGTGGGCCGGGGAAGCCCCAACCTTCCGGCGGCATATGAGCCGGGGGTGGGGACGCCATCTCGGCGACGGGTGGGGTCTGCGTGTCGAGCGCAACCGCCGGCTCGCCGGCGAGCGCCGAAGCGGCGATGCCGCCCATGGCCGTCATCAACAAAGTTGCGACTAGATATCGTTGCCTCATGATCAGTGCCTTCGTTACGATTGACTGATGTTGAAGCTAGCGGGGCCATATGAACCCGATACGTCCCGATATTTCTGAATATTTCTCCTCGGGGGAATGTTGCGAACGAAGTTTGCCCAGGGGCCTGGCGGCAACAATTCATTACAACTTTTCTTGACGGAACACGCGCAGAGCGAACATTGCAACCGCGTCAAGACCGGATCCAGAATCGATTCCGCTGCTGGTCACGAGACAGCGATTCCAGCACAAGCGAGGCGCCGCCGCCTATCAAAAGAGCCGCACCCTTGGGTACGGCTCCTTCCGAGACTTGGTCGATACGCTGCTCCGAGGCGGTCCGGCAGCTTTCCTATTCCTTGCCGCTTGCAGCAACCGAGGTCGATTGCCCGGCTTCCTTCAAGGCAGCCGCACATTCCTCGCAGCATACCTCGACCGATTTGCCGCCGAGGTTGACCTTGATCGTGTCTGCGCCGAGTTCGCAGTCACAGGCAGCGCATGTTGTTTTCTTCATGTCGTGATCCTTTCTCGATTGGTCCCCTTGTCGGGGCAGGATCATGAAAGCATCGATCGCCGGATAGGTGCTGTCAGAATCTTTAGCGAACCGCGTAGCGCTTCGGCTTCAATTGCGCCGAGCGCTGAAACTCCGCCGGCGTCAGCCCGTAGGTCTGCTTGAAGGCGGCGCTGAAGTGGCTGTGGCTGGAAAAGCCGAGATCGAGCCCGAGCATGGTCAGGTCGTCGTAAGTGCCGAGAAGATCGAGCGCTCGCGCCAGCCGCAGTCGCAACTGATAACGATAGAGCGGCATGGCTTCGACCTGCTGGAAGACCTGCGTCAGGTATACCGGCGAGACGCCGACCTCCTTGGCAATCTCGGCAAGCGTCCACCGCCGGGCGAGATCGGAGGTCAGGACGAGTTTCGCCCGGTCGACAAGCTTCTGCCGGCCGAAGCTTGCGCCTGCCTCATGCGAGGTACGCTCGCCGAGCGAGCGGCGCACCAGCGTCAGCGCCAGCGTTTCGCCCTCGAGGCTTTCGGCTATGTTGCGGCTGAGCCCGTGACGAAGCATCGCCACAAGCGCTTGCGCTCGCGGGTCGATGCGACGGCGCTGGCGGCGGAAAACGACGCCTTCGCCGGATTGTATCTGTTCCTTTGGCGAAAGCTCATGAAGCAGGGCATCGTCGATCATGAGATCGAGACAGGAATCGCCACCCTCGACGGGGTGGCTGATCCTGTAGTCCTGTCCACGATTGAAGAAGACAACCTGATTGGCTTCCGAAACGGCCTCGCTTTGACCGACATGGCGCTTGAAGACACCACGATAGGTATAGACGAGACTTGTCTTGTGGGCGCATTCCTCATCGCTCTTGTGCCGACAGTCGCCATTGCAGACGACATCGCGGATGAGGACGGTTTTCGTCTTCAGCAGCACGGTTGTCGAAAATTGTAGCATGCCGAAATCCTCATCCCACCGCTTCAGCCGGTTGCATAGCGTGAACCTAGCACGTTCCGCTTCATATTATTAGTAGCGGCTGTAAACATGGACATCGCTTCCGGCCTGCCCGCGAGAAAGCCCTATGTCCTTCAGCTGATCGTCCGAAAGCTCGAGCAGCGCATTGCGGTTTCTTCTCTCGGCCATTTTACGGGCGAGGGCGCGTACCAGATCGATGAAGATCGACAGAGGCGTGCGCTGGGCTTTGCGGACGATACGGATCCGTCCGGAAGGAATTGTGATGCTTGTGACTTGCATGGCGATACTCCACCGCTTGTTTCGATGGAGACAGTGAACCACTGGAGCGACATCCGCGCTGTCAGATAATTTAGCGATCGACGAGACGACCAAGCGAGAGGAACGCTATATAGGCGGCGACGACAAACAATCGTGGATAGCGGTAGCACTACCAGTATTTTTATTGTCGACATATTGCCCACAGCGACGATAGGGTCGAGGCCAACTAGCATAAGGCCAAGGTTACTGAGGAGAGTGAAAATGTCGTGGCAACATCCCGTACCCCGGATCACCGAAGAGGAACGGCAGCAACGCCTTTCGCGACTTCGCCAACTGCTCGACCAGCACGGGCTGGCCGGCATGTTGCTCGGACCGACAGAAAGCCTCAGATATTTCACCGGGCTCGTCTGGCATGCGAGCGAGAGATTCCTGGGGGCACTCGTCACGCCGACCGCGTTCTATTACATCGTCCCAGGCTTCGAGCGCAGTCGCGTGGAGACGCTGCCGCATCTGCCGGCCGAAATCCTCGAATGGCAGGAAGAGGAGAGCAGTGCGGCATTGATCGCTCGCGCGCTCGGATATTCGGGCGTTTTGGCGCTCGACGTCAATATGCCGCTCTATTTCTACAACGCATTGGCGATCGAGCTTGGAGCCGAGAGACTGGCCAATGGCGGACCGCTTGTCAACGGCCTGCGCCGGATCAAATCTCCCGCGGAAATCGCACTCATCCAATATGCGATGAACTTGACGCTCGACGTGCACAGGCAGGCTCATGCCTTACTCAAGCCCGGCATCCGCGCTTCAGAAGTGATGGAATTCATCGACCGGCGGCATCGCGAAGCGGGCGCTCATGGCGGTTCGACCTTCTGCATTGTGTCCTTCGGCGAGGCGACCTCGCTTCCGCATGGCGCAGACGGCGATCAGACGCTCGGCGAAGATGATGTCATCCTCGTCGACACCGGTGCACGCATCGACGGCTATCATTCTGACCTGACACGGACATACAAGCTGACGGCCGGCGATAGTGCCTTTGAAGACGCCTGGGCGATCGAGCGCGAGGCGCAGCAAGCAGTTTTCGATGCGGCAAAGCTGGGTGCTGCCTGTTCCAGCCTCGATGATGCGGCGCGTGCCGTGCTGGCGAAACATGCACTCGGCCCCGATTACAAACTGCCGGGCCTGCCGCATCGCGCCGGCCATGGTCTCGGGCTGGATATCCATGAGGAGCCTTACATCGTGCGCGGCAATGCGACGGCGCTTGCGCCCGGCATGTGTTTCTCGAACGAACCGATGATCGTCTTCCCGCAGAAATTCGGCATCCGGCTGGAGGATCATATCTATATGGCGGCGGACGGCCCGCGCTGGTTTACCCAGCCATCCAAGGGGCCGACCGAACCTTTCGCTTGACATAGCAACCCGGCGCTTAGGCGCCGGGCAATGCCTCGATGTCAGCTTTCGGCATCCGCCGAAACTCTCACCCCTGGAACGGAATGGTTCGCCCAGGCTGCCTTGCCTGCTCCTTGGTATAGGAAACGCCATGGACCTTGAGACCCTGCGCGTTGAGCAGGGTAATGATCCCGCCCTTGTTGGATAAGGTGACGGGCGGCTGGATTTCGACCACCCGCGTCGCGCCGGCGGCGATCGAACCGCTGAGCGCCATCGCATTCTTCTGCTTGTCCTTGATCTGCCAGCCGCTGAGATCGACCGGCACGTCGGCGGTATTCAGCAAGGTGACGGTTTCCCGCTCGGGCGTCTTCACGTCGTTGACATAGGCCGCAATGATGCGCACTAGCCCATCCGGAACATCGAAGGTGGGTATGGCATCGCGATCGACCGGCGCGTGCGGCAGGTTCGGATGATCCTGATCCTGCGGCACGATGAGCGATCCGTCCTTGTCGTCCGAATGCCATGCCTGCGTCTGGAATTTCATGAAGATCGCGACCCATTGCTGCTCGCGGGGAAACTCCAGTATCAGCCCGCCGTCCTGCCAGGGGCCATTCTGAGAAGCATATTTGCCGGGTGGATTGCCCTGGTTGAAATGAATGTCATGAATGCCGCGGCCGGGCTTGAAGCCGAAATACTGATCGGCCTTGTTGTTTTCCAGTCCCCAGATCTCGCCAAAGGCATAGATCATCGCTTGCTCGTCCGACATGGCGCGCTGGATATAGGCGTCGATCTTTTCATTAAGATCATTGTCCGGACCTGCGGCCGAGATCGGAAGCGGTTTCAGCTCCCAAGGCTGCATGAGATTGCCGCGGATGAAATCGAGCGCGACGCCGCCGGGCTGGCTCGGTGTCGGATGCAAGCCTTCAGGCAACTCCGCCAATTGCGCGGTGATCGGATGTTCGAAGCGGGAGCGCACGAGGAATTCGACCTCGCTTCCATCCTGCGAACGTACGTTGATGGCGATGCGATACAGCGTCCCGTTTTCCGAAACCAGCACCTGATAATGCGGGCTTGAACCGGTTGCCAATCGATTGTTGATGGGTCTGCCCTTGAGCACGGCATAGTTGTTAAGCGGCACGACATCCTCCCTTAGTGCACATAAGCAGCACATAGTGTCGCATCAGAATGAAGCTTCTGCGACACCGAAGGGTCTGTAGGCGTGTCAAAGTTTTTCCGACTTCACGGGCTGCGAAGCCGCCGCGATCATCTCGGTCGAAAGGACGGTCCTTATGCCGCTCTCGTTCCGTCCTCGCCGAAGACGTGCAGGTACTGCTGCGGGAAGGCAACATTCACCTGCGGACCGGCGCTCAGCGCGCTGCGATCAAGCGTGAATACCTTGAAAGGCAACCCGTGCAGCGAAAGATGCAGGATGATGCCGAAGCCCGTGGGCTCGACGAGTTCGACATTGGCGGACATGCCGGACTGATCCGACGATAGCACGACATGCTCAGGCCGAATGCCGAGCGTCACCTTCGTGCCAGCAGACAATGTCAGCGGCTCCGAAAGCGGAACGAGTGTGCCGTCCTTGAGCTTGACGCCATTGCCTTCGTAAGTTGCATCGAGAAAATTCATCCCTGGCGAACCGATGAAGCCGGCGACGAAGAGGTTGGCGGGCCGATCGTAAAGTTCAAGCGGGCTGCCGACCTGCTGCACCACCCCGCCATGCATGGCGACGATGCGGTCCGCCAGTGTCATTGCCTCGATCTGGTCGTGGGTCACATAGATCGACGTCGCTTTAAGATCGCTGTGCAACCTCTTGATTTCGGCGCGCATCTGCTCGCGCAAACGAGCGTCGAGGTTCGAAAGCGGCTCGTCAAAGAGGAAGGCTTTCGGCTGCCGCACGATGGCGCGGCCCATGGCGACACGCTGACGCTGGCCGCCCGAGAGCGCCTTCGGCCGGCGTTCGAGCAGCGGATCGAGGCCGAGCTTGGTTGCCGCACCGGCAACCGCCTTGGCGATGCTATCCTTCGCCATCTTCCGCAGCCGCAGGCTGTAGCTCATATTGCCGGCGACATTCATGTGCGGATAAAGCGCATAGGACTGGAAGACCATGGCGATATCGCGATCCTTCGGATGCAGCTCGTTGACGCGGTTGTCCGCGATGCGGATTTCGCCGCCGCTGATGTCTTCGAGGCCGGCAATCATCCGAAGCAGGGTGGATTTGCCGCAGCCGGAAGGGCCGACGAGAACGACGAACTCGCCGTCCTTGATCCTGAGATCGATGTCGTGCAGGACCTGCACATGGCCATAGGCCTTCTTGACGTTCTGAATATCGATCGATGCCATATGACTAACCCTTGACCGCGCCGGCCGTCAGGCCCTGCACGAGATAGCGTTGGATGAGGAGGAAGAAGAGCGCGGCTGGAATGAGCGCCATGACGCCCGCCGCCATCATCTGCCCGAAATCCACCGAGAATTTCGAAACGAAGGTGAGAAGGCCGACCGGAAAGGTCGCGGCCTGATTGCCGTTGATCAGCATCAGCGCAAAGAGCAACTCACTCCATGCCGCCGTGAAGACGAAGCCGAGTGTCGCAGCAATGCCGGGCAGCGTCAGCGGCAGGATGATCTGTCTGAAGGCGGTGAACTGCGTCGCACCGTCGATCATCGCGGCCTCCTCCAGATCCTTCGGAATGCCGTCGAAGAAGGACTGCATCAGGAAGGTGGCGAAAGGCACGTTGAAGGCCGTGTAGACGATGACGAGGCCGGTGAGGCTGTTGGTCAGATGCAGCGGTGTCAGGATCTTGAAGATCGGCGCGACGAGCATGACCAGCGGAAACATCTGCGTCAGCAGCATCAGCGCCACGATCCAGTATTTGGCGCGGAAGTTGAAACGCGAGAGCGCGTAACCGGAGAGCGATGAGCAGATGGTGACCGCGATCGCCGTTGAGCCGGCGACGATCACGCTATTCTTGAAGAATGTCGGGAAGTCGCTGTGCTGCAGCACGAAGGCATAGTGTTCCCAGGTCGTGCGCGAAGGCCACATGCGCACGCCTTCCGTATAGAGCAGATCGTTCGGCGTCACCGAGACCTTCAGCAGCCAGAAGAGCGGGAAGAGCGCGAAGACGACATAGCAAAGGATCGCCAGGCGATGCGCGATAGTGGGGAGGACGGCTCGTCTCATGGCTCAATCCTTGTTCAGCAGGGTCTGCCGCAGCAGGATGATCAGCATGGAATAGGCAAGAAGAAGGACCAGCAGCACCAGCGCGATGGCCGAGGCATAGCCGAAGTCGAGGCGCTTGAAGGCCTGCGTGAAGATGTAGCTGGCGACGATCTGCGTGCGGTCCGCCGGGCCGCCACCCGTCATGACGACGATCAGGTCGGCGAAATTGGAAACCCAGACCGTGCGCAGCAGCACCGTGATGGCAATGGTCGGCGCGAGGAAGGGGAGCGTGATCGAGCGGAAGCGCTCGAACCAGCCGGCGCCATCAATCGATGCCGCTTCATAGAGATCGCGCGGGATGGCCTGAAGGGCTGCCAGAAGGGTAATCGCAAAGAAGGGAATGCCCCACCAGACATTGGCGACGATCGGTCCCCACATGGCGTTGTGCGGATCGGAGAGAATGTTGCCCGGCTCGCTCATCAGGCCCATGGCGTAAAGCCAATGCGGTATCGGGCCAATCACCGGGTTGAACAGCCACGACCAATTGAGGCCGGCGAGGAAGGAGGGAACGGCCCAGGGCAGGAACACCAATGCCTGCACGATCGACCTGCCGACGAACGGCTTGTCCAGGAGCAATGCCAGGATCAGCCCGAAGATGAACTGCAGCACCACGGAAGCGCCTGTCCACCACAGCGTATTCTTCAGCGCCCAGTAGAAGGCCGTATCCTTGGAGAGATCGCGAAAGTGTTCCAGGCCGATGAAGCCGCCGGAAAATGGATTGAGCAATTGAATATCGCGAAAGGCGTAGGATATGCCGATCGCCAGCGGCACCAGCATCACGGCAATGATGAGAATGAGGGCAGGGGCGCTGTAGAGATAGGGCTCCGAGGCGTCGGCGAGGCGCTTCAGCCACGACCTGCGGTCGTGACGCCTGTCGAGCGTGTCGGTGATCGAAGTCATCTGCAAGAGTTCCCGTTCGCGGCGTTCGGACGCCGTCTGTTTCAATTGGGCAGGAGAGGCGGCGGATCGCTCCGCCGCCGGGTACGCGGATTATTTCTTGGCAAGGAATTTCTGCTGGGCCTTGGTCAGGTAGTCGGCCCACTGGGCGGCGAGGTCCTTCGCCGAGATATCGCCAAGCAGCGCCTGCTGCGAGGTCTTGATGGCGAGCGAATCCTTGAAGAATGCAAATTCTTCAAGATAGGTCGGCATCACTGTGGGAACGGTGTCCTTGTCGGCGAGTTCCTGGAACCAGCCCTTGAACTGATCGCCGGCATAGAAGGAGTCCTTTTCCGCGGCCGTGTAGGCCGGGAGCGCACCGATCTTCTTGTTCCATTCCAGATTGCCTTCCTTGCCTTCAAGGGTCGCGATCAGCTTCCAGGACAGGTCCTTGTTCTGGCTGCTGGCAAACATCGACCAGCCGGCATAACCGATGGTCGGGAAAGATTTGCCATCGGGACCCTTCGGCAGCGGCGCCACGCCGAAATCATCCTTTTTCATGCGCTCGGCGACAGCGATCAGGGCATCCGGGTCCTGGTCGAGGAAGGCGCAGGTGCCGGAATAGAAGCCGGCGACGACTTCGTTGAAGCCCCAGTTGACGCTGTCCTTCGGCGCATAGCCCTTCTTGTAGAGATCGACCATCCACTCGATGCCCTTGGCCCAGCCGGGGCTGCTCATCGTCGAGGTGCCGTCATCCTTGAAGTATTTGTTGTCGCCGGCCATGGAGGCGGCGAAGATCATCCAGCCATTGAGGCCACCCGGACCGCCGCGCATGCAGTAGCCGTATTTGCCCGGCAGTTTTGAGACGGCCTCGGATGCCTTGACGAACTCGTCCATCGTCTTCGGCGGCTCGGCGATACCGGCATCCTTCAGGATCTTCTTGTTGTAGAACATGGCGCGCAGATAGAAGCCGTAGGGCAGCATATAGGCGGTGTTCTTCACATCGCGGCCGAGTTGAAGCGCGCGCGGCGTCAGTTCACTCGTATGCTCCCACTTGGCCAGATAGGGTTCCAGGCTTTCGAGCATGCCGTTATTGCCGTAGAGCGACAGCCAGGTGTCCGGCATTTCCATCACATCGGGCGTGTCGCCGGCCGAGACCATGGTGGCGAATTTCTGGAAGGCTTCGTTCCAGGGCAGGGAGATGATGTCGACCTTGGTGCCGGGATTTGCGGCCTCGAACTTGGCGACGATCGATTTGAGCGTCTCGGTGCGTTCGGGGCTGGTGATCACTTCGACGAGCTTCAGCGTCGTGTCGGCAAAGGCGGTGCCCGCCATCATGGCGGTGAAGAGTGCTGCTGTTATCAGTCTTTTCATGTTGGTTCCCCTTTTTAGGTTTTCCTCTCAGATTGACGACTTTACGAGGCGGCGGCGATCGCCTCCTCGAGCTCTTTCCATAGAGCCTCGGTTCCTTCGAGGCCGATATGGAGACGTACGGAGCGCGGATTGATGCCGAAGGTATGCGCCGAATTCGGCTGGGCCTTCTGCTGCAGCACGACTTCGCCCGGCACGATCAGGCTCTCGTGCCCGCCCCAGCTCACACCCAGCTTGAAGAGCGTGAGGTGATCCGCGAAGGCGCGGATATCGACGCCCTCGCGGAAGATGAAAGAAAACAGGCCCGAGGTGCCGTTCAGGCCGGCCGGCAGTCGGTTCGCGAGGCCCGGATGGCAGACCTGCTCGACGACATCGAGCTCCTGCAGCCGCTTGGCGATCGTCATCGCCGCAGCCTCATGCGCCTTCATGCGGATCGGCAGTGTTCGCAGACCGCGGATCAAAAGCCATGCGTCGAAGGGAGAAAGCTTGCCGCCGAGATAGGGATAGGCTTCGGCCTTCAGCCGCGCGATCATTTCCGTCGAACCGGCAACGACGCCGGCGACGACGTCGCTATGGCCGCCGAGATATTTGGAGGCGGAATGGATGACGAGATCGACGCCGAGCTTCAGCGGCTGCTGGAAGTAGGGCGTGGCCCAGCTGTTGTCGATCATCGAGACGACGCCATGCTGCTTGGCAAGGGCCGCCAGCGCGCCGACATCATGCGCTTCCATGACCCAGCTGGTCGGGCTTTCCATGTAGAAGACCTTGGCGCCGGGAAGCGCCTTGGCGACAGCTTCCTCATCGCGGCCGTCGACATAGGTCACCTCGACCTTCATGCGCTTCAGGACCGTGCCGAAAAGGCGGAAGGCATCGGGATAGACATGCTTGACCGCAACGATCCGGTCTCCCGGCTCGACGAAGCTCAGCACGGCCGACGAGATCGCGGCCATGCCGCTCGCAAATCCGAGCGCATCCTCGCCGCCCTCGAGCTTTGCCAGCATCTCCTCGAACATGCGCACGGTCGGGTTGAGGCCGCGCGTATAGATCGGCCGCACCTTTTCGCCGCGATAGGAGGCGATCATCTCGTCGTAGCTTGAGAAGGTGAACAGCGACGTCTGGAAGATCGGCGGCACCACGGCCTCGGCGAAATTGCCGTCGTCATGGGCTGTGATAAGGGACGCAAGTTCGAACGGCTCTAGCCCGTCAGTCATTTGGACATTTCCTTGATGTCTTCCTCGACAACGTCGAGAATCTTCAGTGTTTCGGCGCGCGCCGCCTCGGGATCCTGGTCGACGATCGCGTTGAACAGCGTGCGATGATAAGGGAAGGACCGGCGGGCAAAATCCTGCCGATCAAAGGGATGATCCCAGAAGCGTTCGAAGGTTTCGCGCATCTGTTCGAGAAGCTGCCGGAACAGCGGATTGTGCGTGGCGTCGTAGACCGCCAGATGGAAGGCAAGATCCTCAGGCCCGGACGTGCCCTTGGCCATGTGGACGCGCTCCATCTCGTTGAGCTTCTCTTCGATGATGACGATATCCTCGTCCGTGCGCTTCCTTGCCGCCACCATGCCGGCCTCGCATTCGATGCCGCGGCGGACCTCCAGCGTCTGCAGCAGCGCATCGCGCAGATGCGGCGGATCGAGGGAAAGCGGCATATGGATGGTCGCCTTGGAAACCGGCTTCAGTAGATACGTGCCGCTGCCCTTGCGGGTCTCCATGACGCCGAGTGCCTGGAAGTAGGTGATCACCTCGCGGATGGTCGAACGCCCCACGGAAAGTGCTGCCATCAGTTCGCGCTCGGTCGGCAGCCTGTCGCCCGCCCGCAGCTTCGACGACTCGATGAAGGTCGACAGCGCGTCGATCACTTGCTGCGTCCGGTCGATGGAGGGAAGAGGTGTCAGCATGGGTTTGGTCATGATCGATAAATTGGTCTGACATCTGCCATCAGGTCAATCTCTTTTTCAAACGGCTCGCTTTTTTTCCGCGCCTTCAATTTCGAAGAGAAGGACATCGAGCTGTGAGACAGAGCGTCCACGGCCTTCAAGTGCATCGACGGCGCTGCTAAAAGGGTGCGAATGTGAGTCCCGGATTGGAAGAAAATGGCCGCGCGAGATCGATATTCACGGAAGCTGGAATGCGCGAAATGCGCTCATGCCGCGTTTGCCGAGGTTTCCGAAACCGATGACCGCCGAGCTGCCAGCCGGGATTTCAAAGTAGATGACATGCCTCGCGGCTTTTCCACCGAACGTCCATCGCCCGACCCGCGCAAGCATATGATGCGCTGCCGTTGCGGCTCTGTATTTCCTTTCGAGCAGGACACGGCCTATGCACCGGGCGGCGAGCCGCGCCGCTGAACAAAAATGCGAGCAGAAAAGAAAAAAGCCTCGCACGAGCGAGGCTAAGCTTGTGCCGCTCCGGGGAAAATCGGAAGCGACGCGGCGTTCTTAATAGCCACCCTCACTCTCGGCTAGGTCAGTTTTGCCGATAACGGTACGCTTGCGTAAAAAAGCTCTTCATTCGTGAAACCCACTCGGGAGATGGCGGAAAATATCGGCAAGCATTCCCTTTAATTGCTTTGAAGGAAACGCCGCCGATCTTAAGAAGAGGGCACTTGCCGGTAACGAGAGATACAGGTGAAAACCATTTTACCGTGCAACATTGTTCAGCTACCGTTCATTTTCGCACGCGCAAAAAGGCAGTCGCCGCAACGCCTTGCGGTTGTCGAGGCTCGGCTTCCGATTGGCTTTCGGGCTTGGACGCCGGGCCTCGTAGATACTGAAAAGAGCTTGGATATAGGCATGCGGCTGCTTCGCGTTTTTCTCGACTGGATCCTGCGCCGCCGCCAAACGCGGCTGCAACCGGACGTGAATCAACATTCCGCCGATGATCCGTGGGTTCTTCAGCAGATCGAAAAATTCGAGCGTGAGCTGAAGCGATAGACGCATCGCGACGCGATCGGCTTCATCTGCTAGTTTTCGGGTGACAGCAGGCGCGCCCGCGGGCGCATGAAAGTCTGCCTGCCGTTTTTCCAGCCGGCGATCGGCTGCCGGATCTCGCGAACCAGAGACAGCGGATCGGCAGCATCCGCCACGACGATATCCGCCTGCGCGCCCGGCTTGAGATCATAGTCGCGTCGCATCATTCGCGCGGCATTGGCGGTGACCATGTCGAATGCCGCAGCGATGTCTTCGTTCCGCGACAGCTGGGCTGTATTGGCGAAGAAATTCGCCATGCGGGCGAGGGAGGCATCGCCAAAGGGGGTGAATGGGTTGAGGACATTGTTTGTCGCGACCGTCACGTTGACCCCATTGGCCGTTAGCAGCATCGCCGGAGCAAGGCCGCGCGGGATGAGATGATCTCTGTCCCGGCCAAGCAGGAAGAGATCGGTTGCCGGCAGAACGGTTACCGCGATCCCAGCATCGGCAAGACGCGCGGCAATCTCGCCGGCTTCGGACGCCGGCATGGCCGCAAGCTTGGTGGCATGGCCGATCGAGACACGGCCGCCATAGCCCCGCCGCTTCGTTTCCGCCAGCACGGCGGGGATTGCGGAGCCGGATGGATTGAGATCGAAATCGAGATGGAAATCGACATCGACGTCATGGCGTTCCGCCAGATCGAAAATCCGGCCGATATGGCGCCGAGGATCGGGATCGGTATAGGGGCAGCCGCCGACCAAATCCGCCCCGTCGCGAAGCGCGTGATCCAGCATAGCCTCTGTCTCGGTCTCGTTGGTCAGCCCTTCCTGGGCGAAGGCGCAGATCTGGATATCGATCGCCCAGGCATAGCTGCGCTTGATCTGCTTGATTGCTTCGAAGGATCGAAACCCGGCGCGTGGATCGATCTCGACGAAGGTCCGCATTGCCGTGGTGCCGTTGACGATCGCATTCTCGACCACGCGGGCGGTGCGCGCGTAGACATCCTCGACCGTGAAGGCGGCTTTTGCCTTGGCCGTCTCGCGCACGGCCTCTTCCAGCGTGCCTTCGCATATGAAGCAGCGGTCGAGAATGCAGGCCTTGTCGAGATGGATGTGGCTGTCGACAAAGCCGCCGAAGGCAAAGCAACCGCACATATCGTGACGCGGCGCATCCGCAGTCAAATCATGCTCGATCGCGGCAATCCTGCCATCCTTGAGACCGACATCGAAGCAACCCTCCCGCCTGGCGATGCGGACATTCGAAATCACCAGATCGAGCATGAAGCTGCCTCGCTCATTGGAGGGTGGGTCAGCGGTCCGGTCTTGCGGATCAATTCCGCAAGATAGGGTCGGAACTGTCCGTGAGACGGCCGTCTCACCGCTCGAACGCTTCCTTCAGACCAAAGCTCTTGCGCTCGCGCAGATCGAGATCGGCCTCGATATGCGCGATGTGATGAAGCATCAGGTGGCAGGCCGTATCCACATCCTTCTGCTCCAGAGCAGTGATGATGTCGCCGTGCTCGGAATGGCCGCAGCTGGAGGCGCTCGATTGCCCGTAGAGCGCGATCACCAATGACGAGCGGGCGACAAGCTCCTCCATGAAGCGCTGCATGATAAGGTTGCCGGAAATGGCCGCCACCATCAGATGGAAATCGCCCGAAGCCTTGATTTCGGCGCGGCGGGCGGACTGGCCGCGCTCGCCCATCAGGCGGCCTTCTTCCAACAGACGCTGTCTCAGCTGCCTGAGCTGAACCGGGGTGATCCGCTCGGCTGCCGATTTCAATATGCCAGGCTCCACCAGGCGGCGCGCGGCGAAGATCTGCCTGGCTTCCTCGGGTGATGGATAGGCGACGAAAGCGCCTCTGTTCTTTTCGACGCTGACGAGCCCCTCATAGGAAAGCGCCTGCAAGGCGGCGCGCGCCAGAGTCCGACTGACATTGAACAGGCCGCCGACATCGCTCTCGGACAGCTTCGTACCGGGTGCAAGCCTGCGTTCGACGATCGCGTCGCGAATGGCGTCACGGATCTGCTGTGCGCCTGTATCCGTGGAATCGATGGGCATCAGAAGCCCGTCTGCTGAAGAATTCATGATCGCTTACCTGGATGGTCGACGAAAATGATAGCCCGGTTTCACGCGGAAGTTAAATGAAATCTTATGCAAAGACGGCGCTAAATTGTATACAATAATTTGCACAAATCGAGCACAATAGCCTATTTGATGGGCAGATATCCGACTGCCTTCCAAACGGCAAAGTTTCTTCTACTCTGAAATAATGCAAACATCCCAGCAGCTTAGTGCGCTGCAGCGAAACTGGCATGATTGATGCAACGTCTTTCTCAAACCAAAGGGGAAGATGATGTCGAAAGCGGCAGAGATCGATATAGTGTTCGTTTCGAAGGTCTATGGGGCGACCACGGCTGTTCATGCCATCAGTCTGAAAATACCGGCCGGCTCCTATTGCTGTTTCCTTGGTCCGTCCGGCTGCGGCAAGACCTCGACCCTGCGCATGATCGCGGGCCACGAAGGCATTTCCTCCGGGGATATTCGCCTTGGAAATACCGTCGTGACGGACTTCCCGCCGGCCAAGCGCGGCACGGCGATGATGTTCCAGTCCTACGCGCTGTTTCCCCATCTCGACCTCATCGACAATGTCGCCTTCAGCCTGAAGATGAAGGGTGTCGCAAAGGATGAGCGCCGGGCCAAGGCGCTCGAAATGCTGAAGCTCATGCAGATGGAGGCCTATGCGACCCGCCGCCCGGCGCAGCTTTCAGGCGGTCAGCAGCAGCGCGTCGCGCTGGCACGCGCCCTGATCACCGATCCGGAAGCGCTGCTGCTCGACGAGCCGCTGTCGGCGCTCGATCCATTCCTGAAGATCCGCATGCGCGCCGAGCTGAAAAAGCTGCAAAAAACATTGGGCATCACCTTCGTCCATGTCACGCACAGCCAGGAAGAAGCGATGGCGCTCGCCGATATCATGGTCATCATGAATGACGGACGGATCGAGCAGGCCGCCTCGCCACGGGAAATTTTCGAGCATCCTGCAACTGCCTTCGTCGCCCGCTTCATGGGCGACCACAACGTCCTGTCGGGCCGGGTAACGTCGAGCGAAGACGGCCGCGTCACCATGACCGTGCCCGAAGGGCAGGGCTTTTCCGTAAGAGGGACAGGACGCCGGACCGGCGAAGCTGCGGATATCGCCATTCGCACCGATCGTATCAGGCTTTCGCAGTCTGACGCTAAAGGCCTCGGCTTCAACGGTGTGGTCTCCAATATCGAATACCGCGGTGCGACGCTGAAGATCACCGTCATCGGCGCGGGAAGCGACGATTTCACCGTGATCGCAAGCAACGACGATGACGCCACCAAATCCATGACGGTCGGCGATGCCGTCTCATTGAGCTGGGCTGAGGAGGACGCGATCCTTCTCGGCCGTATGTCCGCATGAAAATCCGAAGCATCAAAAAAGGGGAACTGACATGACGACTGAAACCAAGACGACCAAGACCACGAAAGGCATTTCCCGCCGCTCGCTGCTGAAGACCGGCGCTGCCGCTCTCGGTGCCATGGCCGGCTCCGGCGCGATCACCGGCTTTCCGACCATCTGGGCGCAATCGAATATCACGCTGCGCCAGTTCGGCACCGGCGTTTCGAACATCAATGCCATTGCGGAGAAGTGTAAGGCCGATCTCGGCATTACGCTTGAGATGACCGCGACCGATTCCGATGCGGCCGCACAGCGCGCCGTGACGCAGCCGAACAGCTACGACATCGCCGACGTCGAATACTGGATCGCCAAGAAGGTGTTTCCGACCGGCGTGCTGCAGCCGATGGACGTCAAGAAGCTGAAATATTACGACAAGATCGTGCCGCTCTTCATCAACGGCAAACTGAAGCCGGACAGCGTCATTGCCCAGGGCACGGCACCGCACACGGTGGGCTTCGTCGAGGCGCAAGGTTCCAAGAAGTTCGCCAAGGAACCGACGCAGTGGATGACGATGGTTCCGACCATTTACAACGCCGATACGCTCGGCATTCGTCCCGATCTCACCGGCCGCGCAATCACCAGCTGGGCCGATATTCTCGATCCGGCCTTCAAGGGCAAGACCGCGATCCTCAATATCCCGTCGATCGGCATCATGGACGCCGCGATGATCATGGAAGCCTCCGGCAAGATCAAATATGCCGACAAGGGCAACATGACGAAGGCTGAAATCGACAAGACCATCGAGTTCCTGATCAAGACCAAGGGCGACGGCCAGTTCCGCGCCTTCTGGAAGTCCTTCGACGAAAGCGTCAACCTGATGGCATCGGGCGAAGTCGTCATTCAGTCCATGTGGTCGCCCGCTGTTGCCGCCGTCCGCTCGAAGGGCATCGCCTGCACCTTCCAACCGCTCAAGGAAGGTTATCGCGCCTGGGGCGGCGGCCTCGGCCTCGCCTCGCATCTGAAGGGTGCCCAGCTCGACGCTGCCTATGAATACATCAACTGGTATACCTCCGGCTGGGTCGGTGGTTACCTTAACCGCCAGGGCTACTATTCCGCCTGCATGGAAACCGCGAAGGGCTTCATGTCGGCCGACGAATGGGGCTACTGGATCGAGGGCAAGCCGGCGCAGGGCGATATCCTTTCTCCGGAAGGCAAGGTCATGGAGAAGGCCGGCGCCGTTCGCGACGGCGGTTCCTTCGAAGCCCGCATGGGTGCGGTCGCCTGCTGGAACTCCGTCATGGACGAGGACCGCTACATGGTTCGCCGCTGGAACGAGTTCATCGCTGCCTAAGCTGCATATCCGTCATCGCCTCTCCCCGTCCGAAGCGGGGAGAGGATTCTATCAATGGAAAGGCCGAACCATGGCGACAATTGCTTCCTCGGATGCGGAGCAGGAAACTCGGAAAGCCGGACGCGGATTTGCCGTGCCGGCCTGGGCCGTCGCCTATCTGCAGGCAACGCCGCTGTTTCTCATCCTCGGCTTCTTCTTCCTGTTGCCGATCGCGATGATCGGGGTCGTCAGTTTCTGGGATTATGATTTCGCCGGCCTCTATCCGGCGTTCCTGACCACGAATTACACCGATACGCTCGGCTCGTGGGTTACATGGAAAACCTACCTCAACACATTGAAATTCACTGCCATTGTCTGGGCGCTGACCCTGTTCATCGGCTTCTGGGTCGCCTATTTCCTGGCCTTCCATATCCGCCGCACCTCGACGCAGATGATCCTTTTTCTCGTCTGCACCGTGCCGTTCATGACCTCCAACATCATTCGCATGATCTCGTGGATCCCGGTGCTCGGGCGCAACGGGCTGGTCAATTCGACATTGGTCGAGATGGGCCTCATTCCAAAGCCGATCGAATGGCTGCTCTATTCCGATTTCGCCGTCGTGCTCGCGATGGTGCACCTCTACACGCTGTTCATGGTGACGCCGATCTTCAATACGCTGATGCGCATCGACCGCTCGCTGGTCGAGGCCGCGCGTGACGCTGGCGCCAGCGGCTGGCAGGTGCTGTGGAATGTGGTGATCCCGCTTGCCAAGCCCGGCATGGCGATCGGCAGCATCTTCGTCGTCACGCTCGTCATGGCGGATTTTTCCACCGTCCAGGTGATGTCCGGCGGCCAGAGCGCCTCCATCGCCTTGATGATGAAGAACCAGATGTCGCTGCTGCAATATCCGGCGGCAGCCGCCAATGCGGTCGTGTTGCTGATCGTCGTGCTGCTGATGGTCGCCGCCATTCTGCGCATCGTCGATATCCGCAAGGAGCTTTGAGATGAACCGCGAAAAGCGCAGCCTGGAATTTTACGTTCTGGCGATCTTCTTCACCATTTTCGTGTTGTTTCTCTACGGTCCGCTATCGGCGGTCGTCATCCTGTCCTTCCAGGGGCCGGACGGCGGCCTGACATTCCCATTGAACGGCGTATCGCTGCATTGGTTCGCCAATCTTTTCGAGAAGCAGGCGGTCGGCGATTTCGGAGCCTCGTTCCAGCGGTCGCTGATGCTCGGCGTGATGGTCATGATCGTGACCGTCGTCGTGTCGCTGCTGGCGGGTCTTGCCTTTCGCCGCCGCTTTCGCGGCTCGACATTTCTGTTCTATGCGACGGTTGCCAGCCTCGTCGTACCATCGATCATCATTTCGCTCGGGATCGGTGTCGTCTTCCAGCAGGGCGGTCTCGCACCCGCCTGGTATTCCTCGGCCTTCGGCGCGCAGCTGACCTGGACCTTGCCATTCGGCGTGCTGATCATGTTCGCGGTGTTCAACCGGTTTTCGCCGGCTTACGAGGAAGCCGCCCGCGATCTCGGTGCCACCTCCTGGCAGACCTTTCGTCACGTCGTGCTGCCGATGATCGCGCCAAGCCTCGTTGGCGTCGGCCTGTTCGGCTTCACGCTGTCCTATGACGAATTCGCCCGCACCCTGATGACATCGGGCACCTACAATACGCTGCCGCTCGAAATCTACGGGATGACGACGAATGTCACGACGCCCGTGCTCTATGCGCTCGGAACGGTGACGACGCTCTTTTCCTTCACCATCATCCTGCTGGCGCTTGCAGTCATGTCCATGCTCGGCCGCCGCCAAGCCAAGAAAAGTTGAAATCATGCGCCTGCTGCTCATCAATCCGAATACGACCGCTTCCATGACGGAGAAGGCGGCGATCGCCGCACGCGCCGTGGCAAGCGCCGGCACTGAGATCATTGCCGCCACCTCACAGATGGGGCCGGCTTCGATCGAGGGCTATTACGATGGAGCGATAGCCGTACCGGGCATGCTTCGCGAACTGAAGGAGAGGCAGGCAGCAGGCTACGATGCGGCGATCATCTGCTGCTTCGACGACACCGGCCTGGAAGCCGCCCGCGCGTTCTGTGACGTTCCAGTCGTCGGACTCTGCGAATCCGCTGTCGCGACGGCCGGTTTTCTGGCGCAGCGCTTCAGCGTAGTGACGACGCTTGAGCGCTCCCGCATCCTCATCGACAACCTCGTCCAGCGTTATGGCATGGGCGGTCGGGCGAAGGTTCGAGCTTCGGACATCCCCGTTCTCGAGCTCGAGAATTCGTCCTCCGGCGCGGGCGGAAAGCTGCGGGCGGAAATCGAGCGCGCGCTTGCCGAAGACGGCGCGGAGGCCATCGTGCTCGGCTGTGCCGGCATGACGGATCTCGCAAGGGAACTGCAATCGATCTACGGCGTCCCGGTCGTGGATGGTGTCGCCGCGGCGGTCAAGCAGGCCGAGGTGCTGGTGTCTTTGGGCCTGTCCACGAGCAAGCGCAGTTCCTATGCTTCGCCGCTGCCCAAGCCTTTTGCGGGGGCGATGCAGGATTTTGCGCCCACGCCGGTACCTGCGTGACGTCATCGCGATTCAATATTGCACGCTCCGCCTTGCGGATGGCGCATCTCGGCTGCGCGGACTACAATGCCTCCGTAAAAAACGAGAGTCGTGGATTTGGCCCAGAGAGCTGGTAAGGCTGACCTTCCCCTGCATGGCGGCCGTGTGCCGCGCTGGCTTGGAGATCGGATGACGCGCCTGGGCGCAGTCATCACCGAGGCGGTCGTGCAGCATTATGGGCGCGACGAACTCTTTCGGCGTCTCGCCAATCCTTTCTGGTTCCAGTCCTTCGGGGCGGTCATGGGTATGGATTGGCATTCCTCGGGGATCACGACAAGCGTTCTCGGCGCCCTGAAGCGCGGCCTGACGCCGCTTTCCGGCGAGCTCGGCATCCATGTCTGCGGCGGCCGCGGGGCGCAATCGCGCAAAACACCGGGCGAATTGCTTGATATCGGCGATCGCGTCGGCATCGACGGCGCGTCGCTCGCCACCAAGAGCCGGCTGATCGCGAAAGTGGATAGCGCGGCCGTGCAGGATGGTTTCGATCTCTACCTGCATGGCTTCATCGTCGCGGATGACGGCAAGTGGGTCGTCATCCAGCAGGGCATGAATGGCGAGCGGCGGCAGGCGCGACGCTATCACTGGTTATCCGAAGGTCTTACGAGCTTTCTGGATTCGCCCCACGCCGCCATCGAGGGGCGCGAGCAGGGCGAGATCATCAATCTCGCCGATCGGCGTGCGGAGCGCTCCCGTAGCGAACAGCTCGATTTGCTCGCCTCGATCGGACCGGATGGAATCATTCGTGAATTCAATGCGCTGGAGAAGCAAGCTGAAGTAAATAATAAGGTCGAGCTTCAGCCGACCTTGCCCTATCTCATCATGCCGGCCCATCATGACGTGCGAGAGGAAGATGTGAACATGCGCCGGCTGCATGGAAATCTCGCCGCCGCGGCCGACCGTGGCCCGGTCGATTACCAGGAATTACTGCTGACACCCGGCGTCGGCGCCAGAACGGTCAAGGCTTTGGCCATGGTCGCCGAAGTTGTGCATGGCGCGCCATGCCGTTTTTCCGATCCGGCGCGTTTTTCTCTCGCGCATGGCGGCAAGGACCGGCATCCTTTTCCGGTGCCGCTGAAAGTCTATGACGAGACGATCAGCGTGATGAAATCAGCGGTCAGGAAGGGTCGCCTTGGTCGCGATGAAGAATTGTCGGCCTTGAAGCGCCTGGACGATCAGTCGAGGATGCTGGAGCGCTACGTCACAGGCCCCGATCTCAAGGAGATCGTTGCCGGCGAGTTCGACCGCTCCTTTTCCTATGGTGGCCGCAGCGTTTTCGGCTGGGAGCCTCCCTCCGGGCCCGATGGCGATCACATCGAAGCAGACCAATTCCGTTCCCGGAAAAGCTGACCAAAACCATCTGCCTATGGCAGCGTATAGCCGATCACATAGTCGCCCGGCTTCGTTCCCACGGAGCCGTGACCACCGGCGACGATGACGACATATTGCCTGTTGTCGCTTGCCGTATAGGTCATCGGCGTTGCCTGGCCGCCCGCCGGCAGGCGTGCCTGCCAGAGCTGCCGGCCGCTGGTGACATCATAGGCTCGCAGATAATCGTCCACCGCGGCGGCGAGGAACGCAACGCCGCCCTTGGTCACCATCGGGCCGCCGATGCCGGGAACGCCGACCTTGAAGGGAAGTGGCAAGGGCGTCATGTCATGGACGGTGCCGTTCTTGTGCTTGTAGGCGATCTTGCCGGTCTTCAGGTCGACACCGGCGACATAGCCCCAGGGCGGCGCCTGGCAGGGAATGCCGAGGGGGCTGACAAAGGGCCCCATATAGACGCCATAGGGCGAGCCCTCGTTTCGGTTCAGGCCCTGTTCGCTGCCCTTGTCGCCAGCGCCCTTCGGCGGGATCTCGGCGCGCGGCACCAGCCGCGATGTGAAGGCCAGATAGGTCGGCATGCCGAACATGATCTGTCGTTCCGGATCGACTGCGACACTGCCCCAATTGAAGGTGCCGAAATTGCCGGGGAAGATGATGGAGCCGCGCAGCGATGGCGGCGTATAGCGTCCCTCATATTGATGCTGATGGAAGGAGATGCGGCAGGCGAGCTGGTCGAACAGCGAGACGCCCCACATGTCCTTTTCCTCGAGCGGCGGCGGCGAGAAAGTCAGGTCCGAGATCGGCTGACTCGGTGAGGCATGATCCTCGGGAATGGTGCCGCCCGGCGCCGGAATCCCCTTGAAGGGAATGATCGGCGCGCCGGTCCGGCGATCGAGTACATAAATGTCGCCCTGCTTGGTCGAAGCGACCAGCGCGGGAACCACGCTGCCATCCGCCTTGGTCAGATCGAAGAGCACCGGCTGGGCCGGCACGTCCATGTCCCAGAGATCATGATGGACGAATTGCTGCACCCATTTGAGCTGGCCGGTGTTGATATCGAGCGCCACCACCGAGGAGGAAAAGCGTTCGACGTTTTCGCTGCGCCCCATGCCGAGCTGGTCGGGCGTCTGGTTGCCGAGCGGGATATAGATCATGCCGAGCGCCTCATCGGCGCTGGAAACCGACCAGCTGTTCGGCGAGTTCGTGGTGTAGGTCTGTCCCGCCGGTATGGGGGCCGTATGGTCCGGATTGCCCGAGTCCCAGTTCCAGAGCAGCGCGCCGGTCCGGGCATCGAAGGCGCGAATGACGCCGGATTGTTCCTGGGTCGAGTAATTGTCGTTGACCGCACCGCCGATGATGATCTTGTCGGCGACGATGACGGGTGGCGACGTCGAATAGTAATAGCCGGCGGGATTGTATTTCATGCCGGCTTCCAGATGCAGCGTGCCCTGATTGGCAAAGCTCGGGCACACCTTGCCATTGGCTGCGTCGAGCGCGATCAGCCGGGCATCCGAAGTCGGCAGATAGACTCGGTCGGCGCAAGGCGTTCCGGCTGCGGCAGCCGTGTCGTGATAGTAGGAGACGCCACGGCAGGTCTGATGCTGGCGGTTAGGGTTCATGCCGGCATTGGCGTCGTAACGCCATTTTTCCTTGCCGTCCTTTGCGTCGAGCGCGATCGCCAGACTGTGGGGCGTGCAAATGAAAAGCGTGTCGCCCACCTTCAGCGGCGTGACCTGATAGGTGGTCTCGCCGATATCGTCCGGGCGCTTCACATCTCCGGTCTGATAGCGCCAGGCTTCCTTGAGGCTGGCGACGTTCTGCGTATTGATCTGATCAATAGGCGAGTAGCGCTGGCCGAAGGAGGTTCTGCCATATTGATGCCACTCGCCGTCAGGCACATCGCCGCCCATCGGCGCATTCGACACAACGGTCGTCGGCAGCTGGCCGGCTAGGTCGTGAGGATCGGTCGTCATCGAATAGACGGCAACGACGATGGCCATGATGAGAGAAATGGCAAGCGGCCAGGGATTGGCTCCATAATGAACCCCGTCGAGGCTGCGAAAACCGAGCGGACGCCGGATCCAGGGTGTCAGCAGCCACAGCCCGATCAGGATGATGAGGCCGCCGCGTGGACCGAGCTGCCACCAGTCGAAACCGACCTCCCATATGGCCCAGGCAAGCGCTGCAAGCACGAAAATCGCATAGAGCCAAAGAGCGGCGACCTTGCGCATGGCAAGCAGGATGGCCGTCAGGAGAAAGGCGAGCCCAGCCAGAAGATAAAAGAAACTGCCGCCGAGCAGCACGAGCCAAAGTCCGCCGCCGCCGAGCGCCAGACCAATAAGTGCCAGAATGATCGAAGTGATGATGATGGCCATGATCCGTTCCAGTCTATCCGCCGATTGGACAGTGATTGATCGAAGGCATGCAAAAAACACCCGGGGTCCAAATGGAGTCCGAGCTGGTCTTTAAGTCGAAATCGATGTCGGTTGTTTCGCTGGCAGCATCCAGTGCCGTTTCCAAAGTGATTTGGATCGATGCATCAAGCTCCCCAATCCATCAGAGATTGAATGCCAGGATTGCAAGAATGTTCCAACCCGGCCGGCCGTTCAAGTTCGATACCGCGTCGTCCGAATTGATTAACGGACGTAGTTAATTTTTTAACAATTATGCGGATACTAATGGAACAAACATTGGAATCAAGGGTTTCCGTGCCGAGCCGGAGGACTAAAGATGAATCTGAAGATCGTTACCGCCCAGTCGGAAGTCGAGACCGCCGACACCGGAACCTATCCGGATGGCATGATGGAGCGCATTCTGGTTGAGTTCTCCGCGAGCTCCGAGCAGCAGCATCGCAAGTCTCATGAGCGGGACTACGGTGCGCGCAAGGCTCTGAGGCCAGTCCCGGCCGGACTTGCCTGATATCCCGCCCAGCGGACGCGAACTCGCCACAGGCGAGGCGCAAGGTCGATTGCCTGATCAGATGTAAAGCGGTGCCATTCTGCGCCACGCGCCGGCTCGATGCGCACGTCCATTCCACACGTGCAACCGATGATCGATTTGTTTATCGGCCAGCAGACGACTGAGATGGCGGTTGTTGTCGATGAAGGGATCGGCATCTCCGATCGTCATGACGATCTCGATCTGGCGCAGCTTCTCCAATCGCCATTCGCAGGCCAGCCCCGGCAGGAAATGTGTCGGCGTGTGAAAGTAGATTTCGTCGTCGTAGTAACCGTCGAACAGATCGGTGAAGGATTCGACCGTCATTGTCAGATCGTAACGGCCGGAAAAGGCCACCAGCTTGCGGAAAAGGTGAGGGTGCCGGAAGACCAGGCTGGCAGCCTGGAATGCGCCGAGGCTGCAGCCGTGGACGATGGTACACTCATGCGCATTCTTCTGCGCCATCAACGGCAGGACTTCGTTGAGGATATAGTCCTCGAACGCGTTATGTCTGCGAATGCGCTCGGCCGGGTGGCGATGAACGCTATAGAAGGTTTCTCTCGCCAGCCCTTCGATGCAATAGAGCTGAAGGTGCCCGCCATTCAGCTTGTCGGCGAGGCTGGCGACAATGCCGATCTGCTCATATTCCCAGAAACGACCGTCGCGCGTGGGGAATACCAATACCTTGGCGCCGGCATGGCCGAACACCAGCAGCTCCATGTCTCGATCCAGCCGCGGGCTGTACCAGCGCAGGTATTCGCGGTTCATAGCACCTTGAAAAATCGCCCGACCTTGTCTCGCAGAATTGCGTTCTGCTCTTCGCTGCCAGCATAATCGAAGTGGCCGGCATCCAGGATGAATATTTCATTAAACTTCTGCAGCGCATTTGCGACGGCGAACTGGCAGGGCGGCGCAACGGCTGGATCGAAAAGGGCAGGCGCGACGAGCATCGGCACGGTGATTCGGCTTGCCGCGATCGCGGCATCGAAGAAACGCAGGGTTTCCAGAACGCTGCCATGTTGCTTCTGATAGGCCTGAACGGATTGCGCGCTGCCAACGGTCGGCAAGGTCAACCATAGCGGACGATGGCCGAAGGTCGGGACCACGAGATGGCCGCGCCTGATCCTCGCATCGAACGGAATTGCCAATGCACCGATGCCGCCGCCAAAACTGATACCGCTATAGCCGATATGACCGGCAAGCCATGGATAAAGGATCTCCAAGGTCGAAACGGCAAGCCAGACGTCTTCGACGCAGCCGCCGATGACGTAGGTGTCGCGATTTTCGATGCCGTGGACGACATGCCCCGACGCATCCGCGGGGATCGGCGGGCGGGCGCTTAGAGAAAGCCCGCGACTGCAGGGAAACAGAACCGCGGTCTCTTCCAGCGGCAGATCGAACTCGGGCTGGTCCCTTCCTCCATATCCATGTCCGACGACGAGCCCGCGTCGCACCTGACCATGGCGAGGGACGAGTAACCAACCATTGATCTGAAACGATCCCGTCGACACGTAGCTGATATCGAAAACATGCCAGTTGTCGTGACGCAGCCTGCTGTGACGAAGCTTCGGTTGCGGGTCGACGGCAATGGCGCTTTTGTAGCGCTTCTGCCAGAAATCGTCGAAGCCGGGAGGGGCCTCCGGCGTCCCGATGGCCTGCAACTGGCTCAGCTGCATGCCGTAGGTCGGATCGAAGTCGAAGAGATGGGCTGTCGGTATACTCATGGCAAATCTGTCGCGTGAAAAGATCGGTAACGCAAGGATGAACAATACCAGCCCGCTGCCCGCAAATCGGCAGCATCTCCATCCGTGAAATCGCCGGGAAAGTCCATCATCTCCGGTGATATTCTTTCTCTGCGGTTTCGCCACACACAACGAAAAAATGACGCAAATAGGCTGGGTTTCCTGCGCACTGCTGTCGCCGCCCTCCCGTCCTTGGCGTATAGTAAGCCGATGATCAGGATCCTAACGATACTCGCGGGAATTTCGGTTGCAGGCTCCGCTTTGGCAGGGCAAAGTCAGATCGCCTACAAGATACAGGATTGCTCGAATGCGGTGGACGAAGTCCTGTCGAAGACGAAGGGACACCTTCTATCCGTCAAACCCAGCGACAATCGCTGTATTGTGACCGTGATCGTTCCGCATGGCGAGCAACGGCCCGAAAAGGTCGTGGTTCGTGTCGACTACACCGGTACCGACGATGGCCAAGAGAATGGCCAGTAGCAGCAAGCGGTAAAAGGGACCGCGAGAAACATGGGCGAAGTCATCCAGTTCCGGCCCACAAGCGAACATGGCAAGCATCGTGATGCGCAAGCCCGCCTGGAAAGGGAGCTGCTGCTTCCCTTCGCGAACATTGGACCAGCCGCGAAAAAGCGCTCCGGCATAAATTCCCCCGACGCGTCACCCGGTGCGACATCGAAGATGAGCTTTCCGCTGAACGGCATTGTCATCGTCCTGGGTTCGATCCTGGTCTATGCGCTGGTGATATCGCATGTGGTCGGCCAGCCCCACTACTCCGCTCGCGCCAACTTTATGCCCCCGGCTTTCGTTCAGAACTAGAGCGGTTCAGTTTTTCACTGAATCCCTGAACCGCTCTATCTCTTGGTTATCTAGCAATTCCGGACGGAAAACCGCTGCGCACTTTTCCTGGAATTGCTCTGGATCTGCCGCAACGGCCGATTGACTGGCCCGCCGCCGGCAATTCGCCTCAGTAGGTAAGCGTGACCACGACCGTATCGGTGTAGACCCCGGGAGACGGAGTCGTCTGCGGCGGTACGCGGCCATAAACCGTCAGAAGCTGAGCTGCACCCGTTCCGCTTCCAGCGACGGTGCTTCCCGGCGTATTGGCATCGCCCCAGGGCTGCAGCCGATTCGTATCCTTGTAGAGGCCGTAAGTCACGGTCTCGGCCCCTTTCGCCATCTTCCGTGCTGTCGGCGCGGCATTCGCGGTGCCGCCATTCAGGGAGATCGTGTAGCTCGTGCCCGGCGTACAGGTCGCGGTTACCGAGCCGGTGGCGTCGACATTGGCGCGCAGCACGCCCTGCGTGCCGAAATCGATATTCTGGACGCTGACTAGGCAGTTGGCGGCGATGCTCGCATTGACGCTGAACGATGCGGTTCCCACCGTTCCGGACGGCGAAGCGCAGCTGGTGGCGCTGCTGTAGCTGTAATAGAACGAGGTGTCGGGAGAGGTGAAGCTCGATGTATAGCCGCCCGGCGCCGCCGTCGGTGGAGTCCCGAGTGCGGCTCCATAGACCGTCATGCTGCCGGTTGCGCCAACCAACGAACCATTCAACAGGGCCATTGTCAGCGCATAGGCCGGTGCCCGTGACGGATAGGACCAGCTGCTCGACCCCCAGATCACGCTCCGGCCAGAATCGGAGTAGAGCTGATAGTTCAAAGAACTTGCTCCGCTCACCATCTGGCGGGCTGCCGACGAGGATGCTCCACCACTGCCGGCGGCGATATTGGGGCAAATCAGGAGTCGCTTGCCCAGGTCCAGGACCCCTCCGGAACAGCTTACATTTATCGTGGATGTTGAATTGACCGGGGTGCCCGACAAGGTATCGACCGCGCCAAAGTTCATATCGGTCGCGGTGAAGCTGCAACTCTGCGCAGCGCACAGTGAAGGCAACAGCAAGACGAGCAGAAGGGCAATCGATCGCAGCATCCTAAAAACACCTGACATCATCGATTACCACCTGCTCGCCTCGTTGCTGCTTGTAGGCGAATTCGGCATGGCACTTCGTTCCATCTTCCAGCGACACGTCGATCGAGTTGCGCGCATGCAGTCCGCGAATATAGGCTTGGCCGTCATAGCCGACGGCAAACGCCTCATCCGATCCCAGCAATGTGCCGCTCAAGCCTGCCCGCAGCAGCGCCCCGTTCTTGTCTCTGATCGTCACGAGTGCCGCCTGCGGCGCTTCCGCTACGCCGAATTTGACGACGACACCGCTGCGATCCGCTGGGACGACAATTTCCCGGGTTGCCGGCACATCGGCGTCGACGGGAAGATTCTTGGGATCGATGGAAACGGTATTGGGTTCATAGGAATTTAGGTTCGGCACGAGAATGCGGCCGCTCGAACCGGTCTTGCCGATCGGCCTGTTCTGCTGCTGGACTTCGACATCGGGGGCGCCGACGTCGACCACGGCGAAGGCATCATCGATCCGGTTGGTGGCAAAGATGCCGCCGCCCGCGACCGCGATGGCGCCGTCCATGCGGGCGACCGCCCGTGCCTGGTGGTTCTGCTGCTGGACGCCGGCTTCGAACTCAGCGAATGGCGCTCTATAGCTGATCGCAGCCTCCCGGTTGGCGTCCTCGCCTTCGGAGGTACGCAGCCGCCAACCGACGCTGCCGTCTTCCTGGCGCTGCGGCTTGGAAACGTCGGCAACCACGTCAAGCCCGTTCGGCCCGCTCTGGATGCCGGTATTCGCTGTGACGCTGTCGCCGAAGGGAATGGAAAGGCCGGCGAAGAGGCCGAAATTGCTCCGTTCATCGAGATCGGTGAAGGCAGTGGCGTAGAGTGTCGCGCGCCTGAATGTCTGGCTATATGAAAGTCCCGCGATGCGGCTCTTGCTTCCGTCCGAGTTTTCGAGCCTGGTATAGGAAAGATTGAGGCTGGAAAGGTCCAGCGGCGCCGGCACGCTGAGGGTGACCTGATCGATGGCGCGCGGCACGCCGGCGCTGAATATGGTGAATTCGCCTGCCGTGCTCGCTGTCGGTCTGGCGGAAACGGATGCTATGTCGTCGTAATCGTCGAAGGCGCGCTCTATGCGCGCATAGAGCGCCCACCTGTCATAGCTCAGCTCAAACGAAGCATTCAAGAGTGCGCCGGTGCGGGAGCCGCTTTTGCTCCCCGCGCCTGCAACCGACGCCACGCCCCAGGCGCCGAGAGGGAAGGCCGCCCCGACACCGCCATTCAATAGATCCGCGCCACCTTCGAAATGCCCCTCCAGCGTCAGCCAATCGGTCAATCCATAACGAGCCGTGGCGACGCCCATGATCCGGCCGTCGTAATCGCTCGATTCCGTACCGAAGTTTCGCCGCGGGACACCGAGTTCCGCCGAAAAATCCAGAAGACCACGGCGCAGAAGCCAATTGGACGCATAGAAGGGTAAGGTCTGCGTCGTCTCCCGCCCCAGGCTGTCGCGCAAGACCACCGTCGCTTGTCCGCCGCCGGAAAAGACGGGGAGATTGGTCACTTCGAACGGTCCTGCGGGAACTTCACCTGAATAGGTGCGGACGTTTTGCGTATAGATATCGAGCGTCGATGGGACGGCGGCGCTGCCGGCAAACGCAGGCAATGGCTCGGTCACCAGATCGGCGCGCAGCGCGAAATTGCGCTGGAATTGAATGCCGCCGAAATAGACCGGCCGCGTCCAGGAGAGGCCGCCCGTCGTTATGTCGCCCGCGCGATAGGTAATGAGCCTCGCCGGATCGGAGTAGCTCCACGTCGTATTCAGGCGGGTTATCCCATCGAGGCTGCCGTTGGAGTAGCCGGCCAGGAAGGATTGGCTGAGCGTTCCGTAGGGGCTGAAGAGACGGGCATCGAACGAGCCGGATATGCCTTGGAACAGGTTCGAACCATCTTCGAAAAGGCTGTTGGAGCTCGCATAGAGGGAATAGTTGAGAACGGCGCCGTAACCGGCCTGGGGCGTCGGGACCGTGCTTTCCTGTTGCCGCCTGACATCGATGACGTGCGGTGCGCGACCCTTGTCGGCCGTCTGGATATAGAGCCGCTGGGTCTCCTCGTCGATCTGATATGACAGGCCGGGCAAGGCTTCGAGTTCGACCAGCTTGTTGTCGGCGGCATCAGCCGGAGGCTTTATGCCGACCTCGCGCAATTCTTCGGCGGCTGCCGCAAGCGAGCCATTCGGGCGTTGTTTGAAATTACCGATCATCTTCATCGACGCGTTGTTGATGAATACTTCCAGGTAGATGTCGCGGGTGCCGACCGGCTGGTCCGCCGTCACGGCCGCCGACGGCAGATTGGGCACTTCCTGAGCATGCAGCGCCGAAACTGAAAGACACATGTATAGGAGAACGGCACCGGCGCTACCGTTGATTAACGGCGACTTTTGCATCGAACGGCCCAAGATCGCTCTGGCCATGTAGCGTTACCGCGCTGCCGGAAAGGGATTTCGTAGCCCCGATCGGCCATTGCATCGTCGCGCCGCCGAGCACATATCCGACCAACCCGTTACGGCCGCTGATCTTTGTTCCTCCTTGCGCCAGAGTGAGGTTCGACAAACGGAAGCGGCTGCCGCCATTGTTCTTGCCGACCAGAACGAGACCGCTGCCTTGACGGGCGACGCTCCAGGAGACATCGGGCGCCTTCACATCGGCCTGCTTGAAAAAGATGGGAATGGACTGGCGCATGATGAGGGTCACTGTGCCGGCCCGTGCCCGTGCCGGATCCGGCAACTCGTCGACGATGACGCGATAGGTCTCTTCCGCTCTGACTGGCGCCTTGCTCGTACGGATCACCCGGACCACGTACTGGCCATTCGGGTTCATCCTCGTCGAGGGAGGACTGGCGACAACATCCCTTGTCGGCTCCAGGCGCTCTATGCCGTCGGCCTGGCTCCATTTGAAAACGCGTATCTGCACATTGATGGGATGGTCCCCGTCATTGCCCAGGTTCAAAACAGTCGCGCTGGCTGGCGCGATGAGTTCGAGACTGGTGGGCGCTACGCGCAGGGACGCCGCGTTCATGCCGTAAGCACTGAGACAAAAAAGCATGGACGCGGCAATGCATGGCAACATGCGTCGCATGACAGCCTCCTGGACTGATGGGTTTTCAGTAAGTGACGGTGACCGCCACGGTATCCGTGTAGACGCCCGCAGCCGGTGTGGTCTGCGGCGGTACGCGGCCATAGACGTTTACGTTCTGGACCGCGCCATTGCCTGTACCGGTGACGGTGTCGGTGCCTATGGTTATGCCCCAGGTCTGCGTGCGGGCGGCGTCGCGATAAATGCCATAGTTGATCGTTGCGCTGCTCGGCCCGGTCATCACACGAACAGCCGTCGTCGCTCCGCTGCCGGCGCCGGCACTCAAGCCGATGTTGTAGCTTTGCCCCGATGTGCACTGAACGCCGATGGTGGTGGCCTGATCGATATTGGCGGCGATGACGCCGTTGGTGCCGAAATCAAGATCGTTGGCGCTCTGGATCAGGCACTGCGCCTGGATGGTAATGCGGACTGTCATATTGGCCGTCGCCGTGGCAGCCATCGTGGACGGCGCTGCTGCGATCATTGTGATAGCAGCAAGGACAGCGCCGCGCAGCATTCTCTGCATTCGTATTCCCCCTCAGCACATCCCTCAAAGCATCAGAATATAATAAAATAATCACATATCTGCTTTGCTGGCAATGAGGGAGAAAAAGACGGACGAGAGCGCTACAGTATCGAAAGTATACCCCCGAAGTATAATTTCGTTTTATTGAGCAATTACCTACGTATGATTGGTAATTTTGAACAATATGGTTAACGATGAATGAAACCTATGGTCGCGGAAACTGGATGGCGGCGGCGAGAGTATGAGCTTCATATTCCGCGAATCATGCCCTTGAGAAAAGGCTGACGATTCGCCCGGGTCAAACTTTGAGAAAGAGGCGTGGCGGGCTCACGGATCGAACGGCGGCCCGTGACCTGCCGGTCACCCCTCTTGGACCAGCGCCTCCATCAACATCTTTTTGCAAAAGGTCCGCAATTAGCCATGTTTCGGTAAAAGCTCCGCCACAGTTCGCATCAGAATAGGCAAGCGAGATCTTGTCCTAAGGAGCGATCGATGGATACGCAGCCTATGAGATGGTGGAATGGCCAAAACGAGACGACCCGGCGGCTAGGTTCCGGGCTTGCCGTTTGCGGCACGGTGGTTGGTGCTCTCTACATGATTGTTCAGACCGCGCCGACGGAACGCGCCATGCGCATTATCGATGACAGCGGTCGAATTACGATCAGCAGCGGCGGGCTGCTGGACCATCTCGGGTCGAATGGGGTGCAGGTTGCGGTGGATGCGAGCCCGGCCCAACAGGTAATGTCGGTGCCGATCCCGCAGCCATCGCCTCTTGCCGCTGCGAAAAGCAGCGCTCCGGCGAAGAAGGTCGCTTCACGCATCGATGCCGTTAAGACGAGTGTCGCGGCATCCGGTGGCGTCGAACGTTTCGATCGCTGCCTACCGCAATGCGAAACACGCGATCCTTTGATCTCGGGATATCCGCAATATGCCGAGGCGGAGCCATCCCTTGTCAGGGACGACGATCCGCCTCCCGTCGTGGACGAAAGGGGTGGCTTTCGCCCGCTGGCCGGTGCGCGCCATATATTGACGAAAGCTGTGGATGCGCCAGGCGTGCTGCTGCGGCGAGGCCGCGAGACGCTCGACAACGTCGCTCGCTTAGATTGGTAGATCAGGAAAAATGCCTATTCTCGGAAACGCTTAAAGCAATTCCAGGAAAAGTGCGCAGCGGTTTTCCGTCCGGAATTGCGAGAAAACAAAGAGATAGAGCGGGCGGGGATTCCGTGAAAAGCTGACCGCTCTACGAGCGTTCCGCCCAGATCTTCGCCAATTCAACGAGCGTCTTCACGGCTCTTTCCATATCCTGGCGGCTGACCCATTCCAGCGGCGAATGGAAGGCATGTCCGCCGGCAAAGATATTGGCGCAGGGCAGGCCCATGAACGAGAGCCTGGAACCGTCCGTACCGCCGCGAATGCTGCCGCGCACCGGCGTCATACCGGCCCGCCGGATGGCTTCGACGGCATTGTCGACGATCTGCGGGTGGCGATCGAGGATTGCCTTCATGTTGCGGTATTGATGTCTGACCGTAAATGTATGGGAGGAGCCGGGATAGGTGGCCATGGCGTCCCTGACGATTTGCTCCAGCATATTCTCCTTGACCGCAAGACCCGCCTCATCGAAATCGCGGATGATGAAGCCGAGCGCCGCCTTCTCCATCGAACCGCTGATGCCGGTCGGATGAATAAAGCCCTCCCGGTCCGCGGTCGTTTCGGGAGCAATGTCTTTCGGCAGCCTGTCGATGATCGCACCGGCGATCTTGATGGCATTTTCCATCTTTCCCTTGGCGAAGCCCGGATGAATGGCCACGCCCTGGATGACGATCTCGACGCTGTCGGCCGAAAAAGTCTCGTCTTCTATATGGCCTGCCGTTTCGCCATCGACCGTATAGGCGAATTGTGCCCCCAGCTTCTTCAGGTCGACCTTGTCGACGCCGCGTCCGATTTCCTCGTCGGTCGTGAACAGGAGCTTGATGGTGCCGTGACGGATATCCGGATTATCGACGAGATATTTGGCGGCCGCCACGATCTCAGCGAGGCCCGCCTTGTCATCGGCGCCAAGCAGCGTCGTACCGTCCGAGGTGATGATGTCATTGCCGATCTGATCGCGCAGGGCAGGGTGCTCGCCCACAAGGATGACCTGCTGCGGATCGCCGGGCCGGCGGATATCGCCGCCGCCGTAGTTCCGCAGGATTTGCGGTTTGACATTCGTGCCGGTGAAATCGGGCGCGGTGTCCATGTGGGAGCAGAAGCAGATCACGGGAACCGGTTTATCGACATTCGACGGAATGGTCGCATAGACATAGCCATGCTCGTCGAGATGTGCGTCGGCAAGGCCGATCGCCAGCAACTCGTCAACAAGAATGCGGCCAAGATTTTTCTGCTTTTCGGTGGAAGGTTGCGCGCGCGAGGTCGGGTCCGATTGCGTATCGATGACGACATAACGAAGAAAACGATCGGTGACGGTATCGGTCATGAACCTGGCTCCAATGAATCACGTTTTGTTTAGCTATAGCGCCGCACCGGCGCCGTCCGCGCGAAAAATGATGGCCGCTCCAGCGCCAGGCGGGAGCGGCCATATCATGCAAAAAGGCTGTGGCCGAAAGCTCACTCGGCCGAAGTCAGCGTAACCGACGTGCCGGTCGCAGCAAGGTTCAGGCCGAGCTGACCTGTCACGCTTACGGTCTGAAGATGGATCGAGCCAGAGGTGCCGCCAACGAGAATGTTGGTGCCGACACCGGCACCGACCGTCGCTTCAACGGTGGCACCCTGATAAAGGCCGCTCAGAGAACCATGATGATAGCCGGCTGTCGGCGCGAAGACCAACCAGACAAGCCGGCTGCGGGTCGTAAAGCCGAGATCTACACCCATCTTCCTGATCGCGCCGGTATAGTGATCGATGCGCTCGCGTCCGACCGTCGAATGGAAGGTGCAATCCACCTCCTTGGCCGAGCCGAGCACATAGCCGACACCGCCGCCGATTTCGCATTCGAGATAGCCGATTTTTACCCCATTGCGCTGGTCTGGCTCTTCTTCGCGATAGGTCGTCGGCATATCCGCCGCCCGTGCCACCGCTACGCCCGCAACGATCAATGATGCTGCTGAAAACGCCAGGGTCAAAATTTCTCTCATCTGTTTTCTCCTTGTCAGAGTATTATGGGTGGCAGGCACCCTCGTCGTCGAGCCGATAGAATCAACCCTTACTAAACGTACGTACGCGCAGAACGATCCCAAAAATAAGGCGGCTATCGTCATGATCCACTTCACAATATAGAGAACTCGATCCGCAGCGGCACCCCCGACCATTTCACGTTTTGCAACCGACTGAGTCGCGCCGCATCAAATCGCCGCTCCGCCAAGGGATTTGTCCTCGGCGATCAGCTAGGTTGCCGCGGCGTTTCCTTTGCCGCGAAGGCGTAGACATCGACCGGCTCGCCGAGACCCTTGAGAGGGAAGGAGCCGAGGCTTTCCATATCGCGCCGGCATGCGGCCATATCGACGAATGCCTTTGACAGCAGCACGGGCCGCTTGACCTCCTTGGTCAATGATTCCAGTCGCGAGGCAATATTGACGGCCGGGCCGATGACGGTGAAATCAAGACGGGTGCGCGAGCCGATATTGCCATACATGACATCGCCGACATGCACTCCGACGCCGTAGCGCAGCACTTCGCGGCCATGCTTGCGGTTTTCCTCGTTGAGCGCTGCCACGGCCGCCTGCGCCTCGCTGACGGCGAGAAGAAGATTGTGACATGCATTGGGATCGCTCAACGGAAAGATGGCGAGCAACCCGTCACCCATGAATTTGAGAATCTCACCGCCACGCTTTTCGATCGGCTCGACCATGGCATCGAAATAGCCGTTGAGCAGTTCGATGACATCGTCGCGCGGCCACATATCGGAAATGGTGGTGAAGTCGCGAAGATCGCAGATAAGAATGGCCGCGCCCACCGTAGCGCCGCTTCCGCGTGTCGTTGCGCCTGCCAGGATCTGTTCGCTGGCATGCGGACCGACATAGGTGCGCAACAGCGTGCGCGCCATGATGTTCTTCAACCTGATCTCGGTCACCATGGTCAGGGCCGGAAGCAGATCCCTCAGGACAGTGATATGCGCTTCGGTGAAGCCGCCCGGCATATCCGTGGCGAAGGTGACGATATGGCGCTTGCCAAGCGTGTGATAGATCGGCCAGGCGATATAGTCGGTCAATCCCTCCGCATGTAGTTCCCTATATAGCGGATAGGCAAACTGATTCCCGTCGGAAACCTCGAGATTTTGGCGGACCTCGATTGCGCCGCTGAAGATTTCGTTGATCGGGCTTGCCAGAAACTGCGGAGTCTTGTCGGTCCCGTAGCTGAACGTCGCAATATCGCCTTCTTTCATACCCGTGCGCCAGAGGATCCGTGCGCCGGCCCATTGCGGATGCAGCGTCCTGAAATGCATGGTCGATCGCGCGACTGGAATCCCAGCGGCCAGCAGTTTCTCGCATAGTTCGACGAGGATGTTGTCGATGAAACGCTGGTCGCGCACATCATTCATCAGCCAATCGAGAATCTTGCTTTGCTTTGTCGGCCAGATCCCGAGGTCATCATGTGATGAATCGGCAATTGCCTCGATGGAAGATTGCATTTCCTTATACCCCACAAATTCCGTCACGTGTCACAGGTCGTCGGCGCCATTCGATCCGAGCGCGACTATACGCGCCTCGCCAGCGACCGGGAAACGGCAATCGCCTCTATTTCGCGATTTCGTAAATTATGTTTCCGGCTATGGCAGAAGAGGCTTAAATCGGCCATAGGCTTCATATGGTCCCGCAATTCCCGCGGTGCAATATCATGTCGAGAGGCAAAGCTATTGAGAGCATATTTGGCAGGCCCCGAAGTCTTTCTTCCCAACGCAAGGGAAATCCTCGATCGCAAGATCGCATTGGCTCGCAGCTACGGATTTACACCGGTTTCGCCCGGTGATCTGGTGGCGCCGGAGACGGAGACGCGCCGGCAGCGGGGTCTTGCCATCAGCGCGATCAACGAGAAACTGATGTCGAGCGCCGATCTCATCATCGCCAACCTGACGCCGTTTCGCGGTATTGCGGCGGATGTCGGCACAGCGTTCGAACTCGGCTTCATGTGTGCACGCGGCTGCCCGGCATTCGCCTTTTCCAATTGCACCGAGAGCCATTTCGAGCGTGTGAGCAGACTTTACAATGGCGACGTTCGTCTCGGTCCGGACGGACGCCATCGCGGTCCCGACGGGCTGGCGCTGGAAAATTTCGACATGGCCGACAATCTGATGCTCGACGGCGGCATTGCGGCACGCGACGGCATCATCATTACGCGTCAGGTCGCGGCGGATCAGCTCTTTTTGGACCTGACGGCGTTCGAGGAATGCCTTCGCGTCGCTGCCGGCAAATTATTGAAGCAGGCCGCCAGCACGGAATGTGCAGCCTATTGATTGTTTGCTTTCGCTGGATCAGTGAAAGCAGCGGATGCTCATTCGAACTTCACCACGTCCCGAGAGCTTCATCGACAGCGCGCGCTCGCGCAGGCAGCCGCTCATATGCTGCAATATCCGGTTCCGCGAACGCAGCTAGGCCGAGTGACGCAAGGATATCGCGCCCCTCCGGGTCCTGGTGCGCGCCAAGGAGAGTGGTACGAAGCGCCGCGACGATTTCGGGAGATTGCTGTCGAGAGGCAATAAGCAGAGGAAAGGGCGCCGGCTTCGTCGTGGCGATGACCCGCAATGATGCAATCATTTCCGGCTCGTGCATCTCCAAAAGCTGGTAGGCATAGGCGTCGATCGCGCCGACATCGACGGCGCCTGAGCGGATCGCCTCGACGACGCCGCGCGGGTTGAGGAGCGGACCGAAGGTCTCGGTCGCCGCCCGTCCGCCGGCAAGTGCTGCAAAGAATTCGCGTGGCGCATTGTAGCCTGATTGGGAGTCCCGCACGGTCCAGCCCCAGCGCGCCGTCGCAAGATCGGCATCGGCGAGCGGCCTGTCACGGGCGGCAACGATATGGCTGGCATAGAGAGGCTGCCCGTGTGCCCAATCCGCCAGCGAAACAGGCGCTGCGAGCGGCAGCGGGCGTTCTGCTTTCGCAAGCCTGGAGAACGGAAAGCCGCACATGAAGACGGCTCCCATATCCGGGCGCGCCCATAGCTCGGATAGAGGCGCCGGAGCGGCATGGGCTATGACCTCAAGCTCGACATCAGACCGATCCGCGAGCCAATGAAAGAAGCGGTCCCAAAGCCCTGATATCTTCGGGCTCAGATTGTACATTCGCGAGCAGGCAACGGCGGGGGCGGGAGATATCGTCATGGCTCGTCACGCGAACCGAAGGCGTTGGCCGATATTCATGCGTTTTGCTTTTTCGACCATCGCCGCGCCAAGCGCGACATCGGTCGTGCTGAGCCCGCGATGCCAGAAGAGGATGGTCTCGTCATCGCTTTCGCGGCCGGGCTTGGCGCCGCAAACGATCTGGCCGATCTCGGCATGCAGCGTTTCGGCCGTCACCTTGCCCTCATCGACATGACGGCGCAGCGCGCCGAAGGGGCGACCGGGGCCGCATTGCCCCCAATCATCGACCACCACCTTGTCCATGATATCGGTCAGGTCGAATTCGAGCGCGCTCATCGTGCCGTAGGGCACGACGAAGGCGCCTTTCTTGACCCATGCGGTCTTGAAGAGCGGCGTCGGCTCCGGCAGGCGGCTTGCCTCGATCATAATGTCGGCGCCTTTCAGGCAATCCTCCCAATTATCAGTCACGATGATCTTCTTGCCGAGATCCTTTTCCAGCCGCGCGGCGAAGGCGTCCCGGCTTTCCGGACGGCGCGAATGCACGCGGATCTCGTCGAAATCGAAGATGTGATCGAGCAGTCGCACGTTCCAGTAGGAGGTGCCGCGCGCGCCGATATGGCCGAGGACCTTGCTGTCCCTGCGGGCGAGATGGCGCGCGCCGATGGCCGTGACGGCGCCGGTGCGCATATCGGTAATCGCGGTCGCATCGATGATGGCCTTCGGCACGCCGGTGCGCGGATCGAACAGGTTGAGGACCGCCATTTCCGAGGGCAGGCCCTGCTTGTAGTTGTCAACGAAATCACCCACAACTTTGACGCCGGCATAATCGAGCGGTTTCACATAACCGCGCAACACATTGAAATGGCCCTTGTCTGAGCTTTCAGGGACGAGATGGACACGAGGCTCGATGACCGTTTCGCCGCGCCCTTGCGCATCGAGCGCCTTGGTCACCGCGTCAAGAATTTCATCGTTGGAAAGCGCCAGGGCTTTCGTATCGATGGCGTTCAGATAGTCGATCCAGATTTCCTGCATTGCCGTTCTCCAGGCCTTTCACCGGCCGCGCCGGTCTATCGAATGATGCGGGCCGCATGGGCGACCTGCGAAAAAGCAAGGCGACGGGCGCGGACCACCCTGCCGCCATACCGATCAGGAAGCGGCCTCCTTGGCGTCGGCCCTCATGATGAACTCCGATAGCCTCTGAAAATCAGGCCCCTGCGCGCGGTCTTCCTCAAGCGGCGGAACCAGTTCGCGCACTTTGCGATAGGCGCGCAGCGTCCCGCTACCGAGCTCGCCCACCATACCGCGCAGATCAACGGCCTGGGCCGATGTGACAAGCTCGATGGCGACGAGATAGCGCAGCCGCTCGATCATGGCTTCGATCTTCGACAGGACGCTCGGCGCCATCGACGCCTGATCCTCGACGCCGTCCGCGACCGGAATAGGCGTGAGCGAGACCGGAATAGCCAGATGGCGTATCTCGGCTTCGAGTGCCGAGACCGTTTTCTGCACGGTGGCAAAACCCGTTCTGCTCTGTCCGAGCGGCGTCAGGAATCGTGGCAGCTCCGACATGCCTGATGACATGATCTTCATGGTTCGATAGGCGATCCCTGCCGCACAATGGGCGATTGCCTGGCCGAGCCGCTCCCATGCGAGAACGAAGGCCGTCATGTCGAAATTGCCATGCGACAGGATAAGCCCTTCCTCGGCCAGCACGACGGGATTGTCACCGGAACTGGCAAGTTCGATCTCGGTTGCGGCTCGCGCCTCGCCGATCGCATGGAGGAGGGCGCCCCACACCTGGGGAGCGCAGCGATAGCTCAAGGGATCCTGCAGGCGCCGCGCCGCGCCATCGATACGAAGAGAACTTCCGGAAAGCAGCTCGCGAAGCCTTGCCGCCGCCTCGCGCTGGCCGAAGGCCGGCCTTGCTGCCAGCGCCCAGTCGTCGAAGGCCGAGACGTTCGCTCGGAATGCCTCGAAGTTCAGGGCGACCGCCGCAAGCGACCAATCAAACAGCCGCTCGATATCCTCGATACACAGGCAGGCCTTTCCGACCGACAGGCTGTTGGCGACCACGAGCACATGGCCATCCTTCGGCGCGATCGGCAGGGGTTTCAGACCAGCTTTCGCGAGAGCATCCAGCGCCGGCATCACCGTGCCACCCACCTCCGCCTCGCCATCCCCCAACAAGGCCCGTGCCATATGCGCCAACGGCGCAAGGTCGGCAGCACCGATCGAGCCGAGCGATGGCACGACCGGGTGAAAGCCGGCATTCAGCGCGGCGACGAGGCCGGCGAAAACCGGGAGCGACACGCCGGAGCCGCCGGCTGCCATCCCGGCGATACGGGCGGCCATCATTGCCCTTACGGCTTCGCGCGGCAGCGCCGCCCCGACCCCGACTGCACGGGCCTGCGGCACGCGCAATTGGAAAGCGACGAGGTCGTCGTTGGCAAGGCGGGTGTCGACACCCGCACCCAATGCTGTCGTCAAACCATAAACAGGCCGGTCGGCCGCAAGATAGCGTTCCACGACCGCGCGGGCGGCGGCGATCTTGTCTTCGACGTCAGGTGAAATCGCGATTGTGGCGTTGCGCCGCGCGATTGCAGCAATATCGCTCACCGTCGGGCGCGCTCCGGTGAAGGATACGATATTGTCCGTCCTGCTCATTCCCGCTTGCCTCCAAGACGTGCGCTCGGTTTCCCGCGATCTTCGCCGGAACGTTCTTCCAGTCGATATTGGTCGTCGGAGTAGGTAGATACCACGCATAGCACGGCAGATGGCCAGCAACAGTCATATCGATTGGAGAACACCGCTATCTCATTGCGAGGCATATTCGGCTCGGACACAAGCCCAAGCATCGCCAGCGACCATCGAAGGACGCTGACGCAAACAAACAAGGGATCGCGCTGACATGTTGTCGCGATCACCTTGTTTTAAACGGAGGCTGTTTGGATGACGGGTTACCCGCCGATCATGAGCCGGACGACTTCTTCATGATTTGTGTCGGCGATGTTGCGCTCACCGGCCACGATCCCGCGCCGCAGGACGACGATGCGGTCGGAGACCGCGAAAATATCCTGCAGATTGTGCGAGATGAAGATGACGCCGCGCCCCTGCGCCTTCAGCGATTTGATCAGGGCCACGACCTTGCGCTGTTCCGGCACGCCGAGGGCGGCCGTCGGCTCATCCATGACGAGGATGCGGGCATTCCAGTAGACCGCACGGCCGATCGCGACCGCCTGGCGCTGGCCGCCGGAGAAATTGCTGACGGGCGCATCGAGCCGCTTCACGTGAAAGTCCAGTTCGGCCATCGTCTTGCGCGCCGCTTCCGCCATGGCCTTCCGGTCCAGGACCGGCAGGAAGCCGAAGAGCTTCTTCATCGGTTCGCGCCCGAGGAAGATGTTGGAGCCGATCGTCAGATTGTCGGCCAGCGCCAGATCCTGGTAGATCGTCTCGATGCCTTTCTCGCGCGCATCCTGCGGCGATGAGAAGGTGACGGGCTTGCCTTCGATCAGGATTTCGCCCGCCGTTGGCGGATAGACGCCGGAGATCGCCTTGATCATCGTCGTTTTGCCCGCCCCGTTATCGCCGGCAAGAGCCACGACTTCACCGGGTCGGACGACCATGGAGCAATTGTCGAGGGCACGTACCGCGCCGAAATAACGCGAGAGATTGCGGACCTCGAGGAGGGGAGTTGCGCTATTCATCCTGTTTCGCTCCGCTGAACCGGCGCTGTGCCTGGTCGATGAGTACCGAAATGATGATGACGATGCCGACCGCAATGAACTGCCAGAACGGCTCCACATTCATGAAGACGAGGCCGTACTGGATGACGGCGATGACAAGAGCGCCGGCGATGGTGCCGATGATCGTACCGGAGCCGCCGAACAGGCTCGCGCCGCCGATGACGACGGCGGCCACGCTATCGAGCAGCAGGGGCTCGCCGGCCTGGGCCGCACCCGCAGTGAAACGGGCCGCATAGAGCGCACCGCCCAAGCCCGCGCAGACGGCCGAGAGAATATAGAGCCGCAGCAAGTGGGACTTGATGTCGATGCCGGCGCGGCGCGCGGCCTGCGCATTGGCGCCGATGGCATAATTATGCTGGCCGAAGCGGGTCTGGCTCAGCAGGTAATGCATGATCACCACGAAGACCAGCGTGACGATGACGAGATAGGGCACGCCGTAGAACCGCCCGTTGCCGAGCTCCGCGAAATAGGAATTCTTGACCGGCACGGTGGTGCCCCCGGCAATCAGGAAGGCCGTGCCGCGCGCGACGCCGAACATGCCAAGCGTGCCGATGAACGGCGGAACCTTGAGACGGGAAATCAAGAGACCGTTGATGAAGCCGGGTACGGCGGCTGCCAGCATGGCGACGAGAATGCCGAATATCATCGCTATCGGCAGGGGCATGTAGAGACCGGCGATATTGGCGATGTGTGCCGCAACGACGGCGGCAAGCCCCATGATGAAGCCGGTCGACAGATCGATGCCGCCGGAAATGATGACAAAGGTCTGCCCGATCGCCAGCAGCAGCGGCGCCACAGCGAAGACTGCGACGGACTGCCAGTTGAAGCTCGAGCCGACGAATGTGCCGCCAAAATCGATCCGCGCCCAGATCTCGAAAGAGACGATCAGTGCGGCAAGAAAGAGCCATGCGCGCAATTGCGCGATGCGGTTTAGGATGGTTTTTGCCTGGTCGCCGTGGTCCGCCTGAGGCGCCACGTGATGATCCGCCTTGCGGACCTCTGCATTGTCGATTGTCATGGACTGGTCCAAACTGAAGCGTTGAAGGCGCGAAGATTACGGCGCCGTTCGCTCAATCATCGTTGGATGATGTGCCTCGCCATTCGGCGAGGCACAGACTATCCCCGAATTAATCGGAGTAGATGAACTTCGCGACTTTCTTGTCGGTGACGTTCGATTTGTCGATGACCGTGAAGCCGGTGCCGATCGCCGTCGGGATCGAATTACCGGTCAGGTGCGCATAGGCTGCCATCACGCCGAAATAGCCGATTTCAGCCGGGTGCTGCGCGATCGCCAGATCGACGAGCCCGGAGTTGATGTTGTCGATGATCGACGTCGGCGCATCGAAGGCGACCACGCGGATTTTGCCCGTCTGGCCGGCCTGCTGCACGCCGTTGGCGGCACCAAGTGCGGAGAACAGATTGGCCCCGAAGACGCCATCGAGATCGGAGTTGCGGGCAAAGACCGCCTGCAGCTGCGATGCAGCCTTGTTGGCGTCGTCGTCGTTATACTGCGTCTCCAGAACGGTGATGTTCGGATACTTCTTCATTTCCTCCTTGAAGCCTTGCTCGCGCTGGTCGGTGGTCGAGATGCCAGGCTTGACGTTGGAAACGTAGACCTTGCCCTTTTCGCCGACTGCCTTTGCCAGCGCGCGTGCGGCGATCGCGCCGCCGAGCAGGTTGTCGGAAGCGATGTAGGCCAGCGGAAAATCGGCATCGCCTTTGCCGGTCTGGTAGACACCGGTGCCGATGAAGGTATCGACGGTGATGATCGGGATGCCGGCATCCGCGGCCTTCTTGAGCGGCTGGACCAGCTGATCCTTGTCGGTCGGGGCGATGAGGATCGCGTCGGGCTTCTTGGCGATCACCGCGTCAAGAACCGGAACCTGCGTCACCGGGTTGAAATCGGGGCCGCCTTGAAACACCAGCGTCGCGCCGATGGCCTTGGCCGCGGCCTCGGCGCCCTTGCGCATGGTGATGTAGAAAGCATCGGTCGTCAGGCCTGGAATAAGGGCAATCGTAAACTTCTTGTCTGCAGCTTTGGTGGTGCCGGCGACAGCCGCAATACCCGTAGCGAGCGATGCCACGGCCGAAGCCTTCAGAAATGAGCGGCGCTCCATAATTTTCCTCCTCTTGAAGCCGAACCTCCCCTGTCCGGCACAGCGATAATCAGTGGGTTACCGCAGCACGTCAAGTAATTTTTTTCTGCAAGGAATTTCCTTTATCCAATTGATATACTTAAGCAATTCGATATTGACAACAATACCAATATACGCCGCGGGACATAGCGTCGCACGACGGTCGGCATTATCTGGCATTTATGCCGTCCATCCGGACGGGGCTCACATTATTCGCGGTTGAATACGCGCCAAACCCAGGCCAGGATCGCGTCCATGTCCGGCTCTTTCGTCTGGTCGACCGTCATCACGGCACCGCAGCCCATCGGCTCGGCACGGTCGGCAAGCACCATCAGTTCCTGCACATATTCCGCACCAGGATGACCTGGCAATCGATCCTGAAGCCGGCTGGCGTAACGCTCGCCCGCGACCGATCCCGGCACCTTGCACCAAAGCTCGGCGACATGCCCGACCTTCGCAGCGTCGATATAGCTTTCGAGCTGCGCTTTCGGCTGAAAACCGAACCAGGCATCGATGATGAATGTCGAGTTTGCCGGAGCTTCGGCGATGAAGGACCAGATCGCCTGGTAGCTCGCCTTTCCCAAGGTCCGGTTGAAGTCGCGATCGACTGGTCCGATATGCTGAAGGAACGGATTCTTGATACAATCGAGGGACAAGACCGGCCAACCGGTTTGCTCAGACAAAGCCTTGGCAAGGCGGCTTTTACCGGAGGCCGGCACGCCATTGACCAGGACGACCCGCTTTCCCTGCGGCGGGGCATCGGCAGCGAAAATCGACAGGCCCGCGCCGATCACGCCGGCATCGTCGGCGAGTTTCGCCGGCAATATTGCGGGGCAGAACCATGGCGCGGCGGCCGGCAGGTCCGCAAGCGCGCGCGCCGCGGCGCAGCCGAGCCCGCCGCCAAGCAGGATGACTTCGGGATCCATCGTCGCCGCGATATTGTCGAGCGCAGCCCGCAGGGGGATTGCCCATTGGCGCAATACGCACATCGCCGCATCATTTCCCTCGGCCGCCATGCTGAAAATTTCGCCGATCGTCACGACGGACAATCCCGCTTCGGCGATGTGGCGGCGTAGCGCGGTTCCGGAACTGAAGGTTTCGACGCAACCGCGCCTGCCGCAGGGGCAGGGCGGACCGTCCTGAGACACACAGATGTGGCCGAGCTGACCTGCGGCCCTATGCCCATGATAGATGCGCCCGGCATGGGCGACAGCGCCGCCGATACCCGTTCCGATCGTCAGCATCGCAACATTTTGAAAGCCCTTGGCACCGCCGATCCGCATTTCGGCGATCAGCGCCATGCTGCAATCATTCTCGATGAGGACAGGCTTTCCGAAAGCTTCCTCGAGCCGCTGCACGAAGTCGAGGCCGGCGAGGTTGAGGATGCCGCCCGACAGGATCTCGCGGCTGGCGACATCGACCCGCCCGGGTATGCCGACGCCGACCCCTGAGACTTCGGGCGCGTCGAGCTCGCGCGCCATTGCGACGACGCGCTCGAGTACCTGCAAGGGATCGGCCGGGGTGCGTTCCGACAGTTTGGCAAGAATCTCGCCGCGAGCGGAGACGAGGGCAGCACGGATATTCGTGCCGCCGATATCGACGCCGATGGCGATGTCAGCCATTGGCGCGATGCCTTTGATCAGCGCCGTGCGCGCCCGTGCCCTTGAAGTGCGTCGCGATGACGGCCTGGATTTCGCGAAGCCTTGGCACCGCGACCGATTCCAGTCGATCTTTGGTGACCGCGCGGTCGAGCGAGATGCAATCCTTCCACAGCGAGCGGCCGGCGATAACGCCCGAAGCGCCGTTGCGCATGGCATCCTCGACCTGTGTCAGGAAGGTCGCATGGTCGACGCCAGCCGAGAGCACCGCCCATGGCACGTCGCTCGAAAGACGCGTGACTTCGGCACAGGCTTCCGACGAGCCCGGATAGGGGATCTTCAAGACCTTCGCGCCGAGATCCAGGCAGATCTTGCTGCCGCCGACGATCAAAGACGGCAGCTTGGCCTTAAACTCGGCCTCATCCTCATCTTCGAATTTGTAGGTCAGGAATTCGACGACGAGGAGAAGATCCTCGTGGGCGAAGTCTTCAATGCACTGCTTCAGGATCCGGATATTATGGACATTCGCCGCTTCCCGATCCGAGCGCAGGTAGACCATGATCTTGCCGCCGGTTGCCCCCAGCTGGCGCACGCGACGCGCCGAAATGCCAGGGACCAGCTTCGACAGGCGATAGCCTTCCGGCGAGGTATCCCAACCGGAAGCGTCGAGCCCGATCAGCAGCGCGGTGTCGCGCTGAAGGACGCGATCATCGACCAGCGCGGGCACGGCGCAGATCGGATCGACCAACACGCAGGATGCCTTACTTGCGAGGAACCGGGCGATATCGGCCTTCGTGTCCCCCAGCACCTGGTCGGAGATCCCCGCCTGTTCTGCCGGATCCTTGGCCAGGAGGCTGCGCATGCCGCCACGCTGGTCGCACGCAATCACCATCATGGCACCGTCGCTACCGCAAATCTGCTGGTAGCCGCGCATCTCCGCTGTCGTCAATTTCGTCATATGATCCTTCCTCCAGCCGTCGCGAAACGGCACCCATTCGGGCACGCCTTCTCCACTCCTCGAAGAGGGCATTGCTCTTGAAATTGAGGGCTCTTATGCGCGGTATAAACGTTGCGAAACCGGCTGTTTTGAGCGATAACTCCCTCAAGTGCCGTATATGTAACACATTGCAGAAAGGAATTTCAACCTGAATTCGTCTCAATCGCAGGAGGCTGCGGCAAATCGCGCTTTGCTGCATACGGTCGCCAAATTGCACTACCAGTCCGATATGTCGCAGGTGGATATCGCCAGAAAGCTCGGCCTATCGACTGCGACGGTTTCGCGATTGCTGCAGCGAGCCCGCGCGGTCGGGATCGTCCGGATCGAAGTGATCGATCTCTCGCCCGCGGAGGATCTAAGTGCCGCGCTGATCGACGGCCTGAAGCTACGCACGGCCGCGGTGATCGATACGCCGTCATCCAACGTACTGAGCGCGCTCGCCGCACCGGTCGGCTCGCTTCTGCAGCAGGCGGGCCTGCGTTCAGGCTCGACGCTCGGCATCGGCTGGGGAAGGGCGGTACGCGAGGTGACGTTGGCCGGCCTGCCGCAATCGCCCGGCATCGTCACGGTCGCGCTGAATGGCGGCATGCAGCAGGCAGCCCCACATTTCCAGATCAACGAATTCGTCCGCCAGGCGGCAGCCCAGATGGGCGGCGTGCCTCACTTCCTGCATGCGCCCTATATTTCCTCGGCCGAACTCCGGGATGCGTTTCTGGGCGACCCTACCGTGCAGCAGGTGACCTCCCTTTGGGACAGGTTGGATGCGGCGATCGTCGGCGTCGGATTGACTCATGCCGCAAACCCTTCGGAGACGGCGCTGCCGGGAGAAAAGGCGCTGAGCCACGCAGCCGGCGACGTCCTTCGCCACTATATCACCGAAGCCGGCGAAATCCTGCACTGGGACGGAGAAGAGGGCATGATCGCCGCCTCGCCCGAACAATTGCGCAAGGTGCCGCTCTGCATCGCGGTTGCGGCAACCCCCGGCAAGGCAAGCGGCATCATCGGCGCGGCGCGATCGGGGATGATCAATGCTTTGGTCACGGACGCCAATACCGCACAGGCCATTCTCGATCGCCTGTCGTCCAATCAGAAAACCGAGGATCGATCCTGATGCCCTTCGACGGCCGTACCTTCGGCGCCTTCCTGTTCGACATGGATGGAACCGTCCTGAATTCGATTGCGGTCGGCGAACGGGTCTGGACTGCATGGGCCGAAAAACGCGGCGTCGACGCCGTCAGCCTGCTCGCGACCGTTCACGGCCGCAAGGCGGTCGAGACGATCACCCGGCTAGGCCTGTCGGGGATCGATCCCGCCGAAGAGGCCAGGATCCTCACGCAGGCCGAAATCGATGACGTGGCCGGCGTCGAACCGATTGCCGGCGCCATCGACTTCTTGAAAAGCCTGCCGCCGGACCGGTGGGCGATCGTCACCTCCGCGCCGCGGGAGCTCGCCAGGGTTCGCCTTGAGGCGGCCGGTATTCCCTGGCCCTCGGTTCTGATCACCGGAGAGGATGTGCAGAATGGCAAGCCAGCGCCGGATTGCTTCATTCTGGCTGCAAAGATATTGGCGCAACCCATTGAAGATTGTCTCGTTTTTGAGGACGCACCTGCCGGAATAGAGGCAGCGGAAGCGTCTGGCGCTTCCGTGCTTGTCATCAGCGCGACCCATCGAACGCCGCTGTTCACGCGGCATCCGAATGTCGAGGATTACGATCGCCTTGCTCTGGATGTCGACCATACCGGCGTTCTGGGTCTGACAGGAAAGATCACCTGAGCTCAACTGCGGCCTGTTTTAGCTACGAAGCAGTTCGTGGCTAAGCCGCCCTTGGCAACAGGGATTTCAGATTCGCCTCCGCCGCCAAAGCCTCGATCGGCGGAATGACGCGCTTGGCAATCAGCATCTCGCTCAGCTTGATGTCCTTGGCAATTTTGTTGCCGGGACCGACGCCACTTGCTGCGACAAGTCGCTGTTCATCGTCGAGATGAAACAGGATGAAGGCGCCATCGCCAAGATCTCTGCGGACGACCAGTTGCCCTTCATCGACGAGGCCGGCGATCTGCAGCGTATGATCGTACTGGTCGGACCAGAAATAGGGAACGGCCTGATAGCTGCGCGCCGCGCCTGTCAGATTGGCGGCGGCAAGAATGCCCTGGTCCTGCGCATTGCGCCAGGCTTCGAGGCGCAGCCGGCGGCCGCCATAGAGCGGATGCGGAAATGAGCAGCAGTCGCCGGCGGCATAGATATCCGCGGCCGACGTCTCCAGGCGCTCGTTGACCGCAATGCCGTTATCGACCGCAATGCCGGCCTGAACGGCGAGCTCCGTGCGCGGCTGCGCGCCGATCCCGACGATCAGCACATCCGCCGAGACCTTATCCCCATCGGAAAGGGAAATGCCGACATGCCGTTCATCCGCTTCGATCCCGAGAACCGCGACGCCGCATTTCACGATGACGCCGTTGCGCCGATGCAGGGCTGTGATCGTTTCGGCGATCGGCTCCGGTACGCCGCGCTTGAGAATGCGCTCCTGCGACTCGATAACCGTCACCTTCGCGCCACGACTGCGCGCCGATGCCGCAACCTCCAGGCCGATGAAGCCGCCGCCAAGCACGGCTACATGCATATTAGCCCGGATATGGGAACGGAGCGCTAACGCATCGTCGATCGTCCGCAGATAGAGGATTCGGGAGCTGGCAGGCGCGTTCGGCAATCGCCGAGGGGTGGCACCCGTCGTCAGCAGCAATTTGTCGTAAGACAGTGCCCGGCCATTCGAGAGGATCACTTGCTTCCCCAAAGTGTCTATAGCGCTCGCCGATGCGCCGCTGACATGCCGGATCGCCCGCTCGGCGAGCATGATATCGCTGAGAACGATCGACGCCGGCCGCGCAGCCTCATCGAGCAGAACCTGCTTAGAAAGAGGTGGCCGCTCATAGGGGAGATGGACCTCGTCGCCGATAAGCGTGATCGCCTGCCGATAGCCATTCTCCCTCAGGCTCAACGCGGCGCGCGCGCCACATTCTCCGGCGCCGACGATGATAATGCCCGTATCGCCGCTCATGCGCCGATCCCGATCATGACGCGATCGCCTTCCACTTTGACCTGGTAGGTTTTCAGATTGATGCAGACCGGCGCGCCCCGTGCCTCGCCGGTCTTGTAGCTGAAGCGGCCATTGTGCTTCGGACACTCGACGATATCGTCCATGACCAGCCCATCGGCTAGATGGATCTTTTCATGGGTGCAAAGACCATCGGTCGCGAAATATTCGTCGTCGGGGCTTCGATAGATCGCGAAGGTTCTTCCGGCGTGATCGAAGCGGACAACATCCTCCTGATCGATTTCATCGGCAGCGCAGGCATCAACCCAATTCGTCATTTCTTCCTCCTCATTGCAGCAATCGCCAGGGCGCGAAAGCCTTGGGGCGTGAAAACCAATGTCTGACGTTGAGAGAAAGTTGACGTTGCGCCTTGATCGCGCTCCGTTTTCTCCTCCCGACTGGTTTTGAGCATGCGCGAGATAGGCCTTCACATTCCACGCCGATTATGATCATTTTTCCTCAAGGAGGAGCGGAATGAAGAAGGCCCGTCTGGTGGATATCGCGGCAGCCGCAGGCGTCGGCCTTGCAACGGTGGAACGCGTTCTCAACGAACGCGGAAGTGTCAAGCCGCAGACGGCGGAGAAGGTCGTGCTGGCCGCCAAGCGGTTGGGCTACAAGGGGATCATCCCGAGTCTTTATCGCGGCACGATCCGCATCGAAGTCATCCTAGTCAGGCCAGAGTCACCGTTCTTTGCCAGGCTCAACCGTGCCTTCGAGCGGATTGCCGCCTCACTGGACGGCTCGATCACGGTCCACCGGACCTTCGTCGAGGAGAGCGATCCCGAGAAGTTTGCCGCGCATATCGCCAATAGCAGCATTCGCCGGCACGGCTTGATCGTCACGGCGGTCGATCATCCGGCAATCCGCGAAAGTCTGCGAAAGGCCCGAGCCGCCGGTGTCGAGGTCGTCCAGATCGTCTCCTATCTCACCGGCCGGGATGACGTGTTTGTCGGTATCGACAATTATGCAGCCGGCCGAACCGCCGGCTTCTACATGTCGCGCATGCTGCGGCACGCGACGGGAAGCGTCGTCGCGATCTGTCATAGCTGGGCCTATCAGATCCACAGGGAGCGCATTCGCGGCTTCTCCGATTATCTCGGGTCCCATGGCAACTCCACCCTGCGATTTTCGGAGGTCGTGTTCGGCGGGGATGACGACGTGAAATCCGCCGAGATGATGACGCAGGCGCTGCTGCGCTGCCCGGATGTTGTCGGCGTTTACAATGCCGGCGGCGCCAATCTCGGTGTCGGCTCGGTGCTTCAGCGCTTTCAGGAGCAGCGGGGAAGGGAGCTCGTCTGGATCGCACATGAACTCAACGACGAAACGCGCCGCTTCATCGCTTCTGGGCTGATGACGCTCGTTCTCGATCAGGCGCCTGAAACACAAGCAAGGCGCGCCTTGGATACGATCCTATCGCGGATGGGAATTATCGATGTGCCTGTCAGTCAGGATCCCGTGCCATTCCTGACCTATACCGCCGAAAACATCGGCCTCACCTCAAGTCACCTATGAGTGACAATGCCGGAGCCCGCGGAAGGAGGGCTGCGGGCTCCGGCATTTCCCGCCAACGGCCGGTTCGGCCGGTGGCGGGGGGAGAGCCCAATCGTCGCATATGGAGCACGAAGTTCCCTCGGCAAGTCCTTGAGATCGTTGTCCCAGTCGGAGGAACCCGGCCAGGCTTCGGCTCCCTGCTAGCCTGGTGTGCCGGAGCGGCGGGCCTGCTTCTCGGCATATTTCTTCGCGCGCTCCATGAAGCGCTTGTTCATGCGGTCCTCGGCATCTTTCGAGCCGTCGTGAAAGGTGCCGAACCATTGGTCGAGCGGGATGACTCCATCGGCGTAATTGCATTCGAAGAACTTGTGATGGAGGTAATGGTCATAGGCGTGGGTATCGATCCCGGCCTCCTCGCCAATCACGATCTTGTCGAAGCCGGCATGGCCCGGCGCCGGTGCAAGCGCGGCATGCGTCAAGTGGAACAGGGCGTGGATCGGGTTGGACGGCACGATCCAGTGGATGAGAACGCCCGAGAAATACAGGAGATGCTCGACCGGGTGCATGGCGAGGCCGGACCAGGGGCCGGGATTGACGTTGTTGTGATGCAGTTTGTGGACCGCATGGTAGAGCGGCGGCCAGTGGATCAGGCGATGCACGAGATAGAAATGCAGATCGCGGAATGCCGGGACCAGCAGCATGATAATGACGCAATAGATCGGATGTTCGGCGAAATCGACATGGGGAATAATGCCATTCGCAAAGGCCGAGAGCGTCATCACCTCGAAGGTCGTCCATAGGGGCACGGCGCTTGCAAAGGTCCAGATCACATTGTCGACGGTCTGGTTGCCGAAAAGGAAGGCAGAGTTATCCTTCGACGGCCACTTGCTATTATATTTGAAGCTCGTGCCCTGCTTCTTCTGCATATAGAGGCGCAGGTGAAAGGCGCCGAAGAACAGGAAGACCAGCACGGCATTGCGCAGGAGAAGATAGGCGATCCAGCCCGGCGCCAGCGTCTTCATGGTCTCCATGGAGGGCGTCGCGTAAAGCCACAGCAGCGTTGCGACGACGGCATAGACGACATTCCATGGCATCAGATAGCCGGGATAGCCGAAGAACCACTTCAGGAAGGCAGCCGGTTTTGCCGGCCAGATGAAAACAGGCGGATATTGCAAAAGCTTGTTGGGTTTCCAGTCTCCGCGCTTATCGCGCGAGCCGTAGATCGTGTCGTCCATGATGTGCCTCCCAGTGAATGAACTATGCAGTCAGTGTCAGCGGTGTCAGCTCGAAACGACAGCATTGATTTGATGAAATTTGCTCACGACGGCCGGAAGTTCGTTGCCCCGCACCGGCAACAGTACCCAAAATGCCGATGCCTCGCTGCTCAATTGAGGCTTTCGAACTGAACCATGTTGTCCTTGGTTACCAGCTTGAAGGGGATCCAGACTTCCCTATCGATCTGCTCGCCCTTCGCCGCCTTTACGGCCGTATCGACGGCACCGCGCCCCTGAGCCTTCGCGTCCTGGAACACGGTCACCTTGAGGTCTCCCGTTTTCATCGCCTGCAGCGCATCCGGCGTCGCGTCGATGCCCGCGACAATCGTCTTATCGGTCGAGCCGCCGGCATTCTTGATCGCTGATATCGCGCCGAGCGCCATTTCGTCGTTGTTGGCGATGACGGCTTCGAATGAGACGCCGGAGGTCAGCCAGTTCGAAACGAGATCGGCGCCGTCGACGCGGCTCCAGTTGCCGACCTGCTCGCGCACCACCTTGATGCCGCTGCATTCGCCTGATTTCAGCACATCATGCACGTCTTGCGTCCGCTGGCGTGCCGCCTGGCTGGTGAGGTCGCCGACCATGACGACGACATCGCCCTTGCCGCCGAGCATGCGACAGATTTCCTTCGTCTGCAGCGTGCCGGATTCCGTTTCATTCGATCCGACGAAGGCCTGCTTCTTTCCGAGCGTTGAAAGATCGGTCGGCTGGATATTGACGTAGATCAGCGGAATGCCGGCATCTTCGGCAATCTTGCTCATGGCAGGCGTGCCGTCCGAATCCACCGGATCGACGATGATGGCGGAGACACCGCCCGCCGCGAAATTGCGCACCTGATCGAGCTGCTTGTTGACGTCGTTGGCGGCGTCTACCACCTGCAGATCGAGGCCCTTGGTCCTGGCGTAGTCCTGCATTCCATTGGCGATCAGGGTCTGGAAATTGGTCGTCAGGTAGCCCATCGAAACGCCGATCCGATCGGCGGCATGGACCTGCGACGACAGCACCAGCGCGAGCGCGCCTGCACTCAAAAACTTCAACATGTTCTCCTCCCAGGAAACAGCGACCCAAGCGACCGCTCGGAAAGAGTTACCGATGGAGCCTAGCGGCGTCCGAAAGTATTTTGATGAAAAACCATCATGCCGCGGGCTCGTGGCCCGCAAATACATCGGCTTTGCAATGAAACGCGGCGATGATCAAAAGCCATCACCGCGGCGACTGGCAAAGGCTTCGGATTCGTGATCTGAGCAAGCCACTGGTACGGGAGGACCTATGCAAAACTTGCTCATATTCCAGTCGCTCTGGTCCATGGAGCGACGCAGCGCTCGTTATCCGGAGCTTTCTCTGGAAGAGAATATCGAAAAGATCGCCGCCGCCGGCTTTGATGGCATCAGCACCCATTGGTACGATCGCAACGTCGTTTCCCGTGTCGCGGGCCTGCTCAAGCAGCATGGCCTGCAGGCGGAAGGCCAGTGCTTCCCGAAGACCGTCGACGATCTGAAGCCGGTGCTCGAGGTCGCCGCCGAATACAACGTTCACCACATCTGTCTGCAGCCGGATGTGCGTCTGCGACGGCTGGAGGATTGCATCCCCTTGCTGGAAGGCTGGCAGCGGCTGGCGGAAGAGGCCGGCGTCAACGTCTGGATCGAGACGCATCGCGACCGCATGACGACGGATCTGTTCTTCACGCTCGATCTGCTCGATCGGCTGCCGGAACTGCGGCTGCTGGGCGATATCTCCCATTTCCTCGTCGGGCGCGAATTCGCCTGGCCGGTATCAGACGAGAACCATGCTCTCATCCATCGCATACTCGACAGTTCCTGGGCCTTCCACGGCCGCGTCGCCTCGCGCGAACAGGTCCAGATCGAGATTTCCTTCCCCCATCATCGGCCCTGGGTCGATCTCTTCCTCGGCTGGTGGGAATATGGCTTCAAGAGCTGGCGGAAGCGCGCCGACACGGACGCGACGCTCGCCTTCACTTGCGAGTTGGGGCCGAAACCCTATGCGATCACCGGGCGGGACGGCGAGGACACCACCGACCGCTGGGAGGAATCCCTGCTTATGAGGCAGGAAATACTTGATTTGTGGGCGAGAATATCCAGCTAACAAATCAAGCGAGATATCAGCAATAATCTATTGATTCTGGAGGGGTTTCCATGGACGTAAGAGCAGCCGTAGCGGTCGCTGCCGGCAAGCCGCTTGAGGTGATGACGGTCCAGCTTGAGGGGCCGAAGGCCGGCGAAGTGCTGATCGAGATCAAGGCGACCGGCATCTGCCACACCGATGACTTCACCCTGTCTGGCGCCGATCCTGAGGGCTTGTTCCCGGCGATCCTCGGCCATGAGGGCGCCGGCATCGTCGTCGATGTCGGACCGGGGGTCACCTCGGTGAAGAAAGGCGACCATGTCATTCCGCTCTATACGCCCGAATGCCGCGAATGCCCGTCGTGCCTGTCGCGCAAGACCAACCTGTGCACGGCGATCCGCTCGACGCAAGGCCAGGGCCTGATGCCGGACGGCACTTCGCGCTTCTCGATCGGCAAGGACAAGATCCATCACTATATGGGCTGCTCGACCTTCGCCAATTTCACCGTGCTGCCGGAGATTGCCGTTGCCAAGGTCAATCCCGACGCCCCGTTCGACAAGATCTGCTATATCGGCTGCGGCGTCACGACAGGCATCGGCGCCGTCATCAACACCGCCAAGGTGGAGATCGGGGCAACCGCGATCGTCTTCGGTCTCGGCGGCATCGGCCTCAACGTCATCCAGGGGCTCCGGCTGGCCGGCGCCGACATGATCATCGGCGTCGATCTCAACAATGACAAGAAGGAATGGGGCGAGCGCTTCGGCATGACGCATTTCGTCAATCCGAAGGAGGTCGGCGACGACATCGTGCCTTACCTCGTCAACATGACGAAGCGCGGCGCCGACCAGATCGGTGGTGCCGACTATACCTTCGACTGCACCGGCAACACCAGGGTGATGCGCCAGGCGCTCGAAGCCAGCCATCGCGGCTGGGGCAAGTCGGTGGTCATTGGCGTTGCCGGCGCCGGCCAGGAGATCTCGACGCGTCCGTTCCAGCTCGTCACCGGCCGCACCTGGATGGGGACGGCCTTCGGCGGTGCGCGCGGCCGCACCGATGTGCCGAAGATCGTCGACTGGTACATGGAGGGCAAGATCGAGATCGATCCGATGATCACCCACACCATGCCGCTCGAAGACATCAACAAGGGCTTTGAGCTCATGCATTCGGGAAAGAGTGTCAGGGGCGTCGTGATCTATTGACGTCAAGTCGCCCGTCGGTCGGAGATTTTAGTAGCAGCCCGAGCGACGGATATGCCGATCTCCATCGTTCAAGAAGAACGCCGACCTCGTGATGGGGTTGGCGGCTTGAACATGAATGGCCTTCAGGCAAGAGGATATGCCCATGACCAGCAAGCTGCTAAGCGCGACCGCCGCCGCGCTCTTCGCCCTGTCTTCCGCAACCGTGGTTTTCGCGCAAACGGCCTCACCCACGACGACCGCAACGCCGGCCCCCGCCACGACGCCTTCCGCTTCGACACCATCCTCGACCATGCCGTCGAAGGATGAAATCAGGACGGCGCGGCAAGCCTGCCGGCAGGATGCGACAGGGCAGAGCCTCAAGGGTCAGGCTCGTAGAAACGCAGCGAAAAGCTGCCTGCAGCAGAAGTACCCGGTCCTGGCAAAACGCAAGTCCTGCCATGACGAAGGCACGGCCAAGGGCCTGGAAAAGAAGGCATTGCACGATTTCGTCAAGCAGTGCGTTACTACAGGCTGAGTCGCAGGGCCGCAGTCGCGGATCGAAACGGATTCTCTGCAGGATCACAGTCCGCTCCATGGGGCGGACTAATATCGCGCACAATCACGATGCAAGTCGACGCCAGCCCTTTTTCTCGACGGCACGCCGCCTTATCTCCCTGCCAGAGGCAATAGGATTCAGGGCGTAACGTGCTTTTCCATCCAGATCGGCTTTCATTCGGCATTGTCCTGCCGGCGCAGGAGAGAACCCTTGCCGACGTGCAGTTCGACGATCAGCTCGGTATTGCCGCTCAAGCGGATGGATTGGGTTTCGATGCCTTGTGGGTGAGGGATGTTCCCCTCAACAGCGAAAGCTACCCAGACCCGATCGGCCATGCAGACCCGTGGGTCTTTCTCGGGGCTTTGGTAGCCTCCACATCCAGGATCGCCCTGGCAACGGGCGCGATCGTGCTGCCTCTGCGGCATCCGCTTCATATCGCCAAGGCGGCCCTTTCGGTGGCATCCCTCTCGAAAGGGCGGTTCGTCCTCGGCCTCGGCTCCGGCGACAGGCCGAGCGAATATGAGGTGTTCGGAGAAGATGTCGAGAACCGCAAAGCGCTCTTCCAATCGCATTGGCAGCGCCTCGCCGCCGCTCTCCGCCCGGATCAGAAGGTCATCGGTGAAGATGGTCGCGTGCGGGAAGAGTTCACCATACGGCCCCACCTGCAGCAAGCGTCCGTTCCGATGGTGGCTGTGGGGTCATCGTCGCAATCCCTCGAGTGGATCGCCAGGCATGCGACGGCGTGGATGACCTATTACCGGCCGCTATCGGTTCAGAAAGACCGGCTGGGACTTTGGCATAACGCCCGGACAAAGGTTGCCACCGATTTTCGCGGCTTCGGCCAATCGATGGTTTTGGACCTGCTCGACAAGTCCGACGCGCCATATGAGGAGGTCAGTCTCGGCGGCAGAACCGGCAGACGAGGGCTGATCGATACGCTGTCGGCAATGCGCGACGCAGGCATTCATCACGTCGCCTTCAATCTCATCGCACAGGGCAGGCCACCCGGCGAGGTCATGGAAGAGCTTGCCGCGGACATCCTGCCGGCCATGCGCTAGGCTCAGCGAACTGCTTTTACTGGTGGCGCCAGAGAAATCATGTCCATGGAATGCTGGCTTTTGCCGCCCCTGCCACCTATCTTTCCGCTGAAACCAAAAAGGGCCGATTTTGCTTCTCGAAATTTCGATTGTTGTCGTTCTCACCCTTCTCAACGGCGTGCTTGCCATGTCGGAACTGGCGATCGTATCGTCGCGGCCCGCTCGACTTAAGGTCCTTTCGGACCAGGGCAGCCGCGGCGCCGCAATGGCGATAAGGCTTTCCGAAGAGCCGGGCCGTTTCCTGTCCACCGTGCAAATCGGCATTACGCTCGTTGGCGTTCTATCCGGTGCCTTTTCGGGCGCCACCCTTGGCGCCCGGCTGTCGGGCTGGCTCGCCGCGCAGGACCTATCGACCGCGGTTGCCGATACTATCGGCGTCGGCTCCGTCGTCGTCGCCATCACTTACCTGTCACTGATCATTGGCGAATTGGTGCCCAAGCAGGTGGCGCTTCGGGCGCCCGAGGCCGTTGCCAGCAAAGTTGCGCCGGCCATGGTGTTCCTTTCTCGCGCCGCAGCCCCGCTCGTCTGGCTCCTCGACATTTCGGGGAGGCTGGTCCTGAGCGCGCTCGGCCAATCCGGCAAGGCCGCGGACGGCGTCAGCGATGAAGAAATCAAGACGGTTCTGGCGGAAGCGCAGAGCGCCGGCGTCATCGCGACGGAAGAGCAGGCGATGATCTCAAGTGTCATGCGATTGGCCGACCGAAACGCCAGGGCGCTGATGACACCGCGCCGCGATGTGGAAGTTATCGATATAGAAGACAGTTTCGACGAGATCCGAGAACAGCTTCGCCGCACCGAAAAGGCGCGACTGCCGTTGCGCAAGGATAGCTCCGACGAGATCGTCGGCGTGTTGACGACCCGTGATTTCTTCGATGAGCTAGCCTCCGGCGGCGCTGTCGATATTCTGGCGCTGGCCACGCAAGTGCCGATCGTTTCGGATCTCTCGAGCGCGCTTGATGTCGTCAAGGCGCTGCGCCGGTCCTTGTCACACATGGTGTTGGTCTACGACGAATATGGCCATTTCGAAGGTGTGATCACGTCGGGCGATATTCTCGAAGCCATTCTCGGTGCCGTGCAGGAAGAAGCCGGTGCCGGCGGCGAACAGGCCATCGTCCGCCGTCACGACGGCAGCTATCTCGTGTCCGGCTGGATGCCCATCGATGAATTCGCCGATTTCATGAACCTTAAGATCGAATACGATCGCGACTATCAGACCGTCGCAGGCTTCGTGCTGCAGGAATTGCGCCATCTTCCGGAGGTGGGCGAGAGTTTCGCAAAGGGCGGATGGTGTTTCGAGGTGGTGGACCTCGATGGTCGCCGGATCGACAAGCTCCTGGTGAGCGCAGAAGACGCTGGTCGCGAAACCGATCGTTGAAACTTTGCAGCGACTTGGGGCAAACGCTCGCGTAAAAACGGAGTAAGCGGAGGATTGGAAGGCACGGAACCGCCGGGATTTCAGCGTCCGCCAGGAACGATTTCCTGGATCAAACCGGCTCTAGCATGCATTTGCATAACGAAGAGCCACTCCAGCTTTCGCTCTGTTGTCATCTCGGTTGGCTGAGGTCGCTCGTATATCCGCCGTCGCGATCGGCAACGACTTTGTTAACAAGACCGATTTGGCGTCTCTAGGCTTGCGCAAACGCCATTGCCCTGTCAACGCCTTGTTGCGTTTCTACGATGAAACGCGACTCGCTGTTCGAAGCGATAGACGTACGACCAAGATGAGGGAAGTGAAACATGACGGACGCCAAGAGCGGCATCGCAGGCCTAAGGCCGCATATTACTGTAATTGGCGTCGGTGGTGGCGGCGGAAACGCGATCAATAACATGATCGCCGAAAATTTGGCGGGCGTTGACTTCATCGCGGCAAACACGGACGCCCAGGTTCTCGCGACATCGAAGGCATCGCGCCGCATCCAGCTCGGGGCATATGTAACAGAGGGTCTCGGTGCGGGTTCGCTGCCGGAGATCGGCCGCGCGGCCGCCGAGGAATCGATCGATGAGATTATGGATCATCTGCACGGTTCGCACATGTGCTTCGTCACCGCTGGAATGGGCGGCGGAACAGGGACAGGTGCTGCACCAGTCATCGCTCAAGCTGCCCGTTCGGCTGGCATCCTAACCGTCGGCGTCGTTACAAAGCCATTTTCCTTCGAGGGCAATCGCCGCATGAAGACAGCGGATCTCGGCATCGATGCACTTCGGCAGGCCGCCGATACGGTTATTGTAATTCCCAATCAGAATTTGTTTCGCATTGCCGATGCAAAGACCACTTTCGCGGATGCCTTCATGACCGCTGATCGCGTGCTTTATTCCGGCGTCGGATGCATCACCGATCTCATCGTCAAGGAAGGCCTGATCAACCTTGATTTCGCCGACGTGAAATCGGTCATGCGTGGTATGGGCCGAGCCATGATGGGCACGGGCGAAGCCGCCGGGGAAAACCGGGCGATGAGAGCAGCCGAGGCGGCAATCGCGAATCCGTTGTTGAATGACGTTTCAATGAGAGGTGCCAAGGGTGTTTTAGTCTCGATATCCGGCGGTTCGGATATGACACTCTTCGAGGTGGACGAGGCAGCGAGCCGCATTCGTGACGAAGTACAAGGCGACGCGGAAATCGTCGTCGGCGCGATCTTCGATCGCAATCTCGACGGTAGGTTCCGTCTATCCGTTGTGGCGACCGGATTGGATGGCAGCGGACGCCTTGAACCGATGAACGTCCTCGCGCCGGATTTGGATCAGAAGCGTACGTTGCAGTAGCTTGCGCAATTTTCGATGAGGCGGGAGAGGTTTGGATGTTGCGGCCGCCAGTCGGCCACTTCCAGAGCGCGGGGGTGTTCTGGAAGTGGATGCTGGGATCAGAGTTGGCACAGATAAGGGAACTGAGATACGCAAGTTCAACGTTATCGTCAAAAACGAAATCGACGCTGATACCGACCAAAAGGCCGCACTCACGAAACCGCTTCAGTTTAGTTCCATAATGTACATTATCTGTTTACAATCTATAATTGTCCAATATAAGATTCACAACCTCTGGCGATTCTGGCGTGCGACGGATCTCCGGCAAATCAGTTGACGTCTTGAAGCAACTTCGCGACGGGTTTCTGCGATGGCGCGGGAGCTTCATGGCGGGCTGAAATCGATGACGTGAGAACGGCGACGATTGCAACGGCTATGTACGTGGCGGTCCCCTTCGGCTTTCGATCAGATACGCAATGCCGTGTCGATTCTAGTAGGCGGGAATGTTCAGACATCTTGGTCCTTTGGTGTGAAGGGCGCGAATTTAAGCCATCAGCACTCCCTAATGAACCACCAGATTCGCGTGCCTCCCTTGCAGAAGGCGAATACCGGCCGAGTTTCGGCGCAACTGGTTTGTCGAAATCGAAGCCTTCGACAGGAGCCATATTCGCTCGCTCTGGATGAGCCGCCTGCTCGATCGACATATCCAAGTAAACAAAGTTTTTTGAATGCGTTTTCTATCGCTAGCCGTTGGGCTTGGAAGCCATTGAGTTCAGCATGAAAGCGATGGCGGAGCTCCGCGAAAAGCCATGTTCCCTATGCCACATGCCAATGATTTCAATAGCCTCACTCTGGAAATTAATGTCTCGGCGATTGAACACCGGCCAAACCTCTGAACCCCAGTTCAAGTCATCCAGCGGATCGGTAGGGGTGTGGCTCGTCTGTGGTTGTGCAATGAGCGTCAAGACGAGCCCGTCCCTGCGTCTTGGCCTGATACATAGCCTTGTCGGCCTCTTCGTAAAGCGAGGCCGAGGTTGTTCCCGGCACTGCCCAAGCGATGCCAACGGACGCACCAAGGACGATTCCGTCACGAGCGTCCCACTGCATTTCCTGCGCAATACGGCTGGCAGCATGTTCGACATGTCCTACCGAAGCTCCGGTATAGATCACGGCGAACTCGTCGCCCCCGATTCTTGACACCAGATCGGCGTGCTCCGCAGCACCTGTCAGACGCCGCGCCGCCTCTATCAGGCACATGTCCCCCATCCCATGTCCGAAGGTGTCATTGACTCGCTTAAATCCATCGAGATCTATCAACAGAAGAGCTGTGTTGATGGCCGATCCCGATCCGCAGAGCGCGTCAAGACGTTCGTGAAAACTGAACCTGTTGGGCAGTCCCGTCAGATGATCAAAGTCCGCCCTGCGGCGGATCTCGCGCAGCATCATGACTTCCGCCGTAACATCCTGTTTCAGGCCAAAGATGCGAACCGGAATGTCGCCTTCACATTCGACCGTCGCGGTAACCCTGATCCAACGTCGGTTGCCTTTGCGAGTAATGATCTCGGCATCGAGTGAGAAGCTGCCACGCTGTTCGATGGCTGCATTTCGAAGTCGTGTAAGCTCCTTGGCTGCGTCAGGAGAATACAGCGCGACGATGTCATCTCGAACCAGGGGCGTTCCCGGTTGAAGATCGAACAGCTCATAGACCATATCCGTCCAGGAGAGCCGTTCGTCCGGAAGGCTGCACTCCCACACTCCGATCCTGGCTGCTTTGGAACAGTGGTCAAAAACCTTTTTGAGATGATGCACATCGTATGACGGATCGAGGCGATCGACGCCTGATATCTCGGGGCGGCTCCGCATTCTTCTCATCAGGGACGACAGCAGGCTCATGTTCCCCATTCCGCTCGTTGGCTTCTAAAGATGCCACGGATTTGTTGACGCGCGGTTTATCGTAACGGGGGATGAACACGAATCCTAGTGGGCCGGCTCTTGCGGCCCCTCGCCTGCTTGGCGAACCTTCCCAAATGCCTGCAGCATTGTTCCCCGACAGACGATTTGCCGCAATCGCCGAAGATGTCACCGAGGTGATGTGGCGTAAGCGGTCAAACGAGAAGGCTTGAGCCCTTGTCTATCCACATTGTCCCAGCCATCTATGCGGAATCAGGTAAATCGCAAGCCTTGGTCTCAGCGTTGACCCGATACCATCTGCATGATGAGCGTGATACGGTGAGACCGGAAAGCGGGTCTTATTCTGCCGTGACGCTCAAGCTCCGCCAATCCGTGAAGTGCCGCCCAGAACGTTTCAGTAGCGGTATCCAGATCCTGAGAGAACGGCGCAACCACCGCCGCCATGGCTCTGAAACCCTCGCGGAGCGGTGCCGGTGTGTCGGATCTGGCGAAGCGAAGGCCGGTCGGCAGGATGAACATCGCCTCGTACATTGCGGGACGCGCGAAAGCGAAGTCGAGATAGGCGGTCGCGACGCCTTCCACTAGCTCCTTTGGCGTAGACGATGGCCGGATCGCGGCGCGGAGCATCGCTGCCAATTCGCTAAAGCCCTCAAGTGCGACTGCGCCGACGATCGCATCGCGATTTTCGAAATGCGAATAGAGAACGGGCTGACTGTATTCTATCTCGTCGGCGAGACGCCGGATTGTAACGGAAGCCCAGCCGTCGCGTTCCGCGATCGTCCTCGCAGCGACGACGATCCTGCGTTCGCGCTCCTCACGTTCCCTGGCCTTGCGTTCGCTGATGCCCACCTGGTGTCCTCATCTCCATTCGCGCGAATTTTGTACTGCCAAAGCTATCGAAAAGGAATGACGATTGACAATCTAGCAATGCTAGATTATTTCATGTCGCTATGCCTGGACTAAGAGGCATGGCTCATCATCGAAGAGGAAATCAATGAATCTTCCCATTCGACTATTCACGGGCGCGACGCTGCTCGAATACGTCCTCGTCTGGCTGACCGCCGCAGCGTTTCTCATCGGCGCCGTCCTCAACGCGAGTGGTCACCCGCAAATCCGCGCGAGTTTCGTGCGACTTGGGTTCCCATTCTGGTGGTGCTGGGTGACGTCCGCACTCGAGGTTGTGACCGCGTTGTTGTTGATCACGGCCGGTACCCGTTACATCGGGGTCGGGTTGGGTATCTTAATCATGCTCACCGCAATTGCGTCCATTGTCCGCATCCGGAACTACCGGGAGCTCCCGCCGCCCATGCTGTTCCTGCTACTGCTGATAGCGGCAGGTCTCGGCAGCCACGCCTGAGCATCTGGCGTCATCCGAACTCCCCATCATCACCCATCAAGAAGACGTCAGGCGGAGCGAACTTGGCTCCAGGCGGCGCAAGGCAACGGTCCGAAGGAGGCCAGAACTACCATGTCAAATCGCACGACAGGCACAGTTGTCGTCTATCATTCCGGCTACGGCCACACCCAGCGGATGGCGGAAGCCGTCGCGGACGGGGCGGGCGGAGTACTTTGCGCCATCGACGCCGACGGCAACCTTTCCGATGACGGATGGGTCGCGTTGGACGCCGCCGACGCCATCATCTTCGGATCGCCAACCTACATGGGTGGCCCGAGCTGGCAGTTTAAGAAGTTCGCGGATACGTCCTCGAAGGCTTGGTTCACCAACAAATGGCAGGACAAGATTTTCGGGGGCTTCACCAACAGCGCCAGTCTGAACGGCGACAAGCTCAATACGCTCGAATACTTTGTGCTTCTGGCAGGACAGCATGGGGGTCTATGGGTCAGCCTGGGGATCAAGCCGGCGAACGTGAAGGCGTCGACGCGAGACGATGCAAACAGGATGGGATCGTACATCGCGCCCATGGCGCAGTCCGATGCCGATGCTGCCCCGGGCGAAATGTCGGCCGGCGATCTGGAGACTGCCCGCGCTTATGGCGAGCGCGTAGCACGGATCGCAAAGCGGGTCGCGTTGGCTTAGGCACGTAATGCCGTGCCCTAATTCCCGGCATGTGAGAGACAGATGAAGCTGGCGAGCAGAGCAGTCGTTTTCAGCACGACCGAACGGTGCAATCGTGTCAGCAAACACGACACGACGGGAGATCGACCGCTCTGCATGCGCGGCTGCGCCACCATATAGAGTTTGGCCTGATCGCCAAGAGTGCGGCTTGCATCGACGTTTTTGCAAAGTACCCTGTCGACGCGAAGCCGCCGAGACGTTCGTCCGCCATCGGCCCATACGGGCATCGAGCCGCTTGGGCCTGGTGCGAGCCCCCCGACCCCTCTCCTCGAAACTCCCCGCTGAAGCGGAATGCCCCTCAGCAAGGAGCGTCGACGGTCGCATGACGATGGCGGCGGCAGGTTCGCTGGATAGAATTGTCGGCCGAAAGGAAGGGAGATTCTATCTCTCCTGCATAACTCCTTAAAGCGGATCCAATCTCCGCTTTGTCAGGCTAAGCTAGGCCGAGCTTCGATCTGCCCCATTTCGCCAGCTGCTCGATAGCCGCATCGGCTTCCGGCGCGCGGCCGGCCATCATCTGGAAGCTATGGAGCATTTCCGGGTAGATATCCAACTGGACTTCGACCCCGGCTGCCTTCGCGCGCTCTGCGAACATCCGGCTGTCGTCGAGCAATGTCTCGTCGGCTCCGGCCTGCAGATAGACCGGCGGCAAACCTCTCAGATCGGCATAAAGCGCGCTGGCCAGCGGATTCTTGTGATCCGCGCCTTCACCGAGAACGTTGGCAGCAAGCCAATCGACCCCTTCCTTGGCAAAAGCGATGTCCTTGGCGCGGTTGATTTCGTAAGTTGCGCCAGTCTGCGCGAGATCGAACCACCCTGATATAATCATAGCTGCTGCGGGAAGTGGTATTCCTTCGGAACGCGCGCGCTGCAACGCTCCGAAGGTGAGAATTGCTCCGGCCGAGTCCCCGGCAAAGGCCATGTGCTTGGGATCGACATCCTGTTTCAACAGCCAGCGATAGGCGCTAACGGCGGTTTCGAGCTGGTGAGGATATTTCTTTTGATGCGCGTAGGCGTATTGGAACATCAAGGCGCGGCAGCCGATCGCCTTTGCCAGGTGTCCGACCATCTTGCGATGGGTATAAATCGACCCTCCGATGAAACCACCGCCATGCGCATAGAAGATTACACGATCCTCGCTGGCGCGCTTCGGCACGATCCACAACGCCGGAACGCCGTCAGCGTCGGCTTCAATATAGTCGACCCCGCGCGGCTCCGCCGTGAGTGATGTCCAATGTATATCTGCCCATTCGATATTGTCCTCCGGACTCCTTATCTCGCCTCTGGACATAGCCAAAGCGAGTGTTTCGTAGTGATTCTTGTTAGCGCTGCTTGCATTGCTTGCCATCATCTCACCTCCATTTTGAATTTACTGATATATCAAAAAATCGCTCGTGATTTTGCCGATGGTTGCAACGAGATCACGACGTGACTTTCGACATCTCCAAGACGGATGGGATCTGCGAAAAGATACGTCGCCCGAAGCCAAGCGGGGGTAGGCGTCAGCCTATTTCGACGGATTCGTCGGCGCGTTCAGCCGTGCTCGACTTAGTGCAGCGTGGCCGAGGCGTCAGGCTCGATTGTCAAGGAATCGGCAGCCGCGAATATCCACGGACATTGGGAATAGTGGAGTATCGCGTGAATCCCGCGCCGGTCCGATTCCAGGCGCACGATGACCGTCGGGACCATGTGCGGCGCTAATCCGCCTAGCAACACCAATACGCGTTCGCCGTCGAGGAGTGCTGTGACAAGCCTGCGCGGATATGGCAACAGCTCGAAGCGTGTGAAGTAGTTCGGCGTCGCTGGGCCTGCATAAAGATTAGTGACCAAGAGCCGCGCGTCATCGCTAATGAGTTGGCGTATACCCTCCCAGTCCTGGCGGTTGAAGCGTTCGATATAAAGAGCGTGCAGGTCAAGCAATTCCCTGTCCTCGGCGCCTGCCGATGACGGCTGGTCTGGGAGCGTAGCAAGCTTCGACCGGCCGCGGTGCAAAGCGGCCTTGACCCCACCGACGGTACTGCCGACGAGATCCGCGATTTCCTCGAGATTATAGTCGAAAACGTCCTTGAGAAGCACGCAAGCCCGCTCCTTCGGCGGCAGGTTGATGACCAACCGCTCCAAGGCCCGGCTGATGCCGCGACCGTGGAAGTCGGCGGGAGACATGATGTCGGGCCTGGCCGCGGCGGCTTCCTTGGTCTTGCGCACGGCGCGCTTGCGTATGAAATCAATGCAGCGGTTGTGCGCGATGCGGAACAGCCACGGCCCGACATTCTGTCCGTCCTGCAGATGATTGAGCTTGCGATAGGCCTCCAAGAGGACATCCTGCATGATGTCCTCGCCATCAAGCACGGATCCGGTCATGCGGCTGCAATAGCGATGCAGCTTGCCACGATGTCCCGCGACCGTCTCGATGAAGGCTGAATAACGGTCGTCGAACTTGCCGACGCGAAAGAGATCCTCTGTCATATTTGCCCATACTCCCAACGACGGCGCATGAGGGCGTCGATGCCACCAAGGACGTTTGCCGAGCCCGGAAGGATACGTAATCCGACCAACATAGCCGCATCAAGTTCAGGATCGCGATGAAAGGTATAGAAGATACAGGGCGGCATGCCCTCGCCATCGGGCTGCCTATTGCCGTCTAAGAAGGCGGTTATCCCGCTGACTGGCGAATAAATTGAAATTTACAGGCTCTGGCTGAAGCCGCCGCCTCAGTGCCCATCCCGTGGAATAGCATCCTTCGGAATATTGCCGGTCAGGTTCTTCCGGTGGAAAATGAAAAGGCCGGCGAGCACGATGATGACGGACCCAACGATTATCTGGGCGTCCGGAATATCGCCGAAGAATAGGAAACCAAGCGCAATTGCCCAGATCAACAGGCTATATTGCAGCGGGGCAAGCAGGGATGCGGGGGCAAGCTTCAGTGACCGCGTGATCATCATGTGCGCGCTGCCGGCGACGACGCCGAGCGCCAGCATGGCGCCGAGATCAAGTGCTGATGCCGCGCGCCAATTGCCGATGCTGAGCGCCAAACCGGTCGCGAGGGCGCCAACCGTCTGCCAGGCAACGAGCGTTGCATCGCTCGTCTGCCGCAGCCGCCGCCCGAGCACAAGCGTCATCGCGAATGCGAGGCTGCCGCCAAGGCCGAAAAGCGATGGCCAGGAAAACATGGCCGCCGAAGGTCTAAGCGCGATCAATACGCCGGCGAAGCCGACAAGAACGGCCAGCCAGCGCCGCCAGCCGATCCTCTCGTCAAGGAAGAAATGCGAGATCGCCGCGACATAGATGGGGCCTGCCATGTAGAAGGTCATGACATCGGCAAGCGGCAGATAGGCAACGGCGGCGTAGAAGAGACCGACATCGAGTGTCGTCATAACCACCCGCAAAAACTGCAGCGGCGGCCGCTCGAGGCGAAAGAGCGCATCACCGCCCTGCCGCGCAATCATGGGTGCCAGGAGTATGAACGAGCCCAGCGAGCGGATAACCAGAATCTGCCCGACGGAGAAACTCGCTACCAGCCATTTGCCCATGGCATCGTTCAGCGAAAACATGAAATCGCCGACGAGCATCAAAAGCATGCCGGCAAGCACGAGATTGCCATTCGCCGCAGCCTTGCGAACGTCCATGTCCTTTTCCTTGCGAATCCTGTATTTCTCCCGGTCGGGCTTTAGCTGTTTTCGCCCCTACTCCGCAAGGCGGTCACCATGCCTTGAGTTGAATATGATTGGCATCCGTACGGCACCCAAACGACATTCCAATTGCTCCGCCAAGTATCGAATGCGCTCGCCTACCCGATCGTTGACGCCGGCAGATCATGTGGCGAGGAATACCGAAACACGAAGCGACCTTGCGCCCGGCGCCTGGCTGATAAATCGAGAAGGGTAATAGCATGAAAGCCCTGGAAACAGCTCCGGTTCAAAATGGCCTCTTGCATTACTCGACTGCTCTCGCCCTGTCGATTTTCCGCCTTTGGTGGCGGATCGCGGCTCTCCTGATCATCGGCCTTTCGGGCGCCGCTCACGCCAAAGATTATGCGTTCGTCGCCTTTCAGGAGGTGGCCGTCCCGAATGGCAGCGAACCTTCATTGCGTGCAGGCATCTGGTATCCGACGCTCGCCAAACCCCAAGAGGCACGTTTGGCGACTTTCACCCAGCTGGTGGCGCCAGACGGCGCGATCACCGGTCGCCGCTTGCCTCTGATCGTCATTTCGCATGGCGGCGGGGGATCGCTTGCCGGCCATTACGACGCCGCTCTCGCGCTGGCGCATGCGGGCTTCGTCGTTGCCGCGGTCGATCACGCGGGCGACACTTTCGACGATCAGCGACAAGTATTGAAGCTTTGGCGTCGGCCGCAGCAGTTGAGCCGGCTGATCACGTTCGTTCTCGACGAATGGAGAGATCATGCCCATGTCGATTCAAGACGGATCGGTGCCTTCGGTTTCTCGAATGGCGGCTTCACTGTGCTCGTGTCTGCAGGGGGAAAGCCCGATCTCAGTCTGATTGATCCCTATTGCGTCGATCATCCTGCTCATGATCTGTGCTCCGCACTCCGCCAGGCCGGTGTTGCTTCCGTCGCCGCTTTGCCGGTCCCCTCCGATGCTTGGCAGCAGGACGGGCGCATCAAGGCGGTCGCTGTTGCCGCTCCAGCATTTGGCTTCACCTTCTCACCCGGTGGCTTGCGCGACGTGAAGGTTCCCATCCAGCTGTGGCGCGCTGCCGATGACCGCCACCAGCCCAATCCCTGGTACGACGAGGCGGTGCGCGCCGCATTGCCGCGCCCTCCCGAGCTGCATGTCGTGACAGGTGCTGGGCATTATGACTTTCTGCCACCATGCAGCGCGACGCTTGCCAAATCCGCCCCCCTCATATGCACCGATCCGAACGGTTTCGATCGAGCGACATTTCATCGCCGCATGAATGCTCAGCTGATCAGATTCTTCCGGGCAAAGCTCAGATAGACCGCTGTTTTTACCCCGATCACCCAATATGCCTTTACGCCTCCGTTTGGGACGGCCAAAATGCTCCATGCATTTTCATGGATACATAACTGCTTGCTTCTATTGTCCGTTCACCACGCGAGAGAACATTGATGACACAGCGGCCGGGTAGATCGTCGAAGTCAGCAAATACCGATCCGAACGATGATGACCGGCATGTTCGCGAGCTGCTCGAATTGCTCCGGGCTCAGCATTTATCGCTCACCGAACGCCACGAATGGCTCGAAGCGATGATCAACTATGTGCCGGACTATATCTATGCCAAGGACAGAGACGGCCGTTTCCTCTTCGCCAACCAGGCAATCGTTCTCAACAACGGCTTTACTCATGTCGCGGAACTGATCGGCCTCACGGATGCCGAAATTCACCCGATGGCCGACGCGCATAAGATCGAGGAAGTCGAGCGACGGGTCATGGAAACGGGCAAAGCCGATCTTGGCGTGGAAGAGCGGCGCCTCAAGGGCGAAGGCTGGCTGATGATGTCGCGCGTGCCGCTGCGGGATAGAAACGGCAACGTCATCGGTGTCGTCGGCGCCTCCCGCGATATCTCCGCTCGCAAGCGCGCCGAAGAATTGATGAGCGCGCAGACGAAACTCCTCCAGGATGTGGCGCGAGGCATCGATCTTGATGTGCTTCTGAAGGATGCCCGATCCCTCCTTGAGCGGTTGCTCGACGGTAGGCAGATCGACTTTGTTCTCAATGGCGAGCAACCCCAATCCCTGGCCGGCGACATACTGGAATTTCCGATCTTCTCGCGGGATGGCGGCAGGCATGGAACCTTGGTGACGGTGAAGACCGACGGTGACGAGGCCGGGCTCATGGAGTTCTTCGCAGGCATAGCGCAAACGGTTGGGATCGCCATCGATCGCCATCGAGACATCGCCCATATTGCCTATCTGGCCGAACACGATGCCCTCACCGGCCTGCCCAACCGCATGCTGCTGGACCGTAAGCTCAGCGCCCTACTGGAGAAAGCCTCACGAAAGCAGAAGCCCCTGGCCGTTGCCTTTGTCGACCTGGATAATTTCAAGCTGGTGAACGATACCCTCGGCCACGCCGCCGGAGACGAATTGCTGGTGGTGGTTGCGCAGCGCATATCGACCCATCTTGGTCGCGGCGGCATCGTTGCGAGGATCGGCGGCGATGAGTTCATCATCGTCCTGGAGGAACCCTCCGGCTCGATATACGAGAGGCTCACCGCCGTTCTCAAGGACATATCCAGGCCGTTGACCATCAGCGGCGTCGAAATCCGCGTCGGCTGCAGCATCGGTGTGGCATGCGCCATGGAGCACGGCGAGACAGCCTCGGCACTGTTCGCAAACGCCGATATGGCGCTCTATCGCGCCAAGGAAGCGGGGCGCAACTCCATTCGACTGTTCACGCCGGCCATGGCGGAAGATGCTCGCAACAAGCTGATCCGCATCGAAGAGCTGCGGCGCGCGGTGGAGCGGGATGAATTCGTGCTGCACTACCAGCCGCAAAAGGAGATCCGCAGCGGCAGGGTGACCGGCGTCGAAGCCCTTGTGCGGTGGCAGCATCCGGCCGAGGGCTTGCTGCTTCCCGGAGCCTTTATTCCGCTGGCCGAGGAAACGGGGCTGATCGTCCCGCTCGGTGAAATCGTTTTGCGCAAAGCCTGTCAGCAGGCCCGAGCATGGCGGGATCTCGGCCTGCCAGCGCTGCGCATCGGCGTGAACGTATCGGCCCGGCAATTTCTGGAGAATTTGCTGACAAGCCAGGTTGCGTCGGCGCTGCAGACGGCGGGTCTCGATCCGCAATGGCTCGAGCTCGAATTGACGGAGAGCTTGATCATGCGCGACGTCGAGGGAGCGATAGAGCGCATGCATGAACTGAAGGCGCTGGGTGTCAGTCTCGCAATCGACGATTTCGGTACCGGATATTCAAGCCTGAGCACCCTTAGGCGCTTTCCGCTTTCCCGATTGAAGATCGACAGATCCTTCATTGCCGATATTCCTGACAAGCCCGGCGATATGGCAATTACCTCCGCCATCGTATCGCTCGGCCGAATGCTCGAACTGGAAGTCGTGGCCGAAGGCGTGGAGACCGAAGAACAGGCCCGCTTCCTCGAAAGCGCCGGATGCGAGCTGCTTCAGGGCTATCTGTTCGCCCGGCCCCTTCCCTCTTCCGAGGTGGAAAGCCTGTTTGCAGGGATGGCAGCCAAGGCCGGATAATGGATCCGGCCTTGGCGTCATAGGGCTTGCACCCTATGGTAATGTCACGATCTCGATCCAGTTGGCACCGGCATCGACCGGATATCGACCGGCCGGCGTAAGCGCGCCGCTTGCCTGATCGATGGCATAGACCGCCAGCCTGTCGGACTTCTCGCCGGAGGCGACAAGGAAGCGGCCCGATGGATCGATGCGAATGCCGCGGGGCTGCTGTTCGGTTGGATAATTCGTGACGTAGGTAAGCTTTCCATCGCCTGCAGCCACTTGAAAGAGCGCGATCCTGCTGGTGGTCCGCTCGGTCGTATAGAGGAACTTGCCATTCGGCGTGATGCCGATATCGGCAGCCCATACCTTCGGCTTGCCGTCATCGGCCGGAGTTGCAACCGGTGCGGTCGCATTGAACGCTGCCGGAGCCGGCGGGGCAATGCCCGGAAAAAGTCCGGCATCATCGGGAACGGATTTCACGCTTTCGACTTCGCTCAACGTGCCTTTGGCGGCATCGAGGGCGTAGTGGATGACGTGGCCCGTCAATTCCGTCAGAATGTAGACGGATTTGTTATCCGGCGAAACAATGATGTGGCGCGGGCCGAAGCCCGGCTTGGTCGCGACCTTCGCCGGATCGTTCGCCTCCAGCATGCCAGTCTCAGGATCGAGCACGAATTGCAGCACGGCATCGGAACCGAGATTGGTCGCGAAGACATAGCCGCCGGTCCGGTCGCTTACGATCGAGTGCGCATTGCGGCCGGTGAGGATCATCTGCCGTGCGCCATCGGTCACAAGCCCATCCCTGCCGATCGGCAGCACGGCGATCTTGTTGCCGCCATAAGACGCGGCGAACAGCAAACGACCCGACGGATCGGTGGAAACATAAGGCATGCTGTCGGGCAAGGCCGCGACGGCTTCCTGGCTGAGTTTGCCGGTCGCAGGATCGATCGCCAGCGTCAGCACGCGATATGGCTGCGAACGGATAACGGCATAGAGGTGCTTCTTATCGGCGCTGACAGTCATCGGCATGACCATTTTGCCCGCATTGAAGGTCGAAACCTGCAGGAGCGCGCCGGTCTTCTCGTCCATGCTGTAAGTGTCGATCGCTCCGGCCGTTGCTGCCGAAACATAAACGAATGTCCTTGCAGAAGCGGTACCGGCACCTGAAAGCATCGCCGCCATTGCCAGCACCGATGCTGCAAGTCCAAAGGATATCTGTGTCACGCGTCTCCCCTCCAATATGGATCTTCGTTATCGCAAACGATCGCTCAAGTCCTGGCTATCGTCACCCCGCTGAGGCGATGATCTTTTCCAGCACAGCCATTTCCTCCGGCGTCAAATCCGTCAAAGGCGGCCTGACCGGGCCTGGGTCCTTGCCGACGATACGCAGGCCCGCCTTGATGATAGAGACTGCATAACCCTTCTTGCGATTGCGCAGGGTTACCAGCGGGAAGAAGAAGCTCCGGAGAATATTGTCGACCGTTGGCTGGTCTCCGGCGCGCAGCGCGGCATAGAATCGCTGCGCCAGAGCCGGAACGAAATTGAAGACCGCGGAAGAATAGGTTGTGACACCTGCCGCGAAATAGGCCTGGGCGTAGACCTCATGTGTCGGCATACCGCCGACATAGACCAGACGATCCTTGAGGGTCGTGGTGATCTCGATCACCTTGTCGACGTCGCCGACCCCATCCTTGTAGCCAATGAGATTGGGGCATTCGTCGGCAAGCCGCGCCAAGCTCTCAGCGCTGAGCACGGCATTGTCGCGATTGTAGACGATGACGCCGATACCGACGGACTGGCAGACCGCCTTTACATGGGCAATCAGGCCCGCCTGTTCTGAAAACATGAGATAGGGCGGCAGAAGCAGCAGACCGTCGGCGCCGGCCTTTTCCGCGGCTTTGGCGATTTCGATTGCAAGCGACGTTCCGTAACCCGCGCCAGAGATGATCGGCGTCTTGCCGGCCGAAGCCTTGGCGGCGCTCACGACCTGCGGGATTTCGGAGGGGTTGAGGGAAAAGAACTCGCCTGTCCCACCGGCGGCGAAAAGCGCGGCGGCGTCGAAGCCCGCCAGCCATTCGATATGGCTGCGATACTTCGCCTCGTCGAACGTCAGATTCTGATCAAAATGCGTAACCGGGAACGACAGCAGACCGCTGCCAACAGCCTTTTTCAGCTCAATCGGGTTCATGGTGGAATCCTGTTTTAATTCAATAGGGGCAACAAGGTTCAGGCCTGATCGAGCGCTTGAAGGAGCGCCGCGATGTAGCCATAGCAAAAGGCGAAGGCGACGCCGGTCGGATCACGGCCACTGATCGTCGGGACATGATCCGGCATCAGCATATAGCGATACCCGACTTCCTTATAGATTCGGGCGGAGCGGACCATGTCCATGTCGCCCTCGTCCGGGAAGGTCTCCATGAAGGACAGCTTGCCGCCCCTGATATTGCGGAAATGGACGTTGAAGATTTTATCGCGCGTGCCGAACCAGCGGATGATGTCGTCGATTTCTTCGCGCGGATTGTCGAGCATCTCGCCGATCGATCCCTGGCAGAAGTTCAGCCCGTGATACGGGCTTTCGCGCATGAGGACGAATTTCTTCAAGCCCTCCACGGAACCGAGCACGCGCGTGACGCCGCGATAGCCCGGCGGCGTGTAGGGATCATGCGGGTGGCAAGCGAGACGGACGCGATTGCTTTCCGCCACGGGGACAACTCGCTCAAGGAAATAGTCGACGCGCTCCCAGTTTTCGTCTTCCGACAAAACTCCAGCAAGGCCGGGTGCTGCCTCATGGTCTGCCTTGTCCCAGCGGAAGCTCGCATTCATCGAGCCCCCTCGCCCCGGTTCTTCCGGAGTGCGGGGAATGCCGATGAGGTTCAGATTGTATTTTGCCGCGGGGATGCCGGCCGCCGCCACATTCTCGATCAGCTTGCAGACCGCATCTATCTGACGATCGCGATCGGGCCCGGCGAGAAGTATGTCGGGATAGGACGCCTTTTCGATCGGCTGCGACGGCAACGGAAGCTGGATCATGTCCAGAACCAATCCGAAGCTTTCCACCCTATCGCGGTGACGTTCGAGATCGGACAGCGTCCAGCTCTCCGGCTTCCCCGGCGGATCGGCGCTGATATGCTTCACCCCCAATTGCGCAAAGACCCGATAGTCATCGTCTTCCCGCGCGTCGACCTGCGTTCCTAGATACACCCGCAATGTCTCCCGTTCGATTCCATGATGTCATATGACATAATATGAATTTTGAGAGGAGTCGAGCCCTATTGCTGTTGCTGGTCGGCGAGGACGCGATAGCGCCGCTGACTAGCCATCATATGCGCTCGCATCGCCTGGCGAGCGCGCTCGGGATCCTGATCTGCAATGGCCGAGAGGATCTCGACGTGTTCGGCATAAACCTTCTCCAGGTAAGCACGATCATTGGCTTCCGGCAGCGTTGGGAACTGGCCGCGCGGGATTGTGCGGGCACCGAAATGCCTGAGTACGTCGACATAGAATCGATTGTTTGTGGCTGCGGCTATGGCCATATGGAATTCATAATCCGCCTCGACCGTCGGCAGCCCCTGATCGATCAGCATCGCCATCCTTCGATTGGCCGCGGCAATTGCCGCCTCCTGCCCGGCAGTTCTTCGATAAGCGGCAATCGCCGCCGCCTCCCCCTCTGCCGCCATGCGAAACTCCAACAATTCAAGGGTTTCCGGGATACTTTTGATCTCAACCGGTGTCAGCGTCAGTCCGCCGCGCGCCGTCAGTTCCGCAACGAAGACCCCCTTGCCCTGGATTGGCTTGACGAGCCCGGCAGCGCGCAGATCGGCAATCGCTTCACGCACGACGGTGCGGCTGACACCAAATGTCGCCTCCAGCTGCGGCTCCGTCGGCAGTTGATCCCCCACCTGCAGCTTGCCCGTTTCGATCTGCGCCCGCAGTTGATCGATCACCTGCTGCGCCAGTCTTTGCCGACCTCTGCTCATCGTCGTCATTCCTAGATCCCCAATCTGGTTGCCGCCAATTGATCCGCGCGGGCTTGCCAACCCTACCGATCTTCGATAATCATAATACGACATACTGACGACATAATACGTATTTATAGTAATCTAAGGAGGAGTCATAATGAAGCACTTTTCGAGATCCGCATTCGTCGGCATTGCGATAGGCGCATTGACACTCGCCGCTCCACAGCTCTACGCGGCCACTCCGAAGGATCAGCTGGTGATCGGCACATCGCTCGCGCAGGTGCTGTCGCTCGACCCGCAGCAGGCGACCGAGCCGAAGGCGCTCGAAATCCTGGCCAATCTTTACGACCGGCTTGTTGCCACGACGGCGGACGGCAAAATCGTCCCGCAGCTCGCCGAGAGCTGGACGGACGACGGAAAGTCGCTGACACTGAAATTGCGGGATGCCAAATTCGCTTCCGGCAACCCGGTCACGGCCGATGACGTCATCTTCTCGCTCACACGACTGCTGAAGCTCAATCAGTCGGGTGCCTCCTACTTCAAGCGGCTTGGTTATAACGGCGATAACATTGCCGCGCATATGCATGCGATCGACGCCAAAACGCTAAAGATCGATTTGACTGACCAGACGACGGCGGAAGGCCTGCTCTATCGCCTGGCGGTCGGCGTTTCGAGCGTCGTCGACAGCGTCGAGGTGCAAAAGCACATATCTGACAACGATTATGGCAATGCTTGGCTGAGAACGCATTCGGCCGGCTCCGGGCCATTCACGCTCAACAAATGGACCCCGAACGAGATCGTTCTCCTGGATGCCAACAAGAACTATGTCGGCGGCCAGCCCAAGATGCGCCGCGTGATCATTCGCCACGTGCCGGAAAGCCAGGTCGAGCGATTGATGCTGCAGCGTGGCGATATCGACATCGGCAACGCATTGACCAAGTCGGATCTCGAGACTTTCGAAGGCAAGAGCGATTTCGTCATCCAGCGCGTGCCGACAGGCGGCTTCTACGTGCTGGCGATGAATGCGGGCAACCAATATCTCGCCAACCCGAAGGTGCGCGAAGCGATCGCCTACGGCATCGACTACAAGGGCATTGAAAAGACCATCATGGGTCCGTACGGACGGGCGCGCAACGTTCCCGTTCCGGAGAATTTCGCCAATGCGATACCGAATCCCGATTGGCATCTCGATATCGACAAGGCAAAGCAGCTTCTGGCAGAGGCAGGCTTCAAGGACGGATTTTCGCTGACGCTGAAGACGATTGCGCAGACGCCGCGCATCGATCTTGCCACCGCCATCCAGGCGTCGCTCGGCCAGATCGGCATCAAGGTCGATATCCAGCAGGGTAACGGCTCCGAAATTATCGCAGCGCACCGCGCACGCAACTTCGATCTCCTCATTCCGCAGACCAGCGCCCTGATGCCGAACGTTCTCGGCTCCATGGACGATTTCTCCAACAATCCCGACAACCGGCTGGAAGCCAACAACGCCGGCAATTTTGCCTGGCGCTCGGCCTGGGACATTCCGGAATTGAACGCACTTTATGCAAAGACGTCCGTGGAAGTCGACGCCCAGAAGCGCGGCGAACTTTATGCGCAGATGCAGAAAATGTTCGTCGATCTGAAGCCGGCACTTCTGCCTCTTTTCGAACGGTTCGAACCGATCGTGTTGTCGGGCAAGGTCAAGGGCTATGTCGGGCATCCCAACCAGATGACGCGGCTTGAGACCGTGACCAAGGACTAAGCCGCGCAATTATCGAAGGCAGCGACCATGAAGGAACTATCCGCCGCTGAGTTCGGACGCCGTATCGCGCATTTGATCATCAGCCTGTTCATCCTCCTTTGCGTCACTTTCGTCATCGGGCGCGTCCTGCCGGCCGATCCGGTTGGCGCCATCGTTGGCGAACTGGCGGATCCATCAGCCTACGCGGCGATGCGCCAGCGGCTCGGCCTGGACTTGCCGATCTACCAGCAGTTTTTCATCTATTTGAAGGGGCTGGCTCATGGTGATTTCGGAACGGCGATCCTGACGGGCAATCCGGTCTCCTCTGACCTGGCTCAGGCCTTTCCGGCAACGTTCGAACTTGCCACCTTCGCCGTCATCATTTCGACCTTCGTCGGTGTGCCGCTCGGTCTCGTCGCGGCTCTCTTCCGCGACAGCCTGATCGACAAGATCGCACGCATCATTGCCCTTGTCGGCCATTCCATCCCCGTTTTCTGGTTCGGCATCGTTGGACTTGTCGTCTTCTATGCAGGCCTGAACTGGGTTGGCGGACCGGGCCGGGTCGACGTCTATTACGAGGGTATCGTCCCGTCAAAGACGGGCCTGCTCCTGATAGACAGCCTGCTGGCGGGCGAAACAGACATCTTCTGGAACGCCTTGGCCCATATCATCCTGCCGGCCAGCATTCTGGCCTATGCGGCGGTCGCCTATATCACGCGCATGACACGCAGCTTCACGCTGGAGCAATTGAGCCAGGACTATGTGATCGCCGCGCGCGCCAAGGGGGCGAGCCCGGTCCAGACCGTCATCGGCCATGTTCTGCCGAACATAGCCGTCCAGCTCATTACCGTTCTCGCCATCTCTTACGGCGGTCTTCTGGAGGGCGCCGTGGTCACGGAGATCGTCTTTTCCTGGCCCGGCATCGGGCAGTACATGACCAATGCCCTGATGATCGGTGACATGAACGCCATCCTGGCTGCAACCATCGTCGTCGGTTTTTCCTTTATGCTTCTGAATTTCCTTGCGGATATCGCCTATGCCGTATTCGACCCGCGCACCAGGGAGGCAAGCCGATGACCGACGCCGTCCAAACGGAAGCGGATGTTCGCCCGCCGGGCATCCTCACCCGCATGGGTACATCACTGAAGCGCGCAGGCAGCAAGCTCGGCCACGAGCCACTCGGGCTTGCCGGCTTCGTCGTTCTCGCCCTCTTCTGCCTGATTGCAATCTTCGCGCCGCTGCTGGCGCCATACGATCCGAACGTGCAGCAGCTTTCCGAGGCGCTGAAGCCGCCCAGCCTCGCGCATCTGGCCGGAACGGATGAATTTGGTCGCGATATTCTCAGCCGATTGATCTTCGGCACTCGCATTACCATTCAAACGGTGTTGTCGATTTCCGTTATCGTCGGACCGATCGGCCTTCTGATCGGTGTCATTTCCGGCTTCTTCGGTGGCCGTATCGACGCTTTCCTGATGCGCGCGACGGATATCGTGCTGTCTTTCCCTTCGCTTATCCTCGCTCTCGCCTTCGCCGCCGCACTGGGAGCTGGGCTTAACACCGCCATCATCGCGATTTCATTGACCGCATGGCCGCCGATCGCGCGGCTGGCGCGCGCGGAAGCGCTCGTGGTCCGAAATGCCGACTATGTTGCCGCCGCGCAGCTCTATGGCGCTTCCAAGCTGCGCATTCTGTTCTTCTATATCGCGCCGATGTGTATTCCCTCGGTGATCGTACGCGTGACGCTCAATATGGCCGGCATCATTCTGACGGCCGCCTCGCTCGGATTTCTCGGGCTGGGAGCGCAGCCGCCCGCGCCCGAATGGGGCGCGATGATCTCCAGCGGCCGCAAATACATGCTCGATTTCTGGTGGGTCGCAGTCATGCCCGGCATTGCCATCCTTCTGGCAAGCCTAGCCTTCAACATCGCCGGCGATGCGCTGCGCGATATTCTGGATCCTCGCCATGCAAGATCGTGATCCCAACACCATTCTCTCCATCAAGGGACTGAATGTCCGCTTCGGTCGCAATTCCGTTTCGGCCGTCTCGGATGTCAGCTTCGATGTCGGCCGCGAACGCGTCGGTATCGTCGGCGAATCCGGCTCCGGAAAATCCACCACCGGGCGTGCAATCATGCGCCTGCTGCCGCCGAGCGCGGCGGTGACGGCCGAACGTCTTGAACTGAATGGCGCCGCGCTGCTCGACAGAACGGAGCGGCAGATGGGCGCGCTACGCGGCAAGGATATTGCGCTGATCATGCAGGATCCACGCTATTCGCTCAATCCGGTCCTACCGGTCGGCAAGCAGATCGCAGAGTCCGCCCGCCTTCATCTCGGCGCCCGCCGCAGCGCTGCCCGGGATGTGGCGCGCGCCATGCTCGAACGGGTTCGAATTGCCGATCCCGACCGCGTCATGGCCCTCTACCCGCATCAGATTTCCGGCGGCATGGGCCAGCGCGTCATGATTGCCATGATGCTGCTGGCAAAGCCGAAGCTCGTCATTGCCGACGAGCCGACATCGGCACTCGATGTCAGCGTGCGCAAGGATGTTCTGACCCTGCTTGACGAACTCGTACGCGAAAACAATTCCGGCCTTCTGCTCATCAGCCATGACATTCGCATGGTCGCGGCCTTCTGCGAGCGCATCATCGTCATGTATGGCGGCCGCATTGTCGAAACCTTGACCCGGCTGGAAGACGCGCAGCACCCCTATACGCGGGGGCTCATGGCTGCCCTGCCCGATCCGCATCACCCGGTACGCCGTCTCGCCGTACTCGATAGGACAAAACTGGAGCGCGCGTGATGATCAAGGTGCAGGATCTCGATGTCGTTTTCACGTCTGGCAAGGTTCAAAACCATGTCGTGCGCGGCGTCAGCTTTGAGGTCAGCCGCGGCGAGACGCTTGGAATTGTCGGCGAATCCGGATGCGGCAAATCGACGGTGTTGCGCAGCCTCGCCGGAATGGAAAAAGGATGGACCGGCACGATCGAAATTGCCGGCAAGGCCGTCGGCAAGATCAGGACGCGAGACGAACTGCGCCATGCGCAGATGGTGTTTCAGGATCCCTATGGATCGCTTCATCCCAAGCACCGGATCGGCACTGCGCTGGCCGAACCGCTGCGGGCCATGGGGCATGACGATGTCTGGGCCAAGGTGGAAAAGGCGCTACGGCAGGTCGGCTTGCCCACGGCTTTCGCCAATCGCTATCCTCACGAGCTTTCCGGCGGTCAGCGCCAGCGCGTGGCGATTGCCCGGGCTCTGATCCTGTCGCCGCCAATCCTGTTGCTGGACGAGCCGACATCGGCGCTCGATGTGTCGATCCAAGCCGAGATCCTCAATCTGCTCGCCGATCAACGCGAAGAACGGTCGCTGACCTATATCCTCGTCAGCCACGATCTCGCAGTCATCGGCCATATGTGCGACCGGGTCCTGATCATGAAGGGCGGCCAGTTCGTCGACGAACTCACCAAAGCGGACATACAGGCCAGCGTGACTCATAACGCTTACGCGCGCGAGCTATTTGAAGCGAGTTTCCTTTGACGATCGCTTTGCGAGTTTCAGCTGACAATCGATGCTTTTGAAGCTTCGCGACCGGTGTGTTGGATGCCCTGGCGACATCGGCCAGTCCCATTTCGTCGTCAGGCATTGGCTGCATGGCCTGACTGGCGAACGGCGTACTGGACCTTAGGATGCCGCCGCTACGAGACCACGGAATAATGCGTTTCCGGGATGCTCCAGTTCGGCAAATAGCTCTTGGTGCCATTGAATGCCGATCGCAAAAGAGCTGGAGACGACTTCGATAGCTTCGACGATTCCGTCTTCCGCGAGGGCGCTAGCCGTCACAGCCGGTGACAATTGCACGATCGCTTCACGATGGAATGTGTTCACTTCGATGCGAGATGCTCCGATTATCTCCGCCAGCCGCGTTCCCGGCAGAATTTCGATGGCATGAAGATGGTCTCGCTTGTCATGCTCGTTCGCAGCCGGAAACGACTCACGCAAATCGGAAGTGAGGCGGCATCCGTTCAAGCATGCGAGCATCTGCATCCCGGCGCATATGCCGAGGATGGGTTTATTGCTTTCCAGATAGCCCTCTACGATTGCCTTCTCCACTTCGAAACGTTCGGACGGCGGGGCTTTGGAGACCTGCCCAGCGATGTACCAGTCGTCGGGATAGGCAAATCGGCCGCCCACAGCCACCAGGCCGTCGAACTCATTCAAAACGACGTCTATGACTTCGGGCAGATATGGGATGCCGAGAGGAAGCCCTCCCGCGTCTCTCACCGCCCGAAAATACCCTTTAGCCGCTTCGTAGCGCGTTCCGCCGGTGCTGGTATTCTCATCAAGTATTATGGCTATGCGAGGCCGTCGCATCAGAGTTGCTTTCCGTTTTTGTCGTTTCCACACGGTTGAGATCATAAGACCATAATCTGCAATTCATGACGAGTTTGATGAGCAATACCGACGTTGAAATCGACATCAGCCGGTAAGTCTGGAGACGCGGACGCACTTCACGAACATCTTGGAAGAGGCCAGTGCGCGTGCGCAAGAACCGTATTGTGAACGCGGTCGGCGAATGAGCCTCATTCGGGCGAGACTGCATTCGCTCAGCAGACCTCGCCCTATCTATTGTCGTTCCGGGGCCTTCTGGCGGTCTCGGACGGCATTTCGCCGAAGGCCTGGTGATAGAGCGCCGCAAAGCGCCCCATATGGGAAAATCCCCAATCGCGTGCCATTTCGGCGACCGGCCGTGAAGGTCCGCAATCCAGCAGCGCTCTGCGAACGCCCTGCAGACGGATCATCCTCAGATAGTTGAGGGGCGTCATGTTTTTGAACTGCTGAAAGGCAGCCTGAACCGACCTCACACTTGTGCCGGCCTCGCGGGCAATTTCGGCAATCCGGATATCGGCGCCGACATTGGCATGCATGTATTCAATCGCACGCTTCATCTGTTTCGGCATTGCCGGCGAAACCGGCTTGCGCAATTGCATGGAATAGTTATGCGGCACCACCTCCAGCAGCGCGATCATCATCGCCTGCAACAGACGTTCGCTGAACGCCGGGGAAGAGCGGTCCGCATCGTCGGCCGTCAGATTCTGCCAGATCAAACTTCCGAGTGCCGCGATCTGCGCGCCTCTTTGCGTCATGAGATCAACGGTGCCGCCCATTTCCAGATCGTCGAGAACGGGCGCGTCCAGCAATTCGCTCAGCTGACGGATCATTGCCGATTTTTCGAAGGCGATGCCCATATGGCCGCGCCGCTCATCCAGGGTCAGCTTTTCGAACGACGACATATCCGCAAGCAAGCCCTTGCCTACTTCCGATACGAGCTGCCGTCCTCCTGCATCGATCAGCATTTTGCCCATGGTTGGGAGATAGAGACCAAAGGCATCGGGACCGCCCGGAAGCGTCACGCTCATTCCGGAATGACATTTCCCGTTCCATACGCTGCAGGACCCGACCGTATAATGTCGGTCCTCCACCGAAATCGAAGCGCGTCGTTTGAGCGGCTCGACAACGGCAGGAAACAGGGTTCTCGCATAGTGCGCCGTCATCTCTTCGGCATCGGCGTTGTCAATTTTGAATACCGATTGAGTAACGTACGTCAAAAAATTCCCTCGAATGCATGCAGTGAGACGCCTTCCTTCCGAATTTGCTCAATGCGTGCAGCAGCAGCTCGTCATTCGTATCCCCAGCAAATAATTCTAGACGAAATATGATCCGAGCGCACTACCCAAGAAATATTAGTCCGAGCCCAGAAGAATACAACTACAGTTAGTACTATGAACGCTTAGCGAGAAATATTGTCATTTCATAAGATGATTGCGATCTCTGATCTCTTTATTTTACATATAAAGGAAATCATTTGAGCAAAACAGAATTCAATTCTTTCAATGTTAAAGGAATGCGTCCGGCAATGGGGTCGGGAACAGAAGGTCTTGACGGAATGTTATCGATAACATAGCCTCTTCTCATCGACGCTTTGGGAGGAGCAGGATGGACGACGGAAAGCTGCTCGAATTTTGCGAGATCACCAAGGAATTTGGTGGGACGCGCGCCCTGTCGAACGTGTCGCTCGATCTCAGGCAGGGTGAAATCCTTGCGCTTCTCGGCGAAAACGGCGCAGGCAAATCGACGCTCATCAAGACATTGGCAGGCATCTACAAGCCGGATGGCGGACAGATCCTGTTTCGCGGCAAGCCCTATCATCACCGCCCGCCGCAACCCAACCAGCGTCAGCCGGTCGCCTTCATCCACCAGGATCTCGGGCTGATCGAATGGATGACTGTGGGCGAGAATGTCGGCCTTGCGCAGGGCTATTCATTGCGCGGCCGCCTGATCGACTGGCGCGCGACGGAGCGGCGTACCGCGGAAGCGCTAAAGCTCGTGGGCTGCGACTTCGATCCATCGACCCGCGTCCAGGAACTGACGCGCACGGAAAAATCGCTCGTCGCGATCGCCCGCGCACTCGCCGTCGAAGCAGATGTGCTGGTCCTTGACGAACCCACCGCCAGCCTGCCCGCCGATGAGGTCGAGAAACTGTTTGCGGCCATCCGCCCGCTGAAAGAGCGCGGCGTGGCCATGATCTACGTCTCACACCGGCTGGACGAAATCTTCCGCATTGCCGACCGCGTTGCCGTCTTGCGCGACGGTCAGCTGGTCGGCCAGAAGCCGGTTTCCGAGACGACGCCGGATGAGCTCATCCGCATGATCGTCGGGCGCAAGGCCGACCAACTGTTCGTCAAGGCGGAAAGAACGGCGGGAACTGCCGTCGTTTCGGTCAAGGAGCTTTCCTGCCGCGGCGCCGGACCGGTATCGTTCGATATCCGGCAGGGCGAACTGCTCGGTCTCGTCGGCTTGCGCGGTGCGGGCCAGGAGCTGATCGGACGCGCGCTGTTCGGCAGCGAGCCGTCACAAGGCACGGTGCGACTGAACGGGATAGAACCGGACCTTTCCAGTACGGTGGCGGCGATGGCGTCCGGTATCGGCCTGATCGCCAGGGACCGGACCGAAGAGTCCGTCGCCATGTCGCTCAGCCTGCGTGAAAATACCTTCCTGAATCCGGGCGCGTCCGGCAGGAGCCTGTTCTCGTTCCTGTCGCCGCGCCGGGAAGCGGAAATCGCCCATTCTCTCGGCAGCCGCGTCGGTCTGAGGCCCAATGATCAGAGCCTCGCCATCGAGGCGCTGTCGGGCGGCAACCAGCAGAAGGTCGTGGTCGGACGATGGCTGGCAACGGGCCGCAAATTGCTGATCGCCGAAGATCCGACAGCCGGCGTCGACGTCGGCGCCAAGGCCGACATCTATCGCCTGATCGCCGAGGCGGTCGAGGCTGGCCTTGCCGTTCTCGTCGTCTCCACCGATTTCGAGGAAATCGCTCATATCTGCCATCGTGCCCTGGTGTTTTCACGCGGAAGGATCGTGCGCGAGCTTAGTGGCGCCGACCTGACAACACCGGCGGTCATCGCCGCCGCATCGGCATCCGAAGCGGCCTGAACCGGAGAAAAACACCATGCAATCGATCGAATCCAATGCGCTTGAGCCGACCCGCGCCGAGCTTTCGGCCATGAGCCTCGGCCAGAAGATCCAGCGTCTGCTGCCTGTCTACGGCCTCGTCATCTTGACCGTGCTGCTGATCCTGCTTTTCTCGATTCTGCTGCCGCAGACATTCCCAACAATGCTCAACCTGCGTTCGATCGTTTCGGACAAGACGATCATCGCCATCCTGTCGCTTGCGGCAATGATTCCGATGGCGGCGGGGCGCATCGATCTGACGATCGGCTATGGCATCGTGCTCTGGCACGTGCTTGCGATCAGCCTCCAGACAATGTTTGGCCTGCCCTGGCCGGTCGCCGTGCTTGTTGTCATCGCGCTTGGCGCGCTGACAGGCTTCCTCAACGGCCTTCTTGTCGAGATCGCCAAGATCGACAGTTTCATTGCAACGCTTGGCACCGGCACGGTCCTTTATGCAATCGCGCTCTGGCATACGGGCGGGCGGCAGGTCGTGGGCATGCTACCGCAGGGATTTTATGCGCTGAACGGCACCATGGTCTTCGGCCTGCCGATCACTGGTATCTACGTTCTGGCGCTTGCCTTCGTCATGTGGATCGTCCTCGAATATCTGCCGATCGGCCGTTACATCTATGCGATCGGCGCCAACCCGAAAGCGGCCGCGCTCAATGGCATCCCGGTTCGCCGTTTCGTCATCGGCGCCTTCGTCACCTCGGGCACGCTTGCCGCCATCGCCGGCGTCCTGCTTGCCTCCAAGTTGCGCATCGGTCAGGCAAGCGTCGGGCTTGAATATCTCCTGCCAGCACTGGTCGGCGCATTCCTTGGCTCGACCACCATCAAGCCCGGCCGCGTCAATGTCTGGGGCACGATGATCGGCGTCATCATCCTGGCGGTCGGCATTGCCGGCATCCAGCAATTCGGCGGCTCCTTCTATGTCGAGCCTTTGTTCAATGGCGTGACCCTGCTCGTCGCCATCGGCATTGCCGGCTATGCGCAGCGCCGCCGCAGCCATGCAGGGCGCATGGCGCCGGCCCAGACACCGCAGCTCTCCGCCCAGCCGGCGGAGAAATGAAGTCATCTGAAGTTCAAATGTCCAAAGGGAGGAGAAGACATGAACCGTAGACAATTCCTGCAAGCCACGACCGCGGTACTGGTGCTATGCGCCGGGCAGGCCTATGCCGATCCGATGGCCGATGCAAAGGCCGTCGTCGACAAATATGCAACCCCGGTTACCAAATGGGATGGCCCGACGACCGGCCCGAAGGCGCAGGCCGGCAAGACCATCGTCGTGCTCGCGGGCGATCTCAAGAATGGCGGCATTCTCGGCGTCAGCAACGGCGTCGAGGAAGCAGCCAAGGCGATCGGCTGGCAGGTGAAGGTTCTCGATGGCGCGGGCTCGATCGGCGGCCGCACGGCTGCCTTCGGTCAGGCGATAGCGCTGCAGCCAGCCGGCATCATCATCGACGGCTTCGATGCCGTCGAGCAGGCGCCGGCGCTGGAACAGGCAAAGGCCGCCAAGATCCCGCTGGTCGCCTGGCATGCCGGCCCGGTCATCGGCCCCGATGACAAGAACGGCCTCTTCGCCAATGTCAGCACCGATGCCATGGAAGTCTCGAAAGCGGCCGCCGACTGGGCTTTCGTCGATGCCAAGGGCAAGCCGGGCGTCATCATCTTCACCGACTCCACCTATGCGATCGCCATCGCCAAGGCGGACAAGATGAAGCAGGAGATCGAACGGCTGGGTGGCAAGGTGCTCGAATATGTCGACACCCCGATCGCCGAGACATCGCAGCGCATGCCCCAGCTGACCACTTCGCTCCTGCAGAAATACGGTGACAGCTGGACCCACTCGCTCGCCATCAACGACCTCTATTTCGACTTCATGGGTCCGTCGCTGGCCTCCGCCGGCAAGGGCGGCACCGATGCGCCGATCAACGTCGCCGCCGGCGACGGCTCGCAATCCGCCTATGAACGTATTAGGGCAGGCCAATTCCAGAAGGTGACGGTCGCCGAACCCCTCAATCTCCAGGGCTGGCAACTGGTCGATGAACTCAATCGTGCATTCACCGGCGAAAAATGGTCCGGCTACCTGTCGCCGCTGCATGTGGTGACGGCGGACAATATCCAGTCCGATGGCGGCCCGAAGAACACTTTTGATCCGGATAACGGCTATAAGGATCAATACAAGAAGATCTGGGGCAAGTAATCCCGGCAAAAAGATGTGGCGCGGCCTACGGGTCGCGCGACTTCATTCGGCAAAAGGGCTAAACTCGGCGGCTGCTATCGCGCCCAATCAGTTGCGGCGAAATCTTAACGTCGGTGACCGACTGCGCGCCATCAAGAATATCGAGGATCAACTCAGCAGTCCGCTCGCCGATTTCCCGCGCGAAGGCGTTGATCGTCGTCAATGTCGGCACGCAGACCTCGCCGATCTCATAATTGCCGAAGCCGCCGATGGAAAAGCGTTCCGGCACGGGAATCCCGAGCCGACGACATTCGGTCAGTGCGCCGTAGGCGGCAAGATCCGAGACGCAGACGACCGCCTCCGTATCCGGATAGAGCTCGATCAGCTTCGCCATGGCATTGGCGCCTTCCCGCATCGAAATCGGCGGCGGCCCCGCCGCGATCAATCTCGAAGCATCGAGGCCATGCGCCTGCATCGCGGCGATGAAGCCGAGCCGGCGCTCGCTGCCGCGTGAGTCCCGTTCGACATCACCACCGATGAAGGCGATGCGCCGGCAGCCGAGCGCAACGAAATGGTCCACCATGTCTCGCATGACGGCCGTATTGGAAAAGCCGACATAATGGCCGATCGGATCGGTCGGGATGTCCCAGGTCTCGATCACGGGGATTGCCACGGTCTGCAAGAGCCGGCGCGCGCGCACCGTATGCCTGCCGCCGGTGACGACGATTGCCTGCGGCTTGCGGCGCAGCAACTGTTCGATCAGCCGCTCCTCCTCCTCGACATCGTAGTCGGTATAGCCGAGCAGGATCTGCATATCCCGCTTCGACAGGGTATCGGAGAGACCGCCGACCGTATCGGCGAAGTTGGCATTGTTGATGGATGGGATGGTGACGGCGACAAAGCCCGACTTCTGCGAGCGCAGGTTGGAAGCCATGCTGTCGAAGACATAGCCCAGTTCTTCCGCCGTCTCCAGGATGGCTTGACGCGTCTGCGGGCTGACGAGGCTGTCGGCCTTGAAGGCGCGTGATACCGTCATCGGAGAAACTCCCATGACGCGGGCTATGTCTGCCATGGTGGGCGTTTTGCGATCGTTGCTCATCGACGGCCTATGTTATCGTTACCATCAGAGTAGTATGCCTCTCCCAGGATGGCAAGAGCCCGCCCCATTCATCCCCTTATGCGGGTACGGGCTCATTCCGCATTCGCCTCGAAGCGTATCTTGTAAGACTGCTTATAGCTGAAACTCATGTGCAAGCGTCACATGATGATGGATGCGTCCCTCGAAGAACCGGGAGAGGACGGCTTCCGTCGCAGCCCGCGCCTCGGTCCGCACCGGGCTAGCCAGGGCCTTTTCCACGGCAGCCATGTCGGGATAGTTGACGGCCAGGATCATCGGAAACTCAGGCGCGCCTTCGTCGCGTGCTTCGGCGAATGTGACCCGTACGTCGAGCGCGCCGGGAAACTGCTTCCACTTCGGCAGGATGGTTTCCATGACGGCCGTACGAAACGCTTCCGCCTCCCCTTCCCTGACTTTACCCTCGAATAATGCGTATCGGGTGATCATCCGGCAATCTCCTTGTTCGGTCCTTTGAAGAATTCCATCAATGCCGCCTGATCTTCGCCGCCGAGCCCGGAAGCCGTCAGCATGCGGTGTATCTCGGCACAGACCGCCGTCAGCGGCATGGCGGTATTGGTCCGGCGGGCGAGATCCTGGGCGCCGTTCAGATCCTTGACCATGTTGTCGATGCGGCCGGTGCGGCGATAATCCTTGGTCACGTAGCGCGGCATATATTCCTGGAGGATAGCACTGTCGGCTCGTCCGCCCTTCAGCGCCTGCGGGATCTTGGCGGCATCGACGCCGGCATCCAGCGCCAATTGCGTCGCCTCCGCGACCGCGAGGAAGTTCAATGCGCAAAGAACCTGATTGATCAGCTTCGTGGTCTGGCCCGCACCGGCAGGGCCCATATGCGTGTAGTTCGAAGCCACATGGCGCAGGACCTGATGCGCATCCGCGACATCCTGCTCGTTACCGCCAGCCATCAGGGTCAGCTGCCCGATCAGCGCCTTCGGCGCGCCGCCGGAAAGCGGGCTGTCCACCCAGCGCAGTCTCTTTTCCGCCGCTTCGACGGCAAACGCTTTGGTCGCGTCAGGATCGATCGACGACATGTCGATGATCAGCGTTCCCGGCCTGGCGCCTTCGGCGACACCGCCCGGGCCGAATACCGCGGCATGCACAATCCTGGGCGAATTGAGGCTCAAGATGACGAAATCGGAAACGCTTGCCGCCTCCGCGGCGCTGTCGACCGCCATCGCACCTTTTGCGGTCAGGATGGCAACCTTGTCCTTGTCGAGATCGAAAACCGTCAGCCGATTGCCGGTCTCCACCAGGCGGGAGCCGATTGCACCGCCCATTGCGCCGGCGCCGATCAGCGCCACGTTGTTGCTCATGATTGGTCCTCCTCCAATGCGGCTATGATAGCCGCCACCACCGCATCCAGCGGCTGATCGATATCGACAGTGATCGCCCGTTCGTCAGCGCCAGGCGGCTCGAGCGCGGCAAACTGACTGTCGAGCAAAGCCGACGGCATGAAATGCTCCCGCCTTGCTTCCAGACGCCTCAGGATGGTTTCCCGCGTGCCAGCGAGATGAATGAAGCAAACCGGCGCGCCGGCAACCTCGCGGATCCGATTGCGATAGATGCGCTTCAGCGCCGAACATCCAATCAGCGCCGTCTCATTCGCCAAGGCCAGGCATTGACCGACCTTGTCGAGCCAGGGCCATCGGTCGGCGTCGGTCAACGGAATGCCGGCACTCATCCTGGCAACGTTGGCCGGTGGATGAAGATCATCACCATCGACATAGATGCCGCCAATGCGCGCCGCGATCGCCGAACCGACCGACGACTTGCCGCAGCCGCTGACGCCCATGACGACGAAGCGGCGCAGCTCAGCGCCGTCAGAGCGAGGCTGTGATACCGCCATCGACATAGAGCACATGACCGTTGACAAAGGAGGAAGCGTCGGACGCCAGGAAGATGCATGCGCCGACCAGTTCTTCGACATGCCCCCAGCGGCCGGCGGGCGTGCGCTTTTCGAGCCATGCGGAGAAATCGGCGTCAGCAACCAGCGCTGCATTCAATGGCGTATCGAAATAACCGGGCGCGATGGCATTACATTGCAACCCATACCTGGCCCAATCCGTCGCCATGCCCTTGGTGAGATTGCCGACCGCACCCTTGGTTGCCGTATAGGGCGCGATCGATGGCCGCGCCAGCGCCGTCTGCACGCTTGCGATGTTGATGATCTTTCCGGCGCCGCGCTTGATCATATGCCGCGCAACGGCCTGACCGACATTGAAGACGCTCGATATGTTCGTGCGCAGAAGCCGCTCGAAGGCGTCGGCGGGAAAATCCTCGAGCGGCGTGCGAAACTGCATGCCGGCATTGTTGACGAGGATATCGATCGCGCCCGTCTCCGCTTCGAAAGCATCGACAGCCTGCCGCGCAGCCTCATGATCCGTGGCATCGAATGCCAGCAGATGCACCTTACCCTCGAAGCTTTCAGCCGCCTTGGCGAGCTTATCCTTGTCGCGTCCGTTGAGAACCAGCTCCGCGCCCGCTGCCGCCAAACCTTTCGCCAGCGCAAGCCCGATGCCCTGGGAAGAACCCGTCACCAGGGCTCGCCGCCCTTTCAGATCGAAAAGACCAAGAGACATCGTTTCCTCCGTTTTTATCTCGACAATGCCTGTCTTCCTTGTTTATGTTATCGATAACATTTGATGTCAAGGGAGGACATGAAAGATGGACAAGCCACCGATCCTGCAGATTGGCCCCTATCCGCAATGGGATCAAGAACCGCTCGATGCGGCGTTTCAGGTGCATCGCTATTTCGAGGCCGACGACAAGGCGAAACTGCTTACCGACGTCGGGCCGTCGATCAAGGCCATCGCCACACGCGGCGAGCTCGGCGCCAATCGGGCCATGATCGAGGCCTGCCCGAATCTGGAGGTCATTTCGGTCTATGGCGTGGGCTTTGACGCCGTCGACCTGCAAGCCTGCCGCGAGCGCGGCATTCGCGTCACCAATACGCCCGACGTCCTGACCAACGACGTCGCGGACCTGGGGGTTGCCATGATGCTCTGCCTGTCGCGCGGCATGATTGGTGCCGAGACCTGGGTACGCGACGGCAGCTGGGTGCAGAAGGGGCTTTACCCCCTCAAGCGCCGCGTCTGGGGACGGCGTGCCGGCGTGCTCGGTCTCGGCCGCATCGGCTTCGAAGTCGCCAAGCGCCTGAAGGGCTTCGACATGCAGATCGCCTATTCCGATGTCGAGGCGAAATCCTACGCAGCCGACATGGCCTTCGTGGCCGATCCGGTCGAGCTCGCGAAACAATCGGATTTCCTGTTCGTCACGCTCGCCGCCTCAGCGGCAACCCGGCATATTGTCGGCCGTGAGGTGATCGAAGCGCTCGGCCCGGAAGGCATGTTGATCAACATATCCAGAGCCTCCAATATCGACGAGGAAGCACTGCTCGACGCGCTGGAGGCTGGCAAGCTCGGATCGGCTGCGCTCGACGTCTTCGAAGGCGAGCCGAAGCTCAATCCGCGCTTCCTAGCATTGAACAACGTGCTACTGCAGCCTCACCATGCCTCCGGCACGCTGGAGACGCGCAAGGCCATGGGCAAGCTGGTGCGCGACAATCTCGCCGCCCATTTCGCCGGCCAGGCTCTGCCGACACCCGTTCTTTGAGGAGAAAAAGATGAAAGCCATCGTTGCTCACGCCGCCAAGGATGTGCGGATCGAGGATCGTCCGGAGGAGGAACCAGGTGCGGGAGAAGTCAAGCTGAAGCTCGCGACCGGCGGGGTCTGCGGCAGCGACCTGCATTACTATCATCACGGCGGCTTCGGCACGGTGCGCTTGAAGGAGCCGATGATCCTGGGGCATGAGGTCAGCGCAACAGTCATCGCCCTCGGCGACGGCGTGCAAGGCCTTGAGGTCGGTCAGCTCGTTGCCGTCTCCCCTTCCCGCCCCTGCCGGACCTGCCGCTATTGCCTGCAGGGGTTGGCCAATCAATGCCTCAACATGCGCTTTTATGGCAGTGCCATGCCCTTTCCGCATATTCAGGGCGCATTTCGCGAGACGCTCGTCGCCGATGCCATCCAATGCGTGCCGGCTGATGGCCTGACGCCGGGTGAGGCAGCGATGGCGGAACCGCTGGCCGTCACCTTGCATGCCACACGACGCGCAGGCGAGATGCTCGGCAAGCGCGTTCTCGTGACCGGCTGCGGTCCGATCGGCGTGCTCTCGATCCTGGCTGCCCGCCGGGCGGGCGCTGCCGAGATCGTGGCGACCGATCTTTCGGATTTCACCCTGTCGCTCGCCAAGCAGGCTGGCGCCGACAGGATCATCAATACGAAGAACGAGCCGGAGGCACTTGTCGCTTACTCCGCCGACAAGGGCACCTTCGATGTCCTTTATGAATGCTCGGGCGCCGCTGCCGCGCTGGTCGGCGGTATCGCAGCGCTTCGCCCGCGCGGGATCATCGTGCAGCTCGGTCTCGGCGGTGACATGAGCCTGCCGATGATGGCGATCACCGCCAAGGAACTGGAGCTGCGCGGCTCTTTCCGCTTCCATGAGGAGTTTGCCGTCGGCGTCGATCTGATGCGCAAGCGCCTTATCGACGTGCGGCCACTCATCACGCACACCTTGCCGCTTGCCGAGGCGATCAGCGCCTTCGAGATCGCTTCGGATCGAAGCAAGGCGATGAAAGCACAGATCGTCTTCGCCTAATTGTCTATGAGAGTGCAACATCCCTCGGATCGGCGAGATCCGAGGGATGTCGTCTTTCCGCTAGTCGAGATCGGCGCCGATCGCCTTGAGGGCGACGCGTGCCACCTGTTCGTCCTGTTCGCCGGAACCCGATCCGACACCGATGCCGCCGACAAGCGCACCTGCAAGGCGGATCGGCAAGCCACCGCGCAAGCCGGTCATCCCGCCATGAGTCGCGACCGCCAGCGGCACCCTGGCATGTTCCGGCAAGGAGTGGCTTGGCGCTCCAATGGAGGCGGCGGTCTGTGCCTTGGCCGCCGCACTTTTCAGCGATTGGAAGCGTGAACCGCGCATGCGGAAGGAGCCGAGCGTCACGCCGGACTGATCGACGATGACGATACATTGCGGCTGCCCCATCTCTGTGGCCGCGGCGATGGCGGCCGTCAACAGCGTCATCACGCCTTCGTCGCTCAAGACACTCGACGCCAGAACATGGCTCATGCAACTATCCTCCCGCTTGTGGACTCAATTCAATATGTTATCGATAACACATCGATCTCCAGATGTAACCTTATGGGAGGTATTGTCATAATGTCGTTCTTCGAGATCATCGATCCGGCCTTCGGGAAATTCATCCTCGGCAATGCTCCCGTCAAGCAGATCGCCACCGGGTTCGATTGGGTCGAAGGGCCGGTCTGGTTCGGAGATCTGAATTGCCTGCTCTTCTCCGATATTCCCAACAATCGCATCATGCGCTGGGTACCGGGCGTCGGCGTCAGCGTCTTCCGCGAACCCTCGAATTTTTCGAACGGTCATACACGCGACCGTCAGGGTCGGCTCGTCAGCTGCGAACATGGAGGCAGGCGCGTGACGCGCACCGAATATGACGGATCGATCACCGTCATTGCGGACAGCTATCAGGGCAAGCGGCTGAACTCGCCGAATGATGTCATCGTCGCCTCGGACGGTGCCATCTGGTTCAGCGATCCGCATTATGGCATTGCGACGGACTATGAGGGGCACAGAAGCGAGCAGGAATTGCCTTGCAATGTCTATCGTGTCGATCCCTCCGGCGCGATCGCCGCCGTCCTGACGGATTTCAACTGCCCGAACGGACTTGCCTTCAGCCCCGACGAGAAAAAGCTCTATGTCGCCGATACCGGCCGCATGCATGGCAACGACCCGCAGCACATTCGCGTCTTCAATGTCGGCGAAAGCTGGCGGCTGTCCGGTGGCGATGTGTTTCACGCGATTTCACCAGGCTGCGCCGATGGCATGCGCCTCGACAGCGACGGCAATCTCTGGTCTTCGGCCGCCGACGGCGTACATTGCATCGCGCCGGACGGCCATCTCATGGGCAAGATCCTGGTCCCGGAGACGGTCTCCAATCTTTGCTTCGGCGGCCGTGGCAAGCACAAACTGTTCATGACGGCGACGACCAGCATCTATGCGATCTCGCTCAATCGGAGCGGCGCACTTTGACGCCAGATCCAACGCGTTGCGAAACCAAGACTGGGGAGACGCGAAGATAACGGCAATCGCCGATCACGTGGCGATTGTCGTCGGCAGACGATGATATCAGCGCAAATCGACCTGCGGTACCGACCGCGCTGTCGCATGCGCAATCGGCGCAAGGTTGGCGGATAAGGCAAGCTCCTGCCTGCGGGCGGCATCCTGCAGCAGATCGGCCATCCGGGAAACGGATATGTGATCTGCGCGCATGACCTGGCGGATCAGCGGATCTTTGAGAACTTCGGCGATCGTCAAGTCCCTATGGATCATGGTTACCTCCTGTTCGTTGCAGCAGAAGATAAGCAGCTTAATTAGCAGTGCGATGTCAAAAGACGGACAAAAACAAGGCATTTCGTTCGATTTTGTTACAGAATAATTGCAAAACGAAAGGTGGAACATATTCCCAAATTACAACAGGACCCTAGTTGTCGGTTGTGGAGAGGCTGATCGGTGGCGATCGGCCTGAATGGGAGGCCCGTTTGCTCCGCGAAGGCGCAATGTTTTTTGCAATAATTCAGACCATAATTTTGCAATTTTTGCGTTTATCATCGTGCGATGCCGGGGGCTCTGCAGTTTAACTATCAACGATCGGCCGCGCAATGTACTCAGATCAGACCACGGAAGATGAGCGCCTCATCTACCACGCAGATCTTCTCACTCAGCTTTCCAATCCCAAACGTCTCGAGGTTTGCATTCATCTGTCCCGCCACGAGGAGGATGTGAACAGCCTGGCCAAGAAGCTGGGAATATCGCAATCGGCGCTGAGCCAGCATCTGACGCGGCTGCATCATTCCGGTATCGTGAAAGTGCGCCGCCAGGCGCAATTCAGATATTATTCTTGCGATCACCCCGGCGTTCAGCAGATCCTGAAAACATTGTCGAAGCTGTTCGATGCCGAGCTTGAGCCAACGCCACCCGAGGACAGCGCTCGCGGCGAGAAGTCGTGATCGGGAATTCCACCGTACCCGTCATTCCTCTATTAAGACCACGGACAAATCCTGCCTGAGCCACGATGCTCCCTCCCGCGGACAAACGAGTGGATCGAAACAACCGATGCACAATCGGGGCCGTTTGCGGGAGAGAGCGGAGAGAGATAGGCCGCCATCTGGCAGCCTTTTGTTGCCGGTCTTTTTTAAGGACTTGCAGGAGTGATCGAGTTCAATCGTTCACCGCCGTGATTTGCATAGTCATATGCTTTACGTCCTTGCCGGCCTTGGCAAACCAAATTTCGCCGTCGCCGATCATGACGCCTTGCGCGTTGGCAAACAGCGTCTCGTATTTCTGCTTCGCCACCGCATCCTTCACCTTGGCGGTAATCACCTGATCGTAGTCTGTAGTGAAATGTTTCGCGTCCTTGATCTTGACCGCCTTGCCGTTGATGCGCGCCGAGAAGGGGTAGGAGACGAGACCGGCGACAGTCGCCTTGTCGGCGGAACCGATCGCAGACTTCAGCTTGGTGAAGAAGTCGGCATAGGCTTGATGCTCGCCAAACAGGCCATCCAGATTTTTGTTCATGTCGGCCGCCGTTTGCGCGAAGGCTGTTCCAGACAATGCAATCATGGCTGCAAGCGATGCAATCAACAGTTTTTTCATGATACCTCCTCGTTGGGGCTGCCCACCGCCGTGTGGATATTGGTTATTCCTCGCTGATTGTTTATCGATGACGCTATCAAGGCGCGAAATTTTACAAGCAAATATTTACATTCATTATTAGTAATTAAATTTCTGGTGGCAACGCTAACGAGGCGATTCAGGACGGAGAGGGAAAGATGCGTGCTCTTCTTGATGACGGGTCGATGAAGACGACCAGCATGCTTGTGAGAAGCTTGACGGTCACATTGGGCCTGATTGCCGCGATGGCGGTATCCGGTTGTCAAAGCAGAAATGCAACGCCACAAGATCTGCAGGGCTGGTATTCCATGATTTGCGACAAGCATGGTTTCAACATGGGATCGGATCGGATTGATTGCATGAACAGTCTGCAGCAATCCAATGGCCGGCAACTGCCGAACGGCCCGACACCGCCCGGTGATTGGCCACCCTATGCACCCAGCCAAATGCCCAACCCCAGTTAAGCGGCTGTTGCACGGACGATAGAAGCAGCAAGTGGATTGGTGGGTGCATATTCGGCGCTTCCGTCTTGCTGCCGCCGATCGCCTGTAGGGTCTTCTTGAGCACCATGAGGCCGGGTGGAGCTCAAACGCCGCGCTTGTTGCCCCAAATCAGCACGTGCAATTGCGGCAACACCCTCGCTTCGAACCATCGGTCGCTGCTGACCTTGTCGACGAGCCAGCGCATGCGCTCGACGATGCCATCGATATCGATGGTGGCGTCGTCGGCTTGCGGCGGTGGCGGCGTGTGATTGCCGGGTTGCAGATAAAGGGGCAGGTTAGGATAGCGCGATGCGGCCTCACGCGCATAGGCGTAATCGACGTCGTCGAACACGACGATCTTCAGCGCGACCTGCGGCTTGTGGGCAGCCATGCGCAGACAGTCGTCGAATGCGGCCCAATCCGTCGCCATGCCGCTCGATGGCGGCTTTGGGCTCAGCACCAGCACATCGAGTTCGGCGAACCAATCCTTCGCCAGGCTCCCTTGCGTTTCCAAGGCGAAACGATAGCCCTCGGCGTGACCGCGCGCGATCAGCGGACCGAGAGGCTGGATTGCGGGATTGCCGCCCGAAAGCGATATCGTCAGCGGCTTGCCGCCGGAAAGCCGCGTCACCTCCAACCAGATTTCATCGACCGACATCGGCTGCCACTGATCGCGATAGTCATTGTCGACCGCGTGCAGCGTATCGCACCAGGAACAGCGGTAGTCGCAGCCGCCGGTGCGCACGAAGATCGTCGGAAGGCCGATCAGGATACCCTCCCCCTGGATCGTCGGCCCGAAGATCTCGCTGACGCGAATGCGCGCTTCGCTCATGGCCGGTATTCCGCCCAGGTCTTCGGCGTCTCGCTGACGCGCACCGCCGATGTCTCCGGCAGGTGGGACTTGCACCAGTCGTAGAAATGCTTGGCCAGATATTCCGAGGTGACGCGATCGTGGCCGAGTACATCGTTGAGGTGGCGATGGTCGAATTCGTCGTCGATATAGCGCTTCAGCGGCTGCAGTTCATGATAGTCGCGCACGAAGCCGTTCCCATCGAGCTCGTCGGCCGAAAGCTCAACCACGACGATATAATTGTGGCCATGCATGCGCGCGCACTGATGGTCGTCGGGAAGATGCGAGAGCTGATGCGAGGCGGAGAAGTGAAACTCCTTTGTGATGCGGAACATCACTTCACCTCCTTGGCGACAAAGCCCGATGTTGCCGACACCCAGAAATCCGGGTCTTCATAATCCGTGGGATCTGCGATGCCGGCAATATGGAAGGCTTCGCGCCGCTCGACGCAGGTACCACAACGGCCGCAGTGGCGTTCTCCGCCCTTGTAACAGGACCAGGTCTCGGCAAAAGGAGTTCGATGGCTCGCGCCATCCGCGACGATATCGGCTTTCGGGATAGTCACATAGGGCGCGTAGAGGGAAACGCTGGCATAGCCATCGAGCGCATGGTTCTGCATCTGCTGGAATGCATCGATGAAACCGGGCCGGCAATCCGGATAAATGAAGTGGTCGCCGCCATGAACGGCAACGGCTACCGCATCCGCCTTCTGGGCAGCCGCCAGCCCGAAGGCGATCGCGAGCATGATGGCGTTGCGGTTCGGTACGACCGTCGCCTTCATGGTTTCTTCGGCATAATGCCCGTCCGGCACGTCGACGTCATCGGTGAGCGCCGATCCGGTGAGATGCTTGCCGATGGCGGTGATGTCGATGATCTCATGAGGGACACCGAGGCGCGTTGCGCAAGCGGCGGCGAAGTCCACTTCCTTGCGATGCCGTTGGCCGTAGTCGAAGGAGACAAGGCCGATAAGCTGGTGTTCGGCTGCGATCTTATGCGCGAGCGAAACGGAGTCCAATCCGCCGGAGCAGATGACGATAGTCTTCATAGTATAGGATCCCTTGTTTTGACCGGGTGGGCTGCGACCGGATTTCATGGCTCTTTGAAGCCACGGCGCGGTCTGTAGCAGCAGAACTCGGAGGAAACAAGGCATCCGTTGTATTTCACGGCAACACGCCGGCGAATGCCGGCGCGCTGCTGGTGTTTGCCAGGGAGTTAGCTGACGCCGGCAAATTGCCCGGAGAGTTTCAGATCCGGATAATAACCGGCGGGCTTGCCTCCGACCGTCTGACCGCCGGTCAGGCCGCCCTGGACCTCTGGCCCGAAGAACGAATAAGGAAAGGTCGGCTGCAAGGCGCTGACGTCGTCAAGACGGTGACGCAACTCGGACGGTATCGTGAAGTCCAAGGCGCCGAGATTGTCGGTCAATTGCGCCAGCTTGGTGGCACCGACGATGATCGAGGCTATTCCGGGCTGCGTCATCGCCCAGTTGACCGCCACCTGCGCCATGCTGCGCCCGAGCTCCGCCGCCACCTTCTCCAGTTCGGCAACGATGGCCCAGTTACGATCGGTAAATTTCTGGAAACCGGGATTGGTGGTGCCGCGCACCGTCTCGAGCCGGCCGGCGGTCTCCCCCTCGCCGCTTGGGCGATATTTGCCGCTCAGGAGGCCGCTCGCCAGCGGGCTCCAGGACATGATCCCCGCGCCATAGCGGGTGCCGAATGGCACGAACTCGTTCTCGATATTGCGCTCCGCCAGCGAATATTCGAGCTGCAGCGCCGAGATCGGCTCGTAGCCGCGATGTTCGGCAACGGCCTGGGCGCGGCTGGCGTACCAGGCGGGCACATCGGATAAGCCGACATGCCGTACCTTACCGGAGCGAACGAGATCGTCGAAGGTGCGCATCACCTCCTCCGGCGGTGTCAGGCGATCCCAGCAATGCATGAGATAGAGATCGATGTGATCCGTATTGAGCCGCTTCAACGAGCCTTCGACAGCCCGAAGGATGTTCTTGCGGCCGTTGCCGGCCGCGTTCGGCGTGCGAGCGGTAAGGTTCATGGTGAACTTGGTCGCGATCACCGCATCATCGCGCAGCCCGCGTTCGGCGATGAACTCGCCCAGCCACGTCTCCGACGTGCCGCCCGCATAGGCATCGGCCGTATCGAAGAAGTTGCCGCCGGCATCGACATAGGCATTGAAGATGGCACGTGCTGCCGCCTTGTCCGATCCCCACCCCCATTCCGTGCCGAAAGTCATGGTGCCGAGGGCAAGCCGTGTCACCTTCAGGCCGCTGTTGCCAAGCGCGTAAAACTCCATGCTCATCGCTATGCTCCTCTTTGATATGCCAGGCCCGCGTTCGACGATCGAGGGGGCCAGCAAGCGATTTGATGCGCCCAGGTTCGCTGCTTTTTGGTCATGCGATAAGATCATTTAATTTGCATGCATTATGCGATATGATGCATGAATGGATCGCGATCTGCTGACACATCTGCCTGTTATCGCCACCGTCGCGCGCCGCGGCGGATTCGCCGCGGCCGCCAGTGAATTGGGCATGAGCGCATCGGCCGTCAGCCATGCCGTGCGACTGGTGGAGGAAAGGCTCGGACAGCCACTTTTTGCGCGTACGACGCGCAGCGTGGCGTTGACCGAGGCAGGCAGGAGCCTGATCGGCACCATCACCCCGGCGCTGCAGGACATCCAAGAGCGCATCGAGCGCATAAAGGCCGTCAAGGGAAGGCCGAGCGGCCTCTTGCGCATCAATGCATCTCGTGTCTGCCTGCCGCTTGCGGTCACCCGCGTGATAGCGGCCATGGCCGAACGCTATCCGGAAGTCGAAGTTGAAATCTTCTCCGATGAACGGCTGACCGACATCGTCGCCGAGGGCTTCGATGCCGGCATACGCATCGGCGAAATGATCGCGCAGGACATGGTGGCCGTCCGCCTCACCCCGCCTTTCCGATCAGTCATCGTCGCTTCCCCCGGTTACATCGCGCGTTTCGGCCGCCCCAACACCCTCGCCGACCTTTCCAGCCACAATTGCATCGGCTACCGGCTCATGCGTTCCGGCGGCTTCTATCAATGGGAATTCGTCGAGGATGGACGGGATGTCGCTGTTACGGTGAGCGGTCAGGCGATCGTGACGGAATCGCATTCGGCAATCGAACTGGCATTGGCCGGCGTGGGGCTCGCCTATGTATTCGAGCCGCTGGTGCAGCCGGAAATCGGATCCGGCAGGCTTATTCAGCTGTTGGGTGACTATGCCGTCACCGAGGCTGGCCTTTTCCTTTACTTCCCGCGCCGCGCCGAGCTGGCGCCTAAGCTGCGGGCCTTTATCGACACCGTACGGCATATCGGCCGCGAGTCGCCCACTGGCTAGGCGGAGCGCTTTTCAGCGTCCGCACCGTTCGGGGATAGTCAGATTGCGCAGGCATTATACCGAATGCGCACCAAACGGATGGTTCTGCCTCCATCGAGGTGAATTGACGTTGCCGTTTGTCATGGCGCCCGGCAGTCATAGGCGGCCTCCGTCCATCGGCTCCCCCAGGTTTGATGGGCGGTTTCACGCTCAAACCATGAGGAACCAGTGCAAGATAGCCCGAAAAGAAAGCTGCCCAGTCCCATCGATGTAGAAGTTGGCAAGCGCATCCGCGCGCAACGACGCTTGCTAGGCATGAGCCAATCGGGATTGGCTGAAAAGCTGGATCTGACGTTCCAGCAAGTTCAGAAATATGAGAAAGGCACCAACCGCGTCGGTGCAAGTCGTTTGCAGCGCGTGGCGGAGAGCCTCGGCGTTCCGATCTCGCATTTCTTCGACAATCCCACGCTGGACGACCAAGCTTCGCCCAATGAGGCGCATGCTCTCAAGAACGACCTCGTCAGGTTCCTTTCATCGGAGGAAGGCCTGGAACTCAATCGCGCTTTTGCAAAGATCAAGGATGCAAGGACGCGTCAAAAAATCGTGGGCCTGCTCAAGTCGCTTACCTTGGCCTAGGTCTCCTTGAGGTCGCTGGCGATTGCGCGCCCCTGCCGTCAGCTTGTAATGCGCGGCGTGCGAATGACCTTCAGGAACAAGGCATTCATGGCGTCGGAAATGCCCTGCGTCGGACTGACTTCGAAGTAGAGCCCAGGCGAGGCGCAGCTCTGCAGGTTCGTCCCGATCTGCGATTGGAAGGGCGCGATCCATTGATTGTACCAGCCGTTTGTCGGCAGGGGAAAATAGGTCGTGTAAAGGATGGCGATCTTGATATTCTGGTTCTTCAGGGGCTGGCAGAAGGCAGTGGCGAGCGGCTCCTGGCAACGCCCGCCCGTGGTCGGCTTGGTGCAGGTGTTGGGCTTATAGCTGTCACCGACGCCGTCAGTGACAAGGAAGAGGACCTTCTGACGATCGGAGCTGGTTTTTCCGCTGCCGCCGGTGCCGATGATCGGCGCGAGTTGCGTCAGCATGGTATCGAAACTCGTATCCTGGTCGTTGTTGTCGCCTTGTCCTCGGACACTCATCAGGTCCACGGCACCAGTCGCATTTTTAACCTGCGCCATATCGGATGACAGCGCTGATACGTTGGTCAAGCCAATTTTCGTCGTGTCAGAACCGAATGTATAGACGGCCATCCTGTACTGATCGGGTGTTACCCGGTTCGTCTTAGCAGTATCCGTAAGCGACTGTGTCGCCTGCCCGACGACAGCAATGCGGGTCTTGACGCCAAGCCGACTTGCAAGATTGTAGTAATTGTTGGGGTTATTTTGATCGTGGCAGGCAAAGGCGCATTTGTCTGACGTGTTTGCCACCATTGTCTGAATATCGGTCATGGTAGCACCGATCCCCATGGAAGGCGTGTTGTCCAGCAACATATAGAAGTCCATGAAGGTCGCCGTCTGATACTGCGCGGATGCGGAACCGCTCACGGGAATGGACGTCTTCCCGATAATCTGGCTGAGCGTGGTCGGCACATTGGCCGAGAAGCTGACAATCGACGAGACGATGTTTCCCGTGCGTGTCACCGCGACATTGACGGTCACAGGCGTGTTCGGAAGATCGCCGGACGCCTGACCTAGAAAGAGCTTGTTGGCATCATCCTGACCGATAGTGACGGTGCCGTCCTGCGTCATAGCCATGGCAGCCGCGACGGCCGGGGATGAATCTGCGATTGCACCGACCGCGGCTGCATCCGCGGCATTTTGCAATTCCGTCCTGACGAGCATGGCATTGGTGACATCAAGCGCCAGGCCGCCTGCCGCGATTAGCGGAACAGCGATCAGGGCAGTCGTTATCCCAAAGTTGCCCGACCTCTCCGCGAGTAATTTTCGCAAAAGCTTATGCAACGCATCGAACGAACGCGGACGGCTCCAGGATTTTCTCACCGAGAAAGCTCTCTATTATACAAGTTGCACCCTCAAACATTCGTTGATTTTAGGTATTACTATTTTCAAATATACTAATTGGTATTATCGCGCGGAAATATTGAAATTCCGATAAAAGCAATGCCAATATTTTATATTGTCGCTTCCACGGAAAATTTACCAAAAACCAAGTTTATAGTTATGAAGCCATCGAGCGGGTGAATGAAAATAAAAGCCTCATTTTCCCAAGAATGACGCGGCCACGCGACGCAATCGGTGGCTCTGTAAAAATTTAGTGCAACCAACACCGGAATCGCGGCCAGGACCGTGCGTGAGGCAGCATACCGACCGCCGTTTAGCTCAAAGTATCTTTACCCGATTTTCAGTATTTACCCGTGAAAGCAGTGCCATTGATTTCAGGTGATGCCCTGGTTGAGGGTGCCCTCACCCCATTGACCATAGTTGGGATCTTTTGCGTGCGCGTTATTTCCTGCATCTTCACGGAGCATAATCTGTGGCTTGTTCTTCTTGCGGCATTTGTCTGCGTCAGCGGCGGATGGATCACGTTCGGCCTGTTGCGGCAGGCGGGAAAGACGCGCGATGTTCAACGCGGCGGATGGATTTTCCTGACGGCGGTGGCAGCAGGATCCTCGATCTGGTGCACGCATTTCATCGCCATGCTGGCCTATGAGGTCGGGGCGCCGGTTACCTTCGATCCAATCCTCACCATGGCCTCCCTTCTCCTGGCCGCGATCGGCTGCGCCTTCGGTTTCACGATCACCCTCTCCGGCCTGCCGCGGATAGCGCCGGAATTGGGAGGCGCCATCGTCGGCCTTGCGATTACGGCCATGCATTACACCGGCATGATGGCCTATCACGTCGATGGCATTGTCGAGTGGAATGAGGGCTATGTCGTCGGCTCCGTCGTGCTTTCGGTGATCTTCGCCGTGCTGGCCCTTCATCAAGCGATCCGCCGCCCCTGGCATTTTTCAGGGCTTGCCGCACTCGTCCTTTTCGTCGTCGCGGTCGTGTCGCTTCACTTTACGGCAATGACGGCCGTATCGGTGACCCCACTGGCAATCGGCGCCGGACTTGGCGATTCCTATGCGCTGGAGGCCATGGCCGTGGCGGTTGCCGGCGGCGGGCTGCTCATTATCGGCACGGGCATCGCAAGCTACATGATCGATGAGCGCGCCTCGCGCGAATCCATCCTGAAACTCCAGCATATGGCCCTGAACGACCTGCTGACGGGCCTGCCCAATCGCGGCAGCTTCGCCGATTATCTTCGGGGCGAAATCCAGCATGCCAAGGAAGACGGCGTCAAACTTGCGGTGATCGGCATAGATCTCGACCGCTTCAAGGAGATCAACGACCTGCGCGGCCATAAGGCCGGTGATCAGGCTCTCAAGGCGATCGGACGGCGGCTTGCGCGTCTCGTCAAGGATGGAGAGTTCGTCGCGCGCGTCGGCGGCGACGAGTTCGCGGCAGTCAAACGGTTCCAGAACCAAAGCGAGCTCCTGGATTTCGTGGCTCGCCTGGAAAAGACCCTGTTCGAACCCATCCGCATCGATGATTTCGAGACGGCGACCGGCGCGAGCATCGGCGTCGCCATCTATCCGGATGACGGCATCGATCAAGAGCGCCTGGTCAGCAATGCCGATCTCGCCATGTATCGCGCCAAGGCTGATGTCGGCCGCGCGGTCTGTTTCTACGAGTCCAGGATGGATGAGGCGGCGCGCGCCCGGCATATGCTGGCGCAGGATCTGCGCCGCGCCGTCGAGCTGGATCAACTCGAGCTGCATTATCAGGTGCAGACTTCGGTCAGCACCGGCGAGATCTGCGGCTATGAGGTTCTGGCCCGCTGGCACCACCCCGAACACGGCGCTGTACCACCCTCGGAATTCATTCCCATCGCGGAAGAGAGCGGCACGATCCTCGTCATCGGCGAATGGGTGCTGCGAACCGCCTGCAGGGAGGCCGCATCATGGGCCAAGCCCTACAAGATCGCCGTCAATCTCTCGCCGGTACAATTTGCCCATGCCGATCTTGCCCGGCTGGTTCATTCGATCCTTCTTGAAACCGGCCTGCCGCCGAAGCGGCTGGAATTGGAAATCACCGAGTCCACCATCATCGCCGACAAGAGCCGCACGCTGCATGTGCTTCGGCAGATCCGGGCGCTCGGCGTAACCATCGCCATCGATGATTTCGGAACCGGATATTCGTCGCTCGACACACTGCGCTCATTCCCCTTCGACAAGATCAAGCTCGACCGGTCCTTCATGAACGAGGTGGACCGGAGCATCCAGGCAAAGGCGATCGTGCGCGCCGTGCTGACACTCGGCAAGAGCCTCGAGATTCCGGTCCTGGCGGAGGGCGTAGAAACCGATCATCAGCTGGAAATCCTGCGCGTCGAAGGCTGCGACGAAGCACAGGGCTTCTTCCTTGGCCGCCCGAAGCCCGTCGCACAGATCTTTCAAATGACGGCCACCGACGAGGACGAAGGATCACCATTCTCCGGCCGCGTTCCGCCGCAACGCATGCGTCGCCGCTAGGAATGTTCCGGACGCAATGGCATGCGGGCCGGTCGTCCGGGGCGCATATCATTGCGCCCCAACGCCTATTCGCGAACCCGCTCGCCGCCGCTTCCCGCAACGTCAAATCGAACGGTCGTCAGTCTCGCCGATCCATTCGCTTGCGAGTTCGATCGCCACAGTGGACCGGATGTCGGCGGCATTGGCGGCAGCAACAAGTTCGTAGCGGCCGGCTGCCGCGCGAAAGGTCTTCGTTCCCTCATCGAAATAGCTGAGATCACGCGGCCGCACGACCAGTGAAGCCGTGCCCGTTTCGCCCGGCGCCAGTCGCAGCTTGGCAAAGGCGCGCAGCTCCTTTTCCGGACGCTCGATCTTGGAACCGACGGGCCGCACATAAAGCTGCACGAGTTCGGAGCCCGTTCTCTCGCCGATATTGGTGACATCGATCGTAACCGTGACGCCCTCTGCGCCCATCTGCGTCGTCGACGCCTTTGCCTTGCTCCAGGAAAAGCGTGTGTAGCCGAGACCGAAGCCGAACGGAAACAGGGGTTCGATACCGCTGTTATCATGATGACGATAGCCGACGAAGACGCCTTCGGCGTAACGCACATGCCCGTCCTTGCCGGGATAAACCTGCGGATCCCCAACCATGGCGCAATTGTCCGAGAGAAGCTTCGGGAAGGTCTGCGGCAAGCGGCCGCCGGGCTCGACATCGCCGAACAGCACATCGGCGACGGCGTGCCCCAATTCCTGGCCAGGATACCATATCTGCAACACGGCCCTGACCTTACCGAGCCAAGGCATTTCGATGGGGCCGCCCGTCTGCAGCACGACGATAACGTTAGCGTTGACGGTTGCTACGCGCTCGATCAGCTCCTCCTGCCGGCCGGGCAGGCGCATGTCAGGCAGATCGAGCCCTTCGGTATCCCATTCGCCATCACGACCCACAAAGAGCAGGACGATATCGGCATTCTCGGCTTTTGCGACGGCATCCAGCATCTCGGCCTCACCGAGCGGCTTTTCGACGCCGAAACGGACCGCCGTCAGATTGATCCCCTCCTCGCTCGCCGCTGGGGAGCAATATTCGACGGTCATCTGGTATCGCTGGCCGGCCTCAAGATGAATAGCCTGCCGCTGCTCGACATTGGCCGTGCCGAAATAGTTGTCGCCGCGAGACCAGCCGTCATAGCCGTCCACGACGAGCTTGCCATCGACATAGAGCCTGGCGAGGCCTGCATTGGTCATGCCGAATACATGCTCGCCGCTTTCCACCGGAATGTAGGACACTGTCATGCGAGCGGAGAAATCGCTTGGATCAAGTTCGGAAGACGGCAGCTCGAACCAGAAAAACTCGCCCTTGCTCGCCGTTTCGGTGGCCATCGCCGGCCCGGCGAGATCGCGGCCCTTGAAATACTCCACCCGCATCTCACCGGAAAAGACGTTGATCAGCCGATTGTTGCGGCAGGCTGCCGCGTAATGAATGCTGTTGGCATTCGACAGCGCCTCACGGATGCCCTCCAGCGGACTAACTTTGTAGTGCGCGGCAATCTGGGCGCTGCCGCCACCCATGACACGAACTTCGGCTGCATTCGGTCCGATAACCGCCACATGCCCGAGCCCTGCTTTCTGCAGAGGCAGAATGCCGTCGTTCTTCAAAAGGACTGCGCCTTCGGCGCCGAGCTGACGGATCAAAGCCCTGTCTTCCGGCAGATCCAGCGCCTGCTCGCTCAAATCGGGTGCCTTCTCGAAAGCACCCACGCGCTCGAGCAGCGTCAGAATGCGGCTGGCAGCTTCGCGCACCGTCTCCGCCTTCACCTCGCCGTTGCGCACAGCCGCCACCAGCTTTTCGCCGCGGTCACGCGTCGGGCCGGGCATTTCCAGATCAAGTCCGGCATTGACCGTCGGCGCCGTCGAATGCGAGCCGAACCAATCGGACATGACGATGCCGTCGAAACCCCATTCCTCGCGCAGGACCTTGGTCAATAGCCAAGAATGCTCGCTGGTATAGGTACCGTTCAGCCTGTTATAGGAAGACATGACCGCCATGACTCCCGCTTTCTTCACGGCCTGTTCGAACGGCGGCAGATAGATTTCGCGCAGCGCCCGTTCGTCGATATCCGAGGACATCGTCTGACGCTCGATTTCGGATTCATTGCCCGCGAAATGCTTGATGGTGGCGGCAATGCCCTGGCTCTGCACGCCCTGGATATAGGCGACAGCGAGTTCGGCCGTCAGCACGGGATCTTCCGAATAGCATTCGAAATTACGGCCATTCAGGCCGGACCGGTGGACATTGACCGTCGGCGCCAAGAGCACCGATGCGCCCTTGCTCTTGGCCTGACCGGCGAGTGCCGCGCCCATGCGCTGGACGAGCGCCGGATCCCATGTGGCGCCAAGCGCGATGGCGACGGGAAAGCAGGCAGCATTGACGCCGGCAACAAGCGAGCCCGCACCGCGCGCGCCGTTCGGACCATCCGTGACCTTGATCTTCGGAACGCCGAGACGTTCAACCGGCACCGTAGTCCAGAAATCGGCGCCCGACAGCAGCGAAACCTGCTCCTCAAGCGTCATCCGGTCGAGAATATCATCAATCATAAGGCCTCCCGAACTATCAGCTAACCACTCCCCGGCGGAGATTCGCGTTTAGGACAAACAAATCATAAACGCGCTCGATACTCTTCTGCTAGTGCGATATGCTCATGAAATGACATATCTTTTTCATCCGCAGTCAACTTCGTAACAACCAGAAATCATAAATTCCGCTGCCGATCATACGAATAATCTTCTTCCGAATAAACTTGGCCCGCCCCTTGCCTTCGCATCTCGATCGCGTATGAAGATTGTCGTCCTGCCGGGGAACATTTGAAAGTCATTTTGCGAATGCGAACACGCCTGTCGACCTTCCCGGCACTCGGTTTCCTTTTTGTCCTTGCACTGACGAACATTTGCTTCGCGTCTGAACTCGTGCGCGTCCCCCAGGGCAATCGCAACAATCTTCAGCCCCCTATACCCAACACATCGGTGCTGCGGGCGAAGGCGTTCAACACGACATATGAGGAAAAATACCAGAAGATCGTCGGCGTGCTTCGCGAGGACAAGGACCTGGTGGCTTCGATCAGGAAGGCCGCGACGGCCTATCAGATCGACCCCATCCACATTGTCGGCGCGCTTGTCGGCGAACATACGTACAACATCACGATCGTGAACAGGGTGAAGTCCTATTACGTCAAGGCGCTTGCCTATTCGCAATCCGATTTCAAGTTCGCCTATAAGGAGGTGACCGTCCAGGCCTTCCTGAAGAGGCCGGAATTCGCCCATTGCGATGCCTTCACCGGCAGCGCCGAACTCTGGGAATGCCGTGACGAAACCTGGGACAAGAGTTTTCGCGCCAAGGTCATCGATGGCGTCGCCTATGAAAACATGACGTTCCAGCGCGCCTTCTTCCAGCCGTTCTTCGCGGGCCAAACCTTCGGCCTTGGCCAGATCAGCCCGTTGACCGCGCTCGAGGCCACTGATCTCGTGCATGCCACCAGCGGCTTGTCGAAACTGTCCGTCGACGATCCGCAGGCCATCTACCGTGACATCATGGATCCCGATCGCAGCGTGATCTATATCGCCGCGATCGTCAGGGATGCGATCGATGCCTATCGCGCCCAGGGTTTCGACATCACCGACAATCCCGGTCTGACGGCAACGCTCTATAATGTCGGGCAGCCGCGGCGGCGCGCACTTGCCTTGCGACAGGCCGCGGATGCTTCAGGCGGCAAGAAGCTGCCGGAAGAGAATTATTATGGCTGGCTGGTGAACGACCGGCTGCCGGAGCTGCGTGGCTTGTTGGGAGAGTAGTGATCGCGAAAGGGGGCCTGCGAAGCTCTCAAAGCCGATCACATCGGATAGCTCACGTGAGCCAAGTGACGCGGCCGTTGGCGATCTTGCTTTCGACCCAGGCCCGCTCGTTCTGCCAATCGTGCCGCTTCCATCCTTCCCAACCGAAGCCGCATAGTTTGACATCCCATTCGGACACCGGAAAGGTCGCGAGCGTATAACCGATGCCGAGGAAGCCGGTGCTCGGAAAGACCTCACGCATGCGACGCCCGGCAATGCCGAGTTCGTTGCAGCCGTCGATATAGGTCTGCGGCGGCATGATGCGGATCTCCTTGCCGGCGCTGCCCATCCGTTCGATCGCCTCCATCGTCCAGTCGGTCCTCCTGCCCTGGAGGCGCTGAAAGATGTTGGGGCGCGGATGATATTTGCGGATGATGTTCGGATGATAAGCGAGCATCAGCACCTTCGCTGCCTTCAGCGCTGCATTGTCCAGGAAGTCGGGATCGATCAGCCGCCGATACAAGACCTTGCTCGACGCGGCCAGCATGATCATATCGGTGCGCTCGCCGCTCATACCCCCGGCGAGGTTCGGCTCATTGAAGCGCATGACGAATTGCGCGTCGTCCACGATTCCTGAGAGATCGCGCTCGAGCTTGCCATTGCCAACGATGATTGCAGTCTTGCGCGCCAATGCGGTCGTCCAGCAGAATACGGCCGTGCTCTAACAACGCCCCCTGACACAGCGCTGAAGCATTGATGATGCGGAACTGAAATCCCCTTGTCCCACGAAGGCGTTGCGGTTCGGGCGGACGTCACAGGAAATACCGGAACTTCAACGGAAGCAGGGCGGCCCCGATCGCGCTGGCATCGCCTTTCGTCTCACTGAGAACCAGCCGTGGCCCGAGCGGTGCGACACCATAACGATGCGGGCGCTGGGAGGGCACATTCATGCGATCGATGATCATCTGCCCGAGCCTTAGCGGGAGCTGGCCGCCGAAGACGATCGCCTGCGGATCGAGCACCCCGGCAAGCGTAGCAATCAAGCGGTCAAGCATCGGCATGGTTTCGGAGAGCCAACTCTCCACGCCCGGCCAGGAAGGATCGAAATCTTGCTTCAGTTCCTCGATGGAGCCTATCTCGATACCGTTCTCGCGCAATATGCGGATAAGATATTGCAGCGCCGGTCGTCGTGGCGCTTCGTCCGGATTATAGATGACGCTGAATTCCCCCGCATTGCCGTGGAAACCGAGATAAGGCCTGCCCTCGAGGACAAGACCGCCGCCAAATCCGTAGTTGAAGGACAGATAGGCGAAGGTCTGGCACCAGCGCCCGACGCCACGCAGGCTTTCGCCGATGGCGCCGGTCGTCGCATTGTTTTCCAGCCACACCGGCAATCCGAACGCATCCTCAAGCTCCGGCTGTAGATCGATCAGCGACCAGTCCCGCAACGGCTCGGGCGCATTGAAATGGCGATTGTCACCGACAAAAAAACCGGACATGGCAAAGCCCAGCCCGACAAGACTATCGCGCGATAGTGTTTGTTCATTCAAAAGAAAATCAAGTTCTTGCGCTAGGGCCGCCAGCGTTGCCTTGCGATCAACCGGCACTCCCTTAAAGGTCTCCTGACCAATGATATCGCAGCCGAAATCGGCAACCGACAGCGTTACGGCATCGGTATTGACGGAAATGCCGATCGAGTAAGCGGCTTGCCTTGCCAGTTCGATTGTCGGGCTCGGCTGGCCGCGCGCTCCCTTGAGGGGCGCACCGGCGCGGAGCAGACCCCGCGCCATCAAGGTTTCGACCAGGCGATGCACTGATTGCTGCGTCAGATTGGTTTGGGCCGTTATGGTGGCGCGCGGGATCGGTTCATGTCGGCGCACGATATCAAGGATGAGGCGTTCGTTTTCGCTCGCCAGCGGGGATTTCTCAAATGCTGTCATGACTGCGTTCCGACCCTTTGCCTCTCCTATCCGCGCGCCGCATCCGGCATATTCAAGGCTGCCTGTCATAAATATTACACTTTATGTGTATTAATAGCCAGCAGGCGACCGGTGCCAATGGCATTGCGTCGGCGCGCAGCCAATGGCGTCTGCATTCTGCGACGGACATCGAGCGGCGCATCCCGTCAGAACGATCACGAAAGCCATTTCCATGCATAGCCAGACCGCCGCCTCGCCTCGCCTTGCCGATATCTATGATCTCCTGTCCCGCACCAATCCGGACATTTTGACGATCGCTCATCGCGGCCTTTGGTCAGCAGCCCCGGAAAATTCGCTGGCATCAATCCGCGCCGCTGCCGAACTCGGCGTCGAATTCGTCGAAATCGACACGCAAGCAACGGCCGATGGGCATCTCGTCGTCATTCACGACAAGACACTGGACCGCACCACGTCAGGCAAGGGCATCGTTGGCGCAAGCAGCTTCGCAACGGTCCGCGACACGCGGCTGCGCGCTGGCGCCGGTGGAGAAACCGCTCTCCTGACCGATGAGCGTGTGCCGACGCTCGAAGAAGCTCTTGAAGAAGCGCGCGGGCGCGTCTTCGTCAATATCGACACGAAGTTTCCGCGTGAATTGCCGCTGGTCATTGCCGCCGTTCGACGCCTTGGCGCCGAGGACCACGTCATCATCAAATCCGATATCGACCCGGAAAGCGCCAGATTTTCGGTTCTCGACGCCGATTGGTTCGGCTCTATCCCGCATATGCCGATGTTTCCCGCGAGACCTGGCAAGTTTGCGGACGACCTGCGGTTGATCGAGCCGCTGCGCGCGCCGATGATCGAAGTCAAGTTTACCGACGTCGCCGATCTTGCCGCGGGCCGCGAAGAACTGGAACGCCAGAACATCAGGCTGTGGATCAACACACTCGACGTCTCCCACAATCTCGATTTCAACGATAGTCATGCGCTCAAGGATCCTGAAAGCATCTGGGGAACGCTTGTCACGGCCGGCGTCGGCGCAATCCAGACCGACACGAATGTCGAATTCAAACAATGGTTGGCAGGCCGTTAAGCCGTGTGGGACGCGATTACACCACCGTCAGCCGGCAGGTTGCGAAGCCGGGGGCCTCGGGTTGGTCGATCGCCAGGAAAGCGCCCAAATTCGGCGAAGACATCAAAAGTAATACACCGCGCGCCAGGCAGCCTTGGATAGCAGGCGCGCTGAGCCTCGTTTTAAAACAGACAAGCCGGGCCGATCGAAACGATCGGCCCGGCTTGTTGGCGTCTTGGGAGACAGGGCTTAACGGGCGTTGTATTTCGCATCGACCTCATTCATGGCCTTGACGTTGTCGGCCGAACGGCCGTTCTCGTCGAAGGTCTGCGCCAGGAAGGCGTCGGCGATGGCCTTGGCAAGTTCGGTGCCGATGACGCGAGCGCCCATGGTGATGATCTGGGCGTTGTTCGACAGCGCGGCGCGCTCCGCCGAATAGGTGTCATGGGTCAGCGCCGCACGGATGCCCGGCACCTTGTTGGCCGAGATGCAGACGCCGATGCCGGTGCCGCAGACAAGGATCGCCTTGTCATAGGTGCCATCGATGACGCCGGAGGCGACGCGGTCGGCGAGATTGGCGTAGAACGGATCAGCCCCTTCCTCAGTGCGCGATACTTCGCTCACCTCGAAACGGTCCTTCAGGTGGTCGGCGAGAACCTTGGCCAGACCCTCGCCGGCGCTGTCTCCAGCAATAGCAAGCTTCATGATATGTCTCCTCAGAGTTTGGCGGCGCACTTGGCAAGGATGTCGAGATAGCCTTCGACGTTCCAGGCGGAGCGGCCGATAAAGAGCCCGTCTACATTCGGGCAGGATATGAGTTCTTCGCAGTTTTGCGGATTGACCGATCCGCCGTAGAGGCACGGAATTTTTCGACCGAGCACCTTTTGCGCAACGGCAATGATCTCGGCCTGGCGTGCATCGGCATAGGAGGGCTCGGCCGGAATTCCCTTTTCGCCGATCGCCCAGACCGGCTCATAGGCCAGCAGGATTTCAGCCTGCTTCTGGCCCTCGGAAAGCTTCGATAGCGCGCCGACGACCTGCTCGCTCAGGATCTCGGTTGCGCGGCCGCTTTCACGATCTTGCAGCGTTTCGCCGATGCAGATGAGCGGGATCAGGCCGTGACGGACTGCCGCCTCGGTCTTCAATCCGACGGTCTCATTGGTCTCGCCGAAATGTTCGCGGCGCTCCGAATGACCGAGCTCGACGATATCGAGATTGCAATCCTTCAGCATCAGCGGCGAAATCTCGCCCGTCCAAGCACCTTGGTCCGCCCAGTGCATGTTCTGAGCCCCGACCTTGACAGAGCTTTCCGACAGGATCGACTTGACCTCGCGCACCGCGGTAAACGGTGGGATGATGAAGCGCTGAATGCGGGCATCGCGCAGGGCATCGGCAGCATGCAAAGCCTCGGCAAAGGCGCGTGCTTCCGCCAGCGTCTTGTTCATTTTCCAGCTCGTGCCAATCCAATAGCGAGGTTTGTCTGTCATGTCATATCCTGGTTCGAGGCAATGGTGAGGGTGACACCGTCCCGGCGGAATTGCTCGAGAATGGCGTCATCGGGCGCGTGATCGGTAATCACGGCGTCGAAATCGGTAAGATCGGCCATCACATGCAGGGCCGTGTGCCCGATGCGACTGTGGTTGACCAGCAGGCAGGACTTGGCGGCGGACGCGATCATCGCCCGCTTCGTGCGCACGACGTTATCGTCCATGTGATAGGCAAGCCTGCCGGAAACGGCGGGTGTCGACAGGAAGGCGATATCGGCCCTCAGCCGCGACAATGCCTCCTCGGTCACGACACCGAGAAAGGCGTTGAATTTGGCGGAATAGACACCGCCAAGCGCGATCAGCGTGATGCCGCTTTCGTTCTTCATGCGGTCTATGATCGCGGCATTGTTGGTGATCAGCGTCAGCGGCCGCTTCTGCAGCAGCATTTCGCCCAGAACCGCCGCCATCGAACCGTCATTGATCATGACGGTCATGCCGGGCTCGACCAGCTCGAGCGCTGAACGCGCCATGGCGAGCTTTTCATCATGGCCTTGCCGCTCGCGGAAACGGAAATCGCTTTCGAATTGCGTGCCGGCATCGATGGTCGCACCGCCGCGCACCTTGCGCAACACGCCGGCCTGCTCGAGATCGTCGAGATCGCGATGGATCGTCATCTTTGATACGGTGAAGCGGTCGGCCAGATCGTCGAGATCGACGGTCTTATGCTCCACAAGCAGATTGATGATCGATTGCTGACGCTCTTCCCGTTTCACCTTGCTCTCCGGCTATCAGCCCGACATGGAGCCAGAGAAAATATAACACCAAAATCTCACAATTCAACATTTCTATTGTTACATTGAGATGATTTTATGTTTTCACATAGATGGCAACAGGCTTATGCTTGCAGCAGCGCTTTCGCCGTTTTCTCATCCGTAATCAGCCCGTAAAGACAGCGGCTCTTGAGGACGGCGCGAATGGCCTCGACCTTGGGCAATCCGCCGGAAAGCGCTACCAGCCGTTCGTTCTCGGTGCGCGGCAGGGAGGCAGACAGCGTGCGTGCCGTCAGCGTCGTCTCGAGAATGTTGCCATCGGCATCGAAGAAATGACCAAGAATTTCGCCGACGCCGCCGGCGGCGGTAATCTCCCTGATCTCCTTCGGCTCGACCATGCCGGACAAAACGAGCTGCGCGTCCGTATCGACCGTGCCGAGACCGACGAGCTTGAGATCGGCGCCGTTTGCGAGATCGAAGACTTCCTTGACGCCGCGCTGGGCAAGCAGCACGTCGCGATCTTCCCGCGTGTTGGCGAAGAAAGGCACCGGCATCACATGCGACTGCATGCCGGTTTTTTCGGCGATGCGATGCATCACGTCATAGGGGTTGGCGGCATAATTCCTCGTCAGGCCGCCAAGCAGCGAGACGAAACGCAGATCCTTGGCGCTGACGCGCGCCATGTGATGAACCGCCGAAGAGAGCGTTCGCCCGTGGCCGAGGCCGATGACCTTGTTGTTGCCGCTCTCGATCTCGCGCCGCAGAAAACCGGCGCCCGCCTGCCCGAGCGCGCGAAACTCGAAACCTTCCTCGCCGAGATCGGGCGCAACCTCGCAATATTGCAGGCCGAAGCGCGCCGCGAGCTCCGTTTCGAGCTCGACGCATTCGACGATATCGCCATCGATCGTCACCTTGACGACGCCTTCGGCGACCGCACGCGCGATCAGCCGGTGCGCCTTCACCGAGGGAACGCCGAGACGCTTTGCCACTTCAGACTGCGTCAGTCCGCCGGCATAGTGCAACCAGGCCGCCCGCACGGCGAGCGAATCGTCCGCATCCGTCATCGACCGTCCCCTTTCATTTCGTTACGCATGGCCCCTCGCCTGCTTATATCTGACCGTGACGCCCGGTTCGCCCCACTGTCGCAAAGGTGAGGCTCACATGGAATCGAGACTCGGCCAATCCAGCGGCTAGATATGCAAGTCGCCAGCACCCGTGTCGATATGAGGCGCCCAGAAGGCGACACTTTCTGCAATCTGCGAGATGACCTGACGATCGTTGGGCTCGCGCTCCTTGAACGACAATTCCAGGCAGATCTCGTTGTCCTTGGCGCCGCCTTCGGCAAACGCCGTCAAGAGCGGTTCCGGCTGGATGCGACCCTTGGCATTGAATTCCGCCGTAAAGGGGCGATGCCCACCCTTGTCCATCAGGCTCTGCTTGATGTGGATGATCGGAGACACCTTCGGCACGGCACGCGCCCAGGCATAGGGATCATAATCGTCGGGATTGGACGAAGTGACATCGCCGTGATCGATATCGGCCATCATCCACATCGGAATGGCGAACGGCGCCTTTGTCAATCTTTCGTGCAGGGACAGGCAGGCCTCGATCGTCTCGCCGAATTCGCGGCCAATGCTCATCGGCTCCCAGAATAGATAGGAAAGACCGGCGGCACGCGCATGCTCGGCCACCTCGCCCCAGCAATCGATCGCTATCTGGATCAGTTCCTCGCGCCGGGCCGGATCGTCATAATCCTTGTAGGTGAAGATCGCGAACTGCGTGCCGAGCGAATGCCCGCCGAGATCGGCGGTGATATCGGCAAAGGTCTTGAACCAGTCGATATAATAGCGGCGAACATCCTTGTCGGGATGGCCGAAATGATTGAGACGGCCGTAGGGACCGGTCATGCCTGACGTTACGCGAACGCCGGTGTGCTTCAGTGCTGCCTGCGTGTCCCGCGTCAGCCGGCTGATGACCGGCGCTGGCCAGCTCGGATTGATGAACTCGTGCGTCAGCTGGAGATCGCGGATGCGCAGATCACGCGCCACCGTTTCGATCAGATCGGCCGGCTCGGCAAAGCGGTTTACCAGCGGGTTGGTATTGAGTGAAAGCGTCAAGGGCATCTATATTCTCCCGGCAAGATCTGTTGCTTCAGGCGGCGAGCGCCAGCTCAGCGTCGAACCACGCCGAGAAAGCCGCCCTCTCTTCCGTCGTCATGCGAAGACCTTCCTTGGTGCGGCGCATCAGCACGTCCTCGGCCGCCTGCGCCCATTCGGAAGTGACGAGATAGCGGACTTCGGCCTCATAGAGATTGCCGCCGAAATGGCGGCCAAGCTCAGCCAGCGACGAGGCTTGACCAACGATCTGCCTGGTGCGAGCGCCATAGAGATGGCCGTAGTGATTGACGAGCGCACGCGGCATCCAGGGATAGGCCTCGCGCAGCGTATCGGCGAAGGCGACATAATCGGCATTCGGGATCTCGCCGCCCGGAAGCGTGGCGCCCCGCGTCCAGTCGCCGCCCATCTTCGGGAAGAACTTGGCAAGCCGCTGCATCGCGTGTTCCGAGAGCTTGCGGAATGTCGTGATCTTGCCGCCGAATACGCTCAACAGCGGCGCACCGCCGGTCTCATCGAGATCGAAGACGTAGTCGCGCGTCACGGCTGATGGATTGCCCTTGCCGTCATCGAACAGCGGGCGGACGCCGGAGAAGCTTTCAAGCACGTCGGAACGGCGCAGCCTCTCCTTGAAGTAGCGGTTGACCGCCGTGATCAGATAATCGATTTCCTTCTCTTCGGCCTTCACCTCTTCCGGCTTGCCTTCGTAGGGAATGTCGGTCGTGCCGATCAGCGCCTTGTCGCCTTCATAAGGGTTGATGAAGATGACGCGCTTGTCGTGGTTCTGGACGAGATAGGCCTGTTGGCCGCTCCAGAATTTCGGAACAATGATGTGGCTGCCCTTGACGAGCCGGACGCTGCGCTGGCTGTTCGACCCGACGACGCGGCCGATAATATCATTGACCCATGGCCCTGCGGCATTCACCAGCACGCGGGCGCGAACGGTCCGCACTTCGCCGGAGCGCTGGTCGCGCGTCTGGACGACCCAATTCCCCTGATCGCGACGAGCGCTGACACAAGCCGTGCGCGTCAGGATTTTCGCACCCTTGGCGGAAGCATCGAGAGCATTGAGAACGACGAGCCGGGCATCATCAACCCAACAGTCGGAATATTCAAACCCCTTGGAATACTGATCGAGGATCGGAGCGCCTTCCGGGTCGCGATGGAGGTCGAGCGAGCGCGTGCCCGGCAGCTTCTTGCGGCCACCGAGATGATCGTAGAGGAACAGACCGAGGCGAACGAGCCAGGCCGGACGATCCGTCGGGCTGTGCGGCAGCACGAAGCGCATCGGCCAGATGATATGGCTTGCCGAGTTCAGCAACACCTCGCGTTCGATCAGGGCTTCGCGCACCAGGCGGAATTCGTAATATTCAAGATAGCGCAGGCCGCCATGCACCAGCTTGCCGGAGCGCGAAGAAGTTCCCTCGGCAAGATCGCCCTTCTCGCACATGACAACCGAAAGACCGCGGCCGGCGGCGTCGCGGGCAATACCGGCACCATTGATGCCTCCGCCGATCACGAAAAGATCAAAGATTTCCGGTTCCATCATGTCATGCTCCTTCGGATGCCCTGGTTCGAATGCCTTGGGGCATCATCAAATCAATCTTCAATGGCGGCGCGCTCGCCGGCCAGCAACGGGGCTAGCGCTCGGCCAGCTTGTCCCAGGCCGGCGCGATCGCCTGCCGCACGTCCTTGTAGGCGTCGAACAGGCGGTCATAGCGCTCGACATTTTCCGGATCCGGCGCCTCGGCTTCGCCGAGAAGCGGCGTCACCCAATCGGCGATGCAACTGTCCATGTCCTGATAGGCGCCGATGGCGACTGCTGCCATCATCGCAACGCCGGCAGCACCCGCCTCTTCCCGATCTGAAATGCGCACCGGCGCCTGGACGGCGGCGGATAGAGAGCCGCGCAGCGCCTGTGAACGTGCAGCACCGCCGGTGATGCGCAGTTCTGAGGGCATGTCGCCCATTGCCGCGTAACAGTCCCGCGTCGCCATACCCAGCCCCTCGACCACGGCCCTCAGCATGTCGGCAAAGCCATGCCGCGTCGAAAGCCCGGTGAAGCCGGCACGCGCATGCGCATTGACGAAGGGACCGCGCTCGCCCGCCTCGGAGATATAGGGGTGATAGAGAAGGTTCGTCGGACGCGCTTCGGCAAACCAGGCATCGATGCGCGGAATGAGATCCGAATAGGAAACCTGGCTGCCACCCATGGACATCAGATCGGCCGCTATCCGCAGGATCCAGTCGATATTGATGGTCGCGCCCATATTGGTCTGGACCTGCGTAACGATACCGGGGATCGGCAAGGCGATGACATATCCCGTGCCCTCGTCGTTGAGCTGAACGTCCGATACGGCCTTGGCGCGCATATGCACGCCGGTCGACCCGATCGTCGAGCAGGCGGCGTTCTGCCCACCGGTGCGCACGCCGGCGCCAAGTGCGGTCATGACCATATCGACATAGCCGAGGCAGACCGGCGTTCCGGCAAGCAGGCCGGCGGCCTGGGCGGCCGCCTCCGTTAGCGGATGGCTCGTCTCGGTTCCATCGAGGATATCAGGCAGAAGCGAGCGCCGGCGGGCAAGGCCGAGCGCATCGATGGCGACCGGATCATATTGGCGATTGCGGAAATTGCCGAAAGTGAAGCTTGCCTCGGACGGATCGGTCGCCCGCACCCCTGTCAGATTGAGATAGAGCCAATCCTTGCAATGTAGCGCTGTCTCGGCCCGATCGAGAAGCTCCGGCATGAAGCGGTCCATATGAGCGAGCTGCGCACCCTGCTGGCAGGTATTCAGACCGGTGCCGGTCGCCTCGAAACGGGCGCGGTTGCCAGCCATGGCGCTCAGCCGCGTCACGGTGGGTGCGGCGCGCGCGTCGAGCCAGAGCCAGGCATCATCGACCGGAGCATTACCGGAGCCGACAAGCCAGGTGCCGTCGCCCTGCCCCGTGACCGCGATCGCTGCCGTTCGGGCAGCAAGGTTATCGACCTTCTCGCCAAGTCCGCGCAATGCGCTGACGCAATCCGACCACGTCTGGCCGAGCGACTGCGTGACCGAACCGTCTTCCCCGGTCGCGTAGCGATTGCGTGCTGATGCGGAAGCAATCTGCTTTCCGGACAATTCGAAGGCAACCGCCTTCAGAACGGAAGTACCCGCATCGATGCCGATGATGATCCCGTCACCTTTAGGCATTGCGCGTTGGCTCCACCATCATGCGCCCTGCGACGGGGGCTTTGGCATATATCACGAACATCTCATTCCTCCCCACAGCCACGAGTGCAATTTTGCCAACTCGCGCAGACATCGCCGCCACATCCAAGATCACAGGGGCGTCCGTGAATGGCTACCTTGCACATTCATTACTCCTAATAATCGAATCCGACGCAACAGCGATCCATCGAACAACGCGCATCTTATAACACAAAGATATCACTGTGGCAGTAAAATTTTTCTGGCCTTGTAATTTTTTTCATATAGAATGAATACTGTCAATTCCTCAACCATCCACGGAAAGAACCACGATGGGGAGGAAATTCGCAAACGGGCGAGCGACTGGCAAAAGCAAGACTTTAATCGAGGCGTTGTGAAACGTTTCTGTCACGCCTTATATAAATCAGTAACTTAAAGAAATTTCTTTGCGTAAACATAATCTGGTAGGCGCCAGCACAAGAAGCCTTGAATGACGCACGCCAAGCGGAAGTTGCGAGTCATCCAGGAGGAAAACATTGGCGCGCATGAAGACAAGCGATAGGCGGGACGCGCCAAATCGCGGTTGACACGCTCGAGGATTTATAACATATAAAACGAAGTTATTAACATACTTATATCACAATTATCGCATAGACGCGGTGTTTGTGACGCTGAATTGGGCGACTGGAGGAGACAGCCGCCCGCATGCTGAGGAGGCTCCTGATGTTGAATTTCCATTCCGGTGACGGCGTAAGCCGAACAGAGCGCCTGCAGGCCCGAAACCCGGAACCGGGCTTCCGCTAACCGGATCTCGGCACCTTTCTTCCCCTCTCCATCAGGCAATCCGGCTGATATGCCGAAGGTCGTTTGAACATGAATACGCAGACTCAATACGCAACTGCCAAACCGGCAGGCTCCAAGTTCAAAATCGTGGCGGGCATCGTCGCCGTGGTGATCGTCATCGGCGCCATCGCGGCCGATACCAAAGTCGTCAAGATCGGCTCCGCACACGACGTGCGCGAACAGGGCTTCCAGCCTGAGGCCTATGGTGCCGGGGAATTCCCCAAGGTGCAGGCAGATGTCGAAAAGCGCGCCGTCGATGCCGTGACGCTTGCCAATGCCGTTCTGGCCGACAAGAAGGCCGCCGGCACGAAATACGGCGTTGCCACCACCACCGGACCCGTTCTCCCCGTTTCGCTGACCGGCACTTTCGGCGAGCGCAAGGCCAATCTCAACGAGTTCAAGGCCGACGGCTTGCCTGACGGTGTCACCATCCGGGTACAAACAGGCCCGGCGATCAACGGCACCGATCTTCGCGATGCCACAGGCAAGATCGAATTCGGCCAGTTCACCAACCAGATCGAATACCAGGACGCCGGCTCCGCCATCAACAACGAGATGAAGAAGGCGACCCTCGGCAGCATGGATCCCGAAAAGCTGACGGGCAAGACGGCAACGGTCGTCGGCGTTTTCAAGCTCATCAATCCGAAGAACTGGCTCGTCACCCCGGTAAAGGTCGATGTGAAATGAGCCAGGTCCAGCACAATGGTGTGACCACGGGCGAAGTCGTTCTCGCCGCCCGCAACGTCGCCAAATCCTATGGCAGCGTCCATGCGCTGAAGGGCGTGAATTTCGATATCCGTCGCGGTGAAGTCACCACGCTCTTCGGCGAAAACGGCGCCGGCAAGTCGACGCTGATGAAGATCCTGTCCGGCGTCATCCAGCCGACCTCGGGAGACATCATCCTCGATGGCCACCCGATCAGCTTTGCCTCGTCGACGCATGCGCGCGCCTGCGGCATTTCCATCATCCACCAGGAATTGAGCCTGGCGCCCAATCTCAGCGTCCGCGACAACATTTTCATGGGTCGTGAGATCATGAAGGGCGGCGTGGTCGATTTTGCCGAGGAAGAGCGCCAGACCCGCGCCCTGATGGAGGAGCTGGAAGAAAATATCGATCCGCTCACACCGGTCGAGGACCTGCGTCTCGGCCAGCAGCAGATCGTCGAGATCGCGCGCGCGCTATCGGTCAATTCCCGCATCCTGATCATGGACGAACCGACCTCGGCATTGAGCGCCAGCGAAGTCGAAGTCCTCTTTAAGGTCATTCGCGACCTGACGAACCGCGGCGTCTCGATCGTCTATATCTCGCATCACCTGGAAGAAGCGCTGCAGATCACCCATCACGCCGTCGTGCTGCGCGACGGCAATATGACGGCCTATGCCGAGCGCAAGGACATCGATCTCGAATGGATCGTGCGCAACATGGTCGGCGACAATTTCGACCTCGGCAGCCCGCCGACCGGCCATAAAATAGGCAACGTGGCGGTGACGATCGACAATCTTACCGTGCCTGGGCCTTCGGGAGCTGCATACAACGCCGTGGATCGCATGTCGCTTGCAGTTCGTGCCGGCGAGATCGTCTGCATCTACGGGCTGATGGGTGCCGGGCGCACCGAGCTGCTCGAATGCGTGGCGGGACGCCTGCGATCGAGCAGCGGCCGTGTGCTGCTCCACAATACCGACGTCGGCGGCCTCAGCATCGCCGGCCGCATCGCGCAAGGCCTGGTCCTGGTGCCGGAAGACCGGCAGCGCGACGGCTTGGTACAGACGATGACTGTCGGCTCGAACCTGTCGCTCGCCAGCATCGGCGCCTTCACCAAGGGTCTGTTCACCTCGGGCGGCCGTGAGCGGTCGCTGGTGAACGACTCGATCCGCAAGGTGCACATCAAGACCGATGGCGGCGAGGCCGCAATCGGCTCGCTGTCCGGCGGCAATCAGCAGAAGGTCGTCATCGGCAAGATGCTGGCGACGCAGCCGAGAGTGATCCTGCTCGACGAGCCGAGCCGCGGCATCGATATCGGCGCGAAGGCCGAAGTCTTCAAGCTACTCGCCGAACGCGCCAAGGAGGGTCTCGCAGTGATCTATTCGACGTCGGAAGTCGCCGAATGCCTGAGCATTGCCCACCGCATCATCGTCATGCACCGCGGCAAGATTTCTGCCGAATTCGGGCCCGACGTCACCAAAGAGAAGATCATGGCCGCCTCCGGCGAAGCAGTGGTCGCGCACTAGCCGCATTCATGGAGCACTGATTATGTCAGTCACGAACATCACAGAAAAGAAACCAATTTCGAACGGACAGCGGCGGAACTTCAATCTCGTGCGGCTGGTCCTGGAAGGGCGCGCCTTCTTCGCGCTGATCGTCATCATTGCGGTCTTCTCCTTCCTGTCGCCCTATTACTTCTCGCTCGGCAATTTCCTGACGATGGCCTCGCATGTCGCGATCTTCGGCATCCTTGCCATCGGCATGCTGCTTGTTATCCTCAACGGCGGCATCGACCTTTCGGTCGGCTCGACGCTCGGCCTTGCCGGCTGTATTGCCGGCTTCCTCATGCAGGGCGTCACGCTTTCGAGCTTCGGCGTCATTCTCTATCCGCCGGTCTGGGCCGTGGTCGTGCTGACCTGCGCGCTTGGCGCTGTGGTCGGCGCCGTCAACGGCGTGCTCATCGCTTACTTGCGCGTCCCGGCTTTCGTCGCCTCACTCGGCGTGCTCTATGTCGCCCGCGGCATCGCATTGCTGATGACCAATGGCCTTACCTACAACAATCTCGGCGGCCGGCCCGAACTCGGCAATACCGGCTTCGACTGGCTTGGCTTCAATCGTCTCGCCGGCATCCCGATCGGCGTCATCGTGCTTGCCGTTCTTGCGATCATCTGCGGTCTCGTTCTCAGCCGCACCGCCTTCGGCCGTTGGCTCTACGCCTCCGGCGGCAACGAGCGCGCTGCCGATCTTTCCGGCGTTCCGGTCAAGCGCGTCAAGATCATCGTCTATGTTCTGTCTGGCGTCTGTGCCGCCATTGCCGGCCTGGTGCTTTCCTCGCAGCTGACATCAGCCGGCCCAACCGCCGGCACTACCTACGAGCTGACGGCGATCGCCGCCGTCGTCATCGGCGGCGCCGCCTTGACCGGTGGCCGTGGCACGGTGCGCGGCACCATGCTCGGCGCTTTCGTCATCGGCTTCCTGTCCGACGGCCTCGTCATCATCGGCGTGTCGGCATACTGGCAGACGGTCTTTACCGGCGCGGTCATCGTGCTCGCCGTGCTCATGAACAGCATCCAGTACGGACGTCGCACCAAGTCCAGCTGACGCCTACGCGAACTTGTCACCGACCGGTGAGGAATGCCGGTCGGGGAAAGAACCGCCGGTTCGCCGGCACCACTGAGCTCATCAAAAGGGAGAGAGACTAATGTTCAAAAAAGCTTTGCGTACCGTCATGGCAGCGGTTGCCGTGGCGCCGCTTCTGACGGGTGCGGCATGGGCTGCCGGCCAGATCACTGTCATCGTCAACGATCCGTCCAACCCCTACTGGTTGACGGAAGGCAATGTCGCCAAGGCGACCGCTGAAAAGCTCGGCTATACGGCAACAGTTGGCGCCCACAAGGGCGATACCAACACCGAGAGCAACCTGATCGATACGGCGATCACCAACAAGTCGGTCGCCATCATTCTCGATCCCGCCAATGCCGACGGCTCCGTAGGTGCCGTCAAGAAGGCCGTTGCCGCCGGTATCCCGGTTTTCCTGGTCAACGCTGAAATCAACCAGGAAGGCCTCGCCAAGGCTCAGCTCGTCTCCAACAACGCCCAGGGTGCCGCTATCGGCGCTCAGCAGTGGGTCGAAGCCGTTGGCGACAAGGGTAATTATGCCGAACTCTTCGGTGCTCCCTCGGACAACAATGCCGCCACCCGGTCGAATGGCTATGAAACCGTTCTGACCCAGTATCCCGACCTGAAGAAGGTTGCCAAGGAAGTCGCCAACTGGGACCGCACCCAGGGCCACAACAAGATGCAGTCCATGCTGCAGGCGCATCCGGATATCATTGGCGTGATCTCCGGCAATGACGAAATGGCGCTCGGCGCGATTGCCGCCCTCAAGGAAGCCGGCAAGCTCGCCAACATCAAGGTCGGCGGCTTTGACGGCTCGCCGGATGCTGTTGCCGCCATCAAGGCTGGTGAACTGCAGTACACCGTCCTGCAGCCGGTCGCCACCTTCTCGGCAGAAGCCGTGAAGCAGGCCGACAGCTTCATCAAGACCGGCAAGACCGGTGCCAAGAGCGAAAAGCAGCTCTTCGACTGCATCCTGATCACCAAGGACAATGTCGACAAGTACACGGCACCTTTCGTTCTGTCTGAATAATGCGATCGGGAGCGCCGGAAGCCGGCGCTCCCACCCTTTGACCGCCATCGGCGACACTCTGCCTAAACATCAGGCAGAACTTGCAGAACTGCTAGTAGCGAATTGCTTTTTATGCCTTTTCCCATAGCATGGCATTCGCTGCGGCAAGGGAACATCCGCAAGGCTCAGCGCTAGAGGCCGACGTGACAGACAAGACAAGCCCCGTATCATTCCTGCAAGATGAACTTCCGAGCGACAGCCGGCATTCCCGTCAGATCGCGAGGCGCCAGATGATCGCCGAAGCCGTCATGGCGGAAGGCTCCATGCGCATAGAGGACCTGACCGATCGTTTCGGCATCAGCCTGATGACGGCTCATCGCGACGTCGACGAGCTGGTCAGCCGTGGGCTGTTTCGAAAGACGCGTGGCATCGTCTCGGCCGCCGCCACCAGCCTGATCGAATCAAGCGACGTCTACCGTGCCAATCGGCAGGCGAGCGAAAAGAAGATGATCGCGGCTGCCGCAATGCAGTTCATCGAGCCCGGCCAGGCGATCTTCCTCGACGATTCCACCACTGTCCTGCAGATGGCTTCGCTGCTGCCTGCCAAGGTGCCGCTGACGGCGATCACCAATTCGCTGACACTGATGAATGCGCTGAAGGAGATGCACGACGTGACGCTTCTGGCGCTCGGCGGGCAATACTATAACTGGTGCAACGCCTTCATGGGCCGCATGACGATCAACGAAATCAATCGCCTGCGGGCCGATGTCGCCTTCATCTCGATGTCGGCCATCATCGACGACGTCGTCTTCCATCAATCACCCGAAATCGTCGACATCAAGCGCGCGATGTTCGACAGCGCCGCCAAGCGCATCCTGATGATGGATCACACCAAATTCGAGCGGCGGGCACTGCATAGTTTCGCGCGTTTAAGCGAATTCGATGTCGTGATCGTCGACGACAAGACGCCTGCCGCGCATCTGGAGGGCATGCGCAACAAGAATATCAATGTGGTCGTCGCCAAAGGCGACAAGGATCGGTCCTGACGGCCAGGCCTATGCGGTCGGCGCAGGAATAGTTCACGATCAGGAGTATCGAGAATGCCGAGTTTGCTCGGAATTGACAGCGGCTTGACCGTCACCAAAGCCGTCATCTTCGACGTCGACGGTACGCCGCTTGCCGTCGCGCGCCGCCGCGTAACCCAGTTCATGCCGAAAGCCCGCCATGTCGAGCGCGACATGGACGAGCTCTGGACCCGGACGGCCGATGCCATTGCCGAGGCGATCAGGCTCAGTAATCGTCCCGCCAGCGACATTCAGGCGATTGCCGCCACCGCCCATGGCGACGGCATCTATCTGCTCGACAAGGCGAAGAAGCCGCTCGGACGCGCCATTCTCTCGCTCGACAGCCGAGCCGGATCGATCGTCGAACAATGGCTGAAAAGCCCGCTTGCCGATCAAGCCCTGGCGCTCACGGGCCAGCTGCCGCACGTCTCGGCACCATCGGCGCTGCTTGCCTGGATCAAGGCCAATGAGCCGGAGCGTTTCGCGCAAATCGGCCATATCCTCAGCTGCAAGGACTGGCTGCGCTTCTGCCTGACTGGCATTGAAGGCACCGACCGGACCGAGGCCAGCACATCCTTCACCGATGTTTCGACGCAGGATTATTCGCCGGACGCGCTGAAGCTCTTCGGTCTCAGTGAGATGGTGGCTGCTCTGCCGCCTGCTTCGCGATCCGATGAGATCGTCGGATACGTGACCGAAGCCGTTGCGAAGCGCACGGGCCTTGCCGAAGGAACGCCTGTTGTTGCCGGCCTGCACGATGTCACCGCCTCCGCGCTCGGGGCCGGCGGCTACGCTAGCGGCGTCGTTGCGGTCATCGCCGGCACCTATTCGATCAACGAAACGCTTTCCTCGGAGCCGCGCGTCGATCGCCGCTGGTTCTGCCGCAACGCCATTGCGCCGGGCCAATGGAACAATATGTCGATCTCTCCGGCATCATCGGCGAATTATGAGTGGTTCCTGGACAAGCTCTGCGCCAGTGAAATTGCAAGCGCCGAGACTGCGGGCCAGTCGATCCATGCCTTGCTGGCTCCCGAGATCGCGGCGGCGTTCAACCGGCCGTCGAGCGCACTATTCCACCCCTATCTGTTCGGCTCACCCTATGGCGCCGACGCAAGCGCCGCCTTTTTCGGGCTTGGTGGCTGGCACGATCGCGGCGACATGCTGCGGGCGGTTCTCGAAGGCATCGCCTTCAACCACAAGATTCACGTCGATGCCTTAAGTGACGGTTTTTCCTTTGATCAGGCGAGATTGACGGGCGGCGTGTCGCGCAACCCGATCGTCGTGCAGATGTTTGCCGATATATTCGGCATGCCAGTTACCGTGACCGAAACCGATGAAGCCGCCGCCTGGGGTGCGGCGCTTTGCGCCGGCGTCGGTATCGGTGTCTACGCCAACCCGCAGAGCGATCCGCGCGATGTCGGCAAGATCGCCAGGACCTATCATCCGGATCCCGCCCGCAGCGCCGACTATCGCATCCGCTACGACCTCTTCCGCGACATTGCAGAAGCAATGACGCCGCTCTGGCCGCGGATCGGCAACCTCGCAACCCAACACTCCCAAGACTAGACCGAAATGCGCCGCACGGACGGGTTCTATCGCGGCAGCTCAGCAGGACGATGATGTTATGACCGATATGGCCGCCGATCTGAAACAACGCCTCTCGCAACTGCAAGACGGAGATGTCGATGTCGTCATTCTTGGCGCAGGCGTCAACGGCGCCGGTCTGTTTCGTGATCTCTCGGTGCAGGGCGTCAATTGCCTGATCGTCGATAAATCAGATTTCGGCTCGGGGACGAGCGCCGCACCTTCGCGGCTGATCCATGGCGGCCTCAAATATCTCGAAACCGGCGAATTCCGGCTGGTGGCCCAGTCAGCGCTCGAGCGGAACCTTTTATTGAAGAATGCGCCGCATTGCGTCGAAGCGCTGCCGACTTTCGTGCCGATCTTTTCCTGGACGCGCGGCATATGGGCCGCTCTTCGCACGCTGACGGGCTCGACGACCGCTCCGCGCAGCCGCGGCGCAGTTCTCATCAAGATTGGGCTTGCGCTCTACGACTTCTTCGGTTCGCGCAGCCGCGTCATGCCGCGCCATAGGTTTCTGCTGAAGGGCCGCGCGCTCAAGGAAATGCCGCATGTGACGCCCGAGATCGTGGCGGGCGGCATCTATTACGACGCCAAGATCAGCAGGCCGGAACGGCTGGTTTATGAGTTGATCAATGACGGGATGGAAGCGAACAAGGGCTCGCTGGCAGCAAATGCGACAAGACTTGTTTCAGCCGCCGATGGCCTGCTGACCTTCCAGCGCTCGGACGGCCATGCCTTCTCGGTCAGGCCGAAGCTCGTCGTCAATGCCGCAGGCCCCTGGATCGATCACGTCAATGCCGCTCTCGGCGCACCGGCCCATCTGATCGGCGGCACCAAGGGATCGCATATCCTGCTCGATCATCCGGAGCTTGTGCGCAGCCTGAACGGCCATATGATCTATTTCGAAGCCGATGACGGCCGCATCTGCCTCGTCTATGGTTATCTCGGACAGGCACTTGTGGGATCGACCGACATCCCTTGCGACGATCCCGACAATGTGCGCTGCGAGGAACCCGAGATCGACTATTTCCTTGATAGCGTACGCTCGCTTCTGCCGAGCCTCCGCTTCGACCGCGACCAGGTGACCTATAGCTATAGCGGCATCCGTCCTCTACCCGCTTCGGACGCCTCGTCGCCGGGCCTGATCAGCCGCGATCATTCCGCACCCGTGTTCGAGCCGCAGGCCGGCCGCCCCTTCCCGATCATTTCGCTGGTCGGCGGCAAATGGACCACGTTCCGAGGTTTTGCCGAGGAGGTGGCCGATACCGTGCTGGCGCGCCTTCAGCGCAGCCGCAAGACATCCACCGAGCAGCTTGCCATCGGCGGCGGCCGGAATTTCCCGGTCAACTCCAATGAGCGTGCGAGCTGGATGCGATCCATTGCCGTAAAGACCGGGGTGGAGGCAAGTAGAGCGGATGAGCTACTCGGCCGATACGGCACGACGGCCGCAGCAATCCTCGCCCATCCCTCAGCCTATAGCGACAGCCAGCGCATCAGCGGCGCGCAGCGTCATAGCGCGCTGGAAATCGATTGGATCGCGCGGCAGGAGATGGTCGTGCATCTCTCCGATATCGTCTTTCGCCGCACGACCATGGCGATCGAGGGTCTGCTGACGATCCAGGGCTTGCGCGAAATCGGTGCAATTGCCGCGGCCGCCCTGCACTGGGATGCGCAGCGGCTGGCGAACGAGATCAACGATGTCGCTGCCTCGCTGTCGAAGTTCCACGGTCAGACCTTGAGTAAAGAAAGCGTGCGCCGGGCAGCAAGCCCGGCGGCACGCTGATCGCTTAGGCTTTAAGAGAAAACCGGATCGAGTGAGCCGGACTTGTAGCGCCTTGCCATCTCGGTGACGGTCAACGGCTGGATGCGCGAGGCGTGTCCGGCCGTTCCGAACTGCTCGAAGCGCTCCTTGCAGAGCTTCGTCAGGGCAGCCATGGCCGGCTTCATATATTTGCGGGGGTCGAACTCGCTCGGATCCTCCTGCAGTACCCGGCGGATCTGGCCCGTCATCGCCATACGGCCGTCGGTGTCGATGTTGATCTTGCGCACGCCGTTCTTGATGCCGCGCTGGATCTCTTCGACCGGCACGCCCCAGGTCGGCTTCATCTGACCACCATACCTGTTGATGATCTCCTGCAATTCCTCGGGAACCGAGGAGGAACCATGCATGACGAGATGCGTGTTGGGCAACTTGCGATGGATCTCCTCGATCACATTCATCGCCAGCACCGAGCCATCCGGCTTGCGCGTGAACTTATAGGATGACAAAATCACAATTTTATGGGGAAATTGATCTTGGAATATAACGGCTGATTTCGCACCCTCTTGGAGAAATCAGCCAAATGAGCCGCCTGATTTTTTACACATCCTCAGCTACAATCGACTGCCGCTTTACGCCGCCCTTGATTGAGAGCCACGACGTTCCATCGATTGCTTATCCACATAAACATTTGAGGGATGATTGCTTACTTGTTTTCTATGGATAAAAAACGGATGCCGAAAGGCAGCTAGATATTCGTAAGTCACTCCGTCCAGCGGCAATATCGATCGCCTTGCTGATAAGGGGGTGAGTTCGCGGATGATTTAATGGCACCAGCCGGCTACTCGCAGGTGCACGCGGCATTCTTCGTGCATGAGCCAAGACAATCAGGTGAGAATGTCGGGCCCATCACCATTGTTCAAGTTTCCAGCGCCTATAGCCGCAGCGAACGCGTCGGTGCCTTTGGCATTGCGGAAGGATATCCAGCCATCATCCGCGGCGTCGAGGGTGGGCAAGCTTATCGAGCGCACTACCTTCTCCGATCCGGAGTTCCATAAGCGCGAAACCACTCTCTTCGCCAGCCGCAATACGCAGCCGGACGATTTTGCAGTGGTCGTAAAACAGATCGAGAGCGGCCTAGGTGTGCGGTCCCGGAATAAGGTGGTGCGGATTGATTTTGAACATTGACGGGTCTTTTGTCCAGGCGTCGCAGATCGCCTGGAATGGTGTTCGCCATCGCAATGCCTTGAGGTGCTTGGCGAAGTTATAGGCGGTGACGAAGGCCAGGACATGGGCTTTCAGGCTTTGCAGATCGTCGTAGTGGTAGACCTTGACGGTGGCGTCCTTGATGGTGCGGTTCATCCGCTCGGCCTGACCATTCGTCCAAGGATGGTAGGGTTTGGTTAGCCTATGCTCGATGCCGTTGGCGATGCAGACACGATCGAAGATGTGCGGGCCGAGGAAGCGGCGGCTGGGACCTGTGCGGTTTTTGGGGAGGTCGGCGAAGGCCATGCCGTTGTCGGTCAGCACGGTATGGATCTTATACGGGAAAACCTCGACGACGTTGCGCAGGAAAGCTGCGCCTTCCATCTTTCCAGCGCAGTCGTGGAACTCAACATGGGTAAACTTCGAAACCCGGTCGATGGCAAGGAACATGACCAGCTTTCCATCGGCATGGCGCAGCTCGCAACTGTCAATATGGACGTAACCGATCTCGTAGCTTTTGAACCGCTTACGCCGCTCCTTGGTCTCCTCGACCGGCAGCCGGGATATACCATGGCGCCGCAGGCAGCGGTGCAATGCGCTGCGACTGAGATTGGTGATGGTATCTCGCAAGCAGCCCAGCACGTCATCCAGTGGCAGCAGCGTCTTTTGCCGGAAAGCCACGACGATGGCTTCCTCGGCTGGCGTCAACACCGTGCTCTTGGAAACCTTAGGCCCCATCGGTGCATCGGTCGTCTTCGTCCGCTTGCGCCACTTGGCCACCGTCTTCGGGTTCAGGCCGTAGCGGGCGGCAAGGGAGCGGGTGCTTTCTTGCGACGCTTGGAGTTCGGCTCGAAGACGCGGCGTCGTACGGGCGCTGCCGTGAAGAACACTTCCCATAATGCATCCTCTTCCTGACGACTCAGGATCAATAATGCACCATCACACTCAGGGACTACACACCTAGAGTAAATTGAGGCGTTGACCACCCATCAGGGTTCATTGGAGGCTGGACCAGCGTTGTTTAAGGAGTGGCTGAAGCCTGAGGCGGGGACTCACAACTGCTATTTTGGCGGTAGGCCATACAGTAACATCGTAAAGCAGTGCGTTGCTAAGGAAGACAAGCCTTGGGCTAAGCTTGAGGACTCATGTTTCAAAACTGAAAATTATTACAAAATGCTTTACTCGAAGGTGTCTGCATCGGCGAGCAGAGGCTGGCGCTGATCCTTTGGGGAGAGCGCCAGGATATCCGCAGATCTCCAGTCGATGCCAATTTGCGGATCATCCCAGCGAATGCCGCGATCGCTTTCGGGCGCATAGTAATCGGTGGTCTTATAGAGGAATTCCACATGGTCGCTCAGCGTCAGGAAGCCGTGAGCAAATCCTTCCGGGATCCAAAGCTGGCGCTTATTTTCTTCTGATAAGAGCACGCCGACCCATTGCCCGAATGTCGGCGAAGATTTCCTGATGTCGACGGCGACGTCATAGACTTCGCCGACCACGACCCGCACGAGCTTGGCCTGCGTATGCGGCGGCAGCTGGTAATGCAGCCCGCGCAGAACACCCTTTCCGGATCGGCTGTGATTGTCCTGCAAGAAATCGGCGGATCGCCCTATCGCCGTCTCGAACTTCACCTTGCTGAAGCTTTCAAAGAAGAAGCCGCGATCGTCGGCAAACACCGTGGGCTCGATGATCTTGACGTCCGGAATGGCGGTATCGATCGCTTTCATTCTTCTTCCTGCTTCTATTGATAACATTCGGTGGCAAGTGGCATGACAGCCACTACGGCTTGGCTAGAATATCTGTTCACGCAGGATTCCCAGAAGATATTGCCCGTACGCATTCTTCTTAAGCGGGAGCGCCAGCGCCTCGACCTTAGACGCGTCGATCCAGCCGCTGCGATAGGCAATCTCCTCCGGGCAGGCGACCTTCAGGCCCTGCCGGTTTTCGATGGTCGCAATGTATTGGCTCGCCTCCAGCATGGATTCGTGCGTCCCGGTATCAAGCCAAGCATAGCCGCGCCCCATGGTCTGCACATCTAGCTGTCCAGCTTTCAGATAATGAACGTTGACATCGGTTATTTCCAACTCCCCGCGCGGCGAAGGGCGGATAGATTTCGCGACCTCGACGACACTTTCATCATAAAAATAAAGGCCGGTGACGGCATAATTGCTCTTCGGCAGCTTGGGCTTTTCCTCCAGGCTGATGGCCCGCCCCTTCTCATCGAACTCAACGACACCGTATCGATCTGGGTCCTGCACGTGATAGGCAAAAACGGTGGCTCCGGTTTCCTTGTCACTCGCCTCGTGAAGGAGCCGGGTAAAATCATGTCCGTAGAAGATATTGTCCCCCAGCACCAGGGCGGACGGGGCACCATCCAGGAATCCCTCGCCAATCAGGAACGCCTGTGCGAGACCATCCGGGCTCGGTTGAACCGCATAGCTGAGCTCGATCCCCCATTGACTGCCATCACCGAGCAATTGCTCGAAACGGGGCGTATCCTGCGGTGTCGAGATGATGAGGATCTCACGGATACCAGCCAGCATCAGGGTCGTCAGCGGGTAGTAGATCATCGGCTTGTCGTAGATCGGCAGGAGCTGCTTGCTGACTGCGAGCGTCACCGGATAAAGGCGCGTTCCCGACCCGCCTGCAAGTATGATGCCTTTGCGTGCTTTCTTCATGGATTCAGCGTCTCGTTTCCTTCGGTCCACATCTACCCGGCCCATCGATCATGACCCGAGCCGCTACAATATCTCTCGGTCGTCAATTCGCTGCGGGCCGCAACCTTGCTACAACGTCGCTGACACCCTCCTGCCATGCCGGCAGGGTAATTCCGAAGCGCTGCATAAGCTTTGCGCAATCCAGCCTTGAGTTGGCCGGACGCTTCGCGGGAGCCGGATATTCCGCGGTCCAAATGGGCTTGAGCGCTTCACGGGAAAGCGCAAGCTTGAAGTTTCCGGCCAACGCCTCGCGAAGGATATGCGCCGCATAACCATGCCACGACGTGCTGCCCTGTGCAGTCAAATGGTAAGATCCCGAGAAATCTTCTGGTGCTCCCGAACCAACCATGCGCTCTAGGACGGCGCGCGTGACATCAGCAATAAGAGCTGCCGATGTCGGCGCTCCCACCTGATCGGCAACGACATTCAGCGTGTCCCGCTCCTGCGCCAGCCGAAGGATGGTCTTCAGGAAATTGCTGCCGTGATGGCCATAGACCCAGCTCGTCCGCAGGATCACATGAGCGGCACCAGCGGCGCGCACGGCCTCCTCCCCCCGCCACTTGCTTTCGCCATAAACGGACTGCGGATTGATGGTATCCCCTTCCACATAAGGAGCTACTTTGGTGCCGTCGAACACATAGTCCGTCGAGTAATGCACAAGCAAGGCGCCATTGTCAGCCGCCCAGCGCGCCATGATCCCCGGCGCAGCGGCATTGACCGCCATCGCCTGCTCTGCGTCGCTTTCGGCGCGATCTACCGCCGTATAAGCAGCCGGATTGACGATGACATGCGGCTTATGTTCCTGAAGGGCCGCAAGGATACTTGCCTCACTGACAAGATCCATTTCAGCACGGGTTAGGGCCATCACATTACCCAAAGTCGCAAGCGAGCGCTGCAGCTCGAAACCCACCTGCCCGTTGGCGCCCGTGACCAGAATCCTGCTCACAGCTGCACCTCATATTGCCTATCGACCCATTCGCGATAGGCGCCACTCGTAACGTTGCCCACCCAGTCCTGGTTTCCGAGATACCACTCGATCGTCTTGCGAATGCCGGTCTCGAACGTCTCCTGCGGTTTCCAGCCGAGCTCGCGCTCGAGTTTGCGCGCATCGATCGCGTAACGACGATCGTGGCCGGGCCGATCCTTCACGAAGACGATCTGATCGCTGTAGCGGCCACCATCCGCCTTCGGCCGCAGCTCATCGAGGATCGCGCAGATGGTGTGGACGACATCGAGATTGGGCTTCTCGTTCCAGCCGCCGACATTATAGGTCTCGCCGACCCTACCGGCTTCCAGCACGCGCCGGATGGCACTGCAATGATCCCTGACATAAAGCCAGTCCCGGATTTGCTGGCCGTCGCCATAGATGGGAAGGCTTTTGCCCGAGAGAGCGTTCAGGATCACCAGCGGGATCAGCTTTTCGGGAAAATGGTACGGGCCGTAATTATTGCTGCAATTCGTCGTCAACACCGGCAGCCCATAGGTGTGGTGCCAGGCGCGAACCAGATGATCCGAGGCCGCCTTGCTGGCGGAATAGGGACTGTTCGGCTCATAGCGATTGAGCTCGTTGAACGGCGCATCGTCCTTGGACAACGTGCCATAGACCTCGTCGGTCGAAACGTGAAGAAAGCGAAAGCCCCGCTTCTCCTCGTCTGGCAAATCACTCCAGTAGCCGCGGACCGATTCCAGCAAATTGAAGGTGCCGACGATATTCGTCTGGATAAAATCGCCGGGTCCGTGAATGGATCGGTCGACATGACTTTCGGCTGCGAAATTAATGACCGCACGCGGCTTGTGAAGCGATAGTAAATCGCTCATCAGATCGCGGTCGCCGATATCGCCCCGCACGAACACGTGTCGATTGTCGCCCTTCAATCCTCTCAACGTCCCCAGATTGCCGGCGTAGGTCAGCTTGTCGAGATTGATGACCTTCTCGTCATGCCGATCAAGCCATTCAATGACGAAGTTTCCGCCAATAAACCCGGCCCCTCCGGAAACCAATATCGTCATTTAAAATCCATTTTCGCTTTAATTTATGATTAAATAGACATCGTGGTGCTTATGCCCCCGAGACATGCCACGGCTGAAAAATCGTCCTGCGACGAAAATAAAGCAGAACTCATCTAGACACTACACTCAATCTTCCCGCCGATAATTAGCTTAGGCGTAATCACGCTTCAACCCACTAAGCCAAAGAATACAACCCACGACCTCAATCGCTGATTGGCTTTCCAAAACAGGCCAGGATGGCCCTATCAATCTGCCGCCCATCGCAAGTAAAGATATTATCTCGGTTCCTTATTGTGGTCGATTATCCACGAAATACCATTGCTCCGGATGCTCCCGCACCATCGGCTCGATCACCGCGTTCAAGCGTTCTACGTCCTCAATATCCCACCCTTCGGTAGTGTCTCTTTCATGCAATCTAAACGGCTCCAGCACCCGCAACACAAAACGTGATCCATTTTCCCGCACCATGAACACCGGATATATTAGCGCATTCGTCTTCCGCGCCATGCGCGCGACGAGAGCATAATTGCCTTCAAGATGCGCCGGCTGCCCAAAGAAGGGTGCGCGAATGTATCCATTGAAGCCTTCATCACAAAAGATCAGCAAGTTGCCGCCGTTTTCCAGGATCCGAAGCGCCGGGCGCACGAAGCTGCGGCCGGGTTTCAGGATGCCGAGGCCGGCGCTCTTGCGCAGGCGATTGACGATGTAGTGGCGTGAGCGGCGTTTGGGCGGATCGTAGTTCATGGTGATCGCAAGCCCCATGTCGAGAAGGCAATGCCAGAGCACCTCCCAATTGCTGATATGCGGCGCGATGAAGATGACGGGGCCTTCGGAGCAGCGCTCGACCATTCCCTCCGTACCGATCTTGCGGGCATGGCGCCGCGCCAACCTCGGCACGACGGAGTATTCCGCCATCTGCCGGCCTTGCGAATCGGCATAGGCATCGAGAAGCCTCTTGAGCTCGTCATCGCCAAGCTCGGGTCTTATCATCTTCAGGTTCGCCGCGGCGCGCGCATAAGCTCCTTTGTGGGAACGCGGCGCGAGAATCCGCCCGAGCCAGCCGCCGAGGGCGGAGCAGGCTGCGGCGGGCAGAAGCATGAAGGCGAAATAGAAGAAGAGATCGATGGCGTTGTCGATATTTTCATAAAGCCAGTAGCACAGGAACGCCCCGCGCCGATCGCCGCCAGCCCGGAAATCCGCAACCGAAGGAGCCTTCGGCGGCTCATAGGTCCAGGCCTTGCGCTTGCTGGCGGCAGCTTTCCTACCCGTCCCGTCACCGCTCGTCATTCCTGCCGCCTATGCAGCGTAACGGGCATGCCGCCGCGCGGACGCAGCGTCAGGCGGCATTGCGGCTGGACACTATGGCCATCCTTCACACGCACACGAAAGCGTTGGGCGAGGATTGCCAGACAAAGGATTGCCTCGGTGAGGCCGAACTGCAAACCTGGACACACGCGAGGGCCTGCTGCGAAAGGAATGTAGCTGTAGGGGGTCGGGCGCGCTTCCCCCAGGAAGCGCTCGGGATGAAACCGATGCGGTTCGGGAAAAAGTGAATCCGTGCGATGCAGTATCCATGGCACGATTAGGACGAGCGCTGCCTTGCGCACCTTCACATGGCCGATCTCATCAGCTTCGGCGGCCTGTCGCGCCAAAATCGGTACCGGCGGATAGAGCCTCAACGTCTCCTCGATAACGGCCCGGCACCAGTCGAGCTTGGCAACGTCTTCAATCGACGGCACGCGGTCGCCGCAGACAGCCTCTATTTCCGCGTGAACCGCCGCCTCGACCCAGGGCGCGCCGGCGAGCAGATACCAGGCCCAGGTCAAGGTCGCCGCGGTGGTCTCGTGGCCTGCCATGAAGATTGTCGCCGCCTCGTTTCGCAGCGCCACGACATCGAGCTTCAGCTCGGGATTGCGCTGCTGGCGGCGGATCAAAAGCTCGACCATCGAGCTGTTATCCCCCTTGCCGGCCAGATGATCTTCGATCACCTGGTCGATGATGCGGTGAATGCGCTTGACCGACCGGCGCAAGCTCGGCGTCTTGATGATCGGCAACCCATCGTCGAAGCCGAGGAAATAGCCGAGATTGATGGAATCGACCAGGGACTGATAGCTTGCAAAGCCTTCGGTGACGGCATTGGCGCTTTCCTCGCCGAGATCATTGCCGAAGACGCTGCGGGAAATGATTTCGGCCGTCAGCCCTGCCATCTCGAACAAGGCGTTGACTTCCGCGCCCTCCCCGAGGCTTTGCCAACGGTCGGCGAGCTCGCTTGCCGTGGTCTGCATGATCGCGCCAAAGGCCGGCACGCGGTTCTTGTGCACGATGTCGGAAACCAGCGGCCGGCGTTGCTTCCAGGTCTCCTTGTCCGAAATGAACAGCCCGTCGCCCAGCAGATGTTCCAGCGCGCGGCGCATTTGCGGCGTCTTGCGCTCGAAATTCTCGTGCCGTTTGGCAACGACATAGCGGATGGCATCCGGCGAATTGACGATGATGAGCTGACGGCCGAGAAGCTTGAACTCCGCCACATGCTCCCGGTAATCCGCGCGGCGCCAGATCGACAGGAAATCGCTGCGCGCCTGCAGCATGAGCTTCAGCGGTTGGCCCGGCCTGCCGCTATAATAGGCGGCGTGCGCAGGCTCGAAATATCGTGACGAGTGATCGGCGTGTTCGACGATTTCGGTCTTCTGATCAAGCCAGGCCAGCATATCGGTGCAGAACTTTCGCGCCTTGCGGCCGGTGACGGTGTGATGGCGACCAGGCGTCACGACGCTTGGTCGCCATCACTATATTCATTTCACAACCATGGAAAAGCCCCGCTTCCGCGAACCGGGATCCCTTTTTCGACCTTGGATTCGAATACTGTTGCTTAGTTGCCTTCCAGCGCCAGCAGTTCGTCAAATGTCTGGCGCCTGCGGATCAATCGATGTGTCTCGTCGTCGACAAGGACCTCAGGTGCATAGAGGCGGCTGTTGTAGTTCGACGACATCGTCGCCCCATAGGCGCCGGCGCCGTGGAACACGAGATAATCGCCGACATGGGTTTCGGGCAGATCGCGCGTTTCGACCGTGCCGGAATCCGTCTGCGTGAAGACGTCGCCGGATTCGCAAAGGGGACCTGCGACGACGCTCGGGAAGATTGCGCCCGCGGCATTGCGAGGTGTCTTGCCCGGGATCACCGAAATGTGGTGATAGCTGCCATACATGGCCGGTCGGGCAAGATCGCTGAAACCGGCATCGACCAGCACGAAGCGGTTGCGGCCCATCATCTTAACGGCCCTCACCTCGGCAAGCAATACGCCGGAATCCGCGGTCAGGAAGCGTCCCGGCTCGATCTCCAGCCGGATCGGATGGCCGAAATGCGTTTCGATCTCGCGTCGTGCCGCATCCCAAAGCGAGAAATAATGAGCGGGATCGATCTCCTCCTCACCCTCTCTGTAGGGCACGGAAAGACCGCCGCCGGCCGAGATCGCCTCGATATCGACACCAAGCTCGCGACAGAAACCGACCATCGCGCCGCAGACGCGCTGCAGGTGCCCATAATCGACGCCGGAGCCGATATGCATATGCAGGCCGACCAGCGTCAGGGAATATTGCCGCGTCAGCGCCACGGCCTCCTGCAATTGCCCGAACCAGATGCCGTGCTTGCTGCTTTCGCCACCGGTATTGGTCTTCTTGCTATGGCCATGTCCAAAACCGGGATTGATGCGCAGCCAGACTCTATGGCCAGGCGAGCGTTCGCCGAGCTGATGCAGCATGTCGATGGAGCCGATATTCACCTCGACCTTGTCGGCAACGACGCGATCAAGGGTCGGTCGGTCGAAGACGTCGGCGGTGAAGACCAGCTCCGCCGCGCCCGACACGCTACCAGCGACGAAGCCGGCCCGCATCGCTCGCTCGATCTCGCCTAGCGAGACGGCATCGACCCGCACGCCCACCTTGCGCATTTCCCGCAAGATATGAATGTTCGAACAGGCTTTCTGTGCGTAGCGAACGACGTCGAAGGCGGAGAGTTGCGCAATACGGCGACGGATCGCAGCGGCATCGTAGATCCAGAGCGGCGTTCCATATTCGCCGGCAAGCGCGCTCAGTGTTTCATTGGAAGGAATAGTCATCTTGTCTCAATCGGTCAGGGCGGGAATAGATCAACGATGAATAATAGTATGGGCGGAGCGACAGTGCCACTCCACCCACCTTGCGATATAAAAGCACGGAGGCTGGCTAGCGCTTCGCTGCCGTGAGCGCCTGCTCGAGATCGGCAATGACGTCCTTTGCCGCGTGGAGCCCGACATTCAGGCGGATCGTGCGGTCGCTGACGCCGAAGCGCGCGAAGACATTGGTCTCTGGCGAGATGCTGAGCGCAGCTTTGGCCGGCACCACCAGGCTTTCCGGCCCACCCCAGCTCACGCCGATGCGGATGAGGCGCAGTGCGTCGACGAAATCGGCGATGTCGATGCGGTCGGAAACCTCGAAGGAAAACAGCCCTCCGAAGCCGCTGAAGGTGCACTTTCCGGGATGATCACCGAGTGCCGGATGCATGACATTGGTCACGTCCCCATGCGCCTGCAGCCAGGATGCCACTTCGAGGCCGGCTTCATGATGATGGCGCATTCGGAATGGCAGGGTCTCGAGATTGCGTAGGACAAGCCATGCCTCGAAAGGGGCGAGCTTCGCGCCCGTATAGGGGTAGATTTCGCTGTTGATGCGATCGATATGCGCCTTGGAGCCGACGACGAGGCCGGCCACGGTGTCGCTCTGCCCGCCGAGATATTTCGACGCGGCGTGAATGACGATATCGACACCCACGGAGAGCGGCTTCTGGTAGAGCGGCGTTGCCCAGGAGTTGTCAACCATCGTCACGACACCATGACGGCGTGCCGCCTCGGCGATGGCGGTCAGATCCTGCAGCTCGAAAACCATCGAGGTCGGGTTTTCGAGATAGGCAAGCTTGGCGCCGGGAAGCGCTGCGATCATCGCTTCCGTGTCCGTGCCATCGATATAGTCGACGACGATACCGAAGCGCTTCAGAACCTTTTCGAAGAAGCGGAAAGCGTCACTATAGACGTGCCGCACGGTGACGATGCGGTCGCCCGGCCCGACGAAAGCGAGGATCGCCGCCGCGATGGCGCCCATGCCGCTCGAAAAGGCGCGCGCTTCCTCCGCGCCTTCCATCTCGGCGATCCTGCGCTCCAGAAGCTGCACGGTCGGATTATCGCCCCGCGAGTAGATAGGCTTCTTCGAGCGGCCGGCAAAGACATCCTCCAGTTCCTTGTAGCTATCGAACAGGAAGAGAGATGTCTGGTAGATCGGCGGCACCGCCGCATCGAAGGGATCGTCGCGAGGCGGCATCAACGCATCCGGAATGGCGTGTCTGTAGGCATCGAATCTCGGGGTCTCGTTCATGACGTTCCTCATGGTTAGGGGTGAAGTGTCGATTGGCCGGCCAGATCGGGTGCATCCGCCGGCAGAATGGCGAGCCATTCCCGCCGAGCGACGGAAATGCCGAGGATGGCAGCGAGGATGGCAGCCACCGCGGGTGCCGCGGAGACGCCGCCAAAGCCCATCCACAGCGGCAGTAGCAGGAGAAGCGGGATCAGCAGATAGCCTTGCGGTGCGAGCCCAACCAGGGCGGACAGGCCAGCCCTGCCCCGCGATTGCAGCATCACCAGCAGCACGGATTGAAAGGCTGCCAGCGGGAAGACCGGAAAGAGTGCGCGCAGCCACGGCACCGCTTCGTTGACAACCTGCGGACTATCGGTGAACAGGCGCGCCATCGGCTCCGCCGCCAGGAACAGCAAGGCGGAATAAAGCAAAGCAACGGGTACGGTTACCGCAAGCATGAAGCGGATGACGGCCTTCAACCGCTGGGCATCGCCGGCACCAAAGGCGTGGCTGACGACGCTCTGTGCTCCAAGGCAAAACCCGAACAGAGGAAGCTGCCCCAAAGTCATCAGACGGATAGCGATCGCTGTCGCGGCCACACCCGTATCGCCGCCATGAACAGCGGCCTCCCGCATCAGGATGAGAAAGCCGAAGCCGGTCACAATGCTGGTCGCGGCGGCGGGAATGCCGATCCTCGCGATTGGCCGCAACAGGCGCCAGCGTATCAAGCCACCTGCTATGCTGACCGCTCCCCACTTGCGGACAAAGTAGACAAGATAGCAGGTAAGTGCCGCGATGGAGGAAATGACGGTCGCCAGCGCCGCGCCGGCTGCGCCGAGCTTGAAGAGGAAAATGAAAACGGGATCGAGGACGGCGTTCAGGGCGAAGCTGGCGATTAGTACGATCATCGAGAAGCGTGAATTGCCCTCGGCAATCGCGATGAAATCGCAGACTGCCTGCAAAAGCCCGAGCGTCATGCCGAAAGCGAGCAGCCGTCCGTAGTCCAGTCCCGGGGCAAGAAGATTATCGCCTGCGCCAAGTGCGCCGACGAAATCAGGTAGTCCGAGATAGATCAGTGTGGAGAGGACGATGCCGAGCGGAACCGTCGCCGCGAGCGCCGTTGCGGCAACCGAGGAAGCGGCTTTCAGATCGCCCTCGCCGAGATGGCGCGCCAAAAGTGTGGCAAGCCCGATGCCGAGCCCCTGACCTGCAGCGGCGACAAGCAGAAAGAGCGGCATGACCAGGCTGATGCCGGCCAGCACAACCGGCCCCAGGGCGCCGAGAAAGATCGCATTGATCGCATGATGGCCGGCGCTCGCGGCCAATCCCGCTACCGCCGGCAGTGCGACCGTCAGAACGAGCCGCATGATGCGCGGATCGTTCATGTCGACGGCTGCCTTCATCGCGCTGCATCTCGCGGCAGAGAACCCAGAACGGGCTGACCATCCTCGTCGGAAAGGCCGGTGAGATCCGGCGACAGCAGTCGGTCCATAAAGAAGCGCTCGCGCAGCAGCATGACCAAAAGCGCCTTCTTATGCGGAAACTGGATGTGCTTGACCTTGGCGAAACCTGAGCGATCGAGATTGCGGATCTGCTGGGCATGATGATGGATCGGCTCGCCGACGATGCGGCGGGTGCGCAGATCTGCCAGGAACATGTAGTGCATCAGCGATGGCAGCCAGGCGCTGACGAAGGCCTTTCCGCGGAAATCGTCTTCGCCGATCGCCACATGCCAGCCACGATCATAGCCATCGGCTTCGTAGTGCGGGCCGATCCGATCTTCTTTAGCCCAATAGAGTTCGAAATAGCCGAAGGGCACGCCGCCGAACGTTCCGATCAGCGGCAACGTCCGCGGATCGGCGAGGCGGCGGGCGATGAAATCACGATGATAGGAAAGATCGCCGCGGTCCTCCCATATGACGGCAACTCTGGGATCGTTCATCCAGCGATGAAAATGCTGGAGATCGGCGTCGATATCGGCGACATGGAAGCCAAGCTGCGTGTTCAGCCAGGGAATGAAGCGCTCGTAGGCGGGGCCAACGGGCTTCGGCGGCCTTTGCGGATGAAGGACATTGTTCGTCAGGACCGGCACTTCCGGATAGGCAGCGGGTACGCTTCCAATCCAGGATCTTGCCTGCTGAAAGAAGGATTCGGAGCGCACGATCAAGCGGTCGCCCCGACGCTCGATCGCGCCCGCTTCTACCAGGCGCTTCGCAACGCCGTCATCCGCAAGCTCGATCTCGAAGCAAACCACGTGCGGATTGCATGTGAGAATGGCTTCCGAGACGGCATTGACGATATCTTCGCCGAAAGCAGGCAAAGCGGCTGAAGATATGGTGTCAAAGACCAATTGGTTGGCGGCGGGGCCTGAGAGAAAGCCAGAGGCAACCTCAATGCCATTTTGCTCGACGCAAAAACTGCCCGATGCCCGCCCCTGCGACACGATGAGCGGCTGAACACAAGCGAGAGCATGGCTTACAAAACCTGACGCCGGCAAGCGCAAGTCAAACGATCCCTCCGCCGTCTTTTCACCCCTCAACGCTACGGAAGCATCCATCTTTTTCTCCCTATTTCGAGACCGCGCCCTGTGGAATCGGCAAGCCGTACAAAGCGTTCATTCCGCAGTGACGAACGACGTCAGGTGAAATTCAAAATATTTTCCGAAAATATTTTTTAAGATTCCTCTGAATTTCGCCCACGTCCGTTCGTCATGCAGCTACATTCAGGTAATTTCCGGAACATCGGATTTTATCGACATAGGAAAGTCAGCATAATCGGTCAGTTAAACTCAATGTCTATTTATAGACTTTGTTAAGTATACACTATTGTATTCTGTAACGCCGAATATGCATTTCGAAATATTGACGGAGAGCGGCGAAGAAATGACCATTCATGATCGGAACGCTAGAGTAGTGAATGACTCCGATTACGTCGCCAAATGCTCGCTATCACCGACGCAATCGCGCATCTGGCTCTTGTCGGAGACGGGTAACGAAGGCGTCTATGGACGGCAAATACTCGCCATCACCTTTCCTCCAGTCTCTCTTGCTGTGGCGCAACAAGCTCTTGCGATGCTTTCGCGCCAGCATCCCCTCATCACATCGGAATTCGAGGCGCGGGCGGGCGGCGCCGTTCAACAGATCCTGAGAAGTGATTGCACAGTCGACTTCATCGAGACGGAACTGGCGGCAGGTGACGATCCGAGCGCGGCGCTGACCACAGTCGCCACTACCGAACAGGCTCGATCGATTGACCTGACGAACGGCAATCCGGCGCGCTTCATTCTCGCCACGCAGAACGGCCAGGTCGTCGGCGCCGTGTTTTCCCTGCATGCCATCCTTGCCGATGCGGTGACGCTCGATTTGCTGGCAACGGATTTCCTTCGCAATATCGACAGCCGCCTGCCGGCAGACATTGCGGAAACCACGTTGGCCGACGCAGTGTCGTGGATGACCGGTAATGGCGCGCCGCGCAATCCGGCACCGGAGCTGGTCGACTTCTGGTTCCAGCGGCTGACTGCGCAAGAGAATATCGCATCGCTGCTGCCACAGACATCGGCGGGAAAAAACATCGTCGATGAGGCCTGGTTCGAGCATGTGCTTGAAGTGCCTGTACAGGCGGTCGCGGAAGGCTCCCGCAACCTTCTCGCCGCACTCGGGATCGCCCTTCGCCGGCATTCCGGCCACGGCACGCAAAGGATCGGCCTGGTCACTCGACGGGAAAAACAGACGATCGCGGCACGCAGCGAGGATGTGCTGATCCTGACGACGGAACTCAACGGCGCCATGACGCTGGGCGACGTCCGCACGGCATTCGCAAAGGAAATCGAGACCGCCGTCCGGCAATCCCTGCCCTTTGAGGCACTCGCCGATGCGCTGCTGCGCCGGGACGAGCTGTTCGACACGACCGGCCTCGTCAAGACGCTTCTCGATGTGCGGCCTCCCCTTCGCTTCATGGAAGCGATGCCCGATGGCGCAGCAATCCGCAGCCTCGTCGAACCCCAGGCACGCCGCGACGCCGAACTGGTCATCACCGTTTCCCCCATGTCCGATGACAGGCTTCGCATCGGCTTCGGTTTCGATCCGCAAAAGCATGACCGAAAGCAGATCCTCCGCTTTGCCGATGATCTTGCCGTCGCGCTCGCGCGGCTGAATACCAATCCCGGCGAGCAGATCAAACACGTTCCGTTCGCTTCGCCTGAAGAACTGGACCGGCTCTCCGCGCCTTATCCCGATGCGCCGGAAGCGGACGATGGCACGCCCATCCACGAGGTCATCTCCGCGCGGGCAAAACGACGGCCGAATGCTTTCGCCGTGGCCCAGGGCGAGAAATCGGTCACGCATGGCGAGCTCGAGGCAGCCGCCAATCGGTTGGCGCACCGCCTGATCGCATTGGGGGTCGGACCGGAAAAACGCGTCGCCATCGCACTCGAAAAGTCGATCGATGCCATCATCGCCATTTTGGCCGTTCTGAAGTCGGGCGGCGCATTCACGCCGGTCGAGCCCGATCACCCGGAAGCGCGCAATCGCCATATCCTGACGGCGCCGGGGCTCTCGCTGGTCATTTCCCGCGCTCGCCACATCGCAAACCTTCCAAGCGACATTGCAACACCCTTCCTCAATCTCGACGCCGCCGACCTTTCCTTAGAAAGCAGCGAAGCGCCTGCGACCGTGATCGCACCGCAGCAGCTTGCCTATGTGATCTACACCTCCGGCTCGACGGGCGTGCCGAAAGGCGTCGCGGTCGAGCACGGCCCGCTGGCGCATCATTGCAAGGCGACACTGCGCATCTACGAGATGAGCGAGGAGTCCTGCGAATATCCCGTCCTTCCCTTCACGTCCGACGGCGGCCATGAGCGCTGGATGGTGCCGCTGATGGCAGGCGGCGGCGTGGTGCTGACCCAAGACAAGCTTGCCACGCCCGAAGATGCCTTCACGATGATGAAGCGCCACGGCGTCAACAATGCCAGCCTGCCCACGAGCTATGTGCGTGGCCTTGCCGAATATGCCGGCGAGAACAGCAAAATACCGCGGCTGCGGCTCTACTCCTTCGGCGGCGAAGCCTTGTCGCAGGCGGTGTTCGACATGATCACCGAGAACCTGAAGGCGCAGCTGCTGATCAACGGCTATGGTCCGACCGAAACGATCATGACCCCGATGATCTGGAAGATCCCCGCGGGAACCCGCTTTGAGGGGACTGTCGCACCGATCGGCCGCGGTGTCGGTGATCGTCGCATCTATGTGCTCGATGCCGATCTGGCACCCGTTCCGGTCGGTGTAATCGGCGAGATCTATATCGGCGGCAGCGGTCTCGCGCGCGGCTATCTCGGCCAGCCGGAGCTGACGGCGGATCGCTTCATTCCGGATCCTTTCTCGCCCAACGGACGGCTCTATAAATCCGGCGATCTCGGCCGCTGGCGGGAAGACGGCATCGTCGAATTCGCCGGCCGTGTCGACCACCAGATCAAATTGCGCGGCTTCCGCATCGAGCCCGGCGAGATCGAGGCGGTGCTGCGGTCGGATCAACGCGTCGCCGAAGCCGTCGTGCTGTTGCACAATGAGGGAGGGCGCAGCTCGCTTGTCGCGTATGTCGTGCCCCGCGAAGGCGAAAGCCTTGGTGTCACCGAGCTGCGCCGCGCCGCCATGACGGCCCTGCCCGACTATATGGTGCCGCAGACCATCATGCTGATCGACAGACTGCCGATGGGACCGAACAGCAAGCTGGATCGCGCCGCCCTGCCGGCACCGCGCATCGAACGCGAGATGATCGAGCCGGCCAATGACAAGGAAAGAGCGATCCTCGCAGCGTGGAAGGAAGTCCTCGATATCGGCGATATCGGTGTCACGGAGAATTTCTTCGATATAGGTGGCCAATCACTGGCGGCTGTGCGCATCGTATCGCGTCTGAAGATGCGCCATCCCGTATGGCCGCTGTCGATCGCCGATATGTTCAACCATCCGACCGTGCGCGATCTGGCACTCGCGATCGATGGCAATCGCGACGAGGCCGGTGTCGACGTGGTCTACCTCCGTCGCAACGGCGACCGACCGGTGCTCTATTGCTTCCCCGGTCTCCTCGTCAGCACGCGCGAATATATGCGCCTGGTCGACTATCTCGGCCCGGAACAACCGGCAACCGGCTTCATCTGCTATTCGTTGACCGAAACCAAGACACTGAGCACCCGCGTCGAGGATATCACCGCACGCTATGCCGAGGCCGTGCGCAAAAAAGCCAAGGGTCGCCCCTGCGCCTTCCTCGGCTGGTCCTGGGGCGGACTGCTTGCCTATGAGGCTGCCCGTCAGCTCGGCAACGACATCGATCTGCGTATGATCGGCATGGTCGATGTTTGCGACATGGACGAGGAATTCACCGTCGGCATCATGCCACGCTTCGAAGATGGTATCCGGGACCGCACCCATGCCGCCGTTCAAGGCTGGTTGGCAACGACGCCGATGCGCGAGGATTGGAAGAGGCTTTTCGCCGCCATGAACGAGGAGGTCTACGAACAGTTCCTCCACCATGTCGTCAAGCATAACGTCAAGCTGCCGACGGACGGTCCGGACATCGGCTCGGAAGAGCACACGTTCTGGATCCTCATCGACAACGCGATGATCTTCCGAAACTACCGCCTTGAGCAATCCGATTTCCGCATCCACGCTTTCGCGGCCGAGGATTCCCTCACACGCGCCCTCAATGTCATCGACTGGCGGCGCTATTCGCAAAACGCCACCGCCTCGGAAATCGTCACCGGCACCAACCATCTGACGATCATCGGCAAGACGCCCTTCCACCAGCGTTTCGCGCGACGGCTCGATCACGCTTTTGCGCCGAGCTCCCTGTCCGCCGGCATCATCAAGTAACCCCTCTTTCGTCATCATATTCTGGAGCTGCATCATGACATCGCACGTGCTCGACCTCGCCGGGGCCGGAATTGGTCCGTTCAACCTCAGCCTTGCCGCCCAGCTCGACTCCCTCCCGGAACTCTCGGTCCGCTTCTTCGAGCGGCGCCCATCCTTTGCATGGCATCCGGGGATGATGCTGCCGGGCGCCGAAATGCAGACCTCCATCCTCAAGGATCTGGTAACCGCGACCAACCCGACGAGTCCCTGGAGCTTTCTCTCCTATCTTGTTGCCCATAAACGCTTTTATCAGTTTCTCAATGCAGAATATGAAGCCGTTCCGCGCAAGGAATTCGCCGATTATCTCGGATGGGTCGCGCGCGGGCTGACCTCGCTCCGCTTCGGCGCCAGCGTGCGTGAAGTCCATGCCAATGATGGCTTCTTCTCCGTCGCCACCGACGATGGCGCAATCGGCGCCCGCAATCTTTCCGTCGGTGTCGGCAAGGTTCCTGCGCGCCCGGCTTGGGCAGAGCAACTGCCGAAATCGATGACCTTCCATAGCAGCGAAGCGGCCCAACGCCTCGGCGATGTCAAGGCTCCGCGCGTTGCCGTTATCGGCGGCGGCCAGAGCGGCGCCGAGATCGTCGATGCCCTCCTGGATCTGAACGCCGTCTCGACCATTCACTGGATCAGCCGCCGACCGAATTTCGAGCCGCTCGATGCCACGCCCTTTACCAACGAGCTGTTCACGCCGGCCTATATGGAACGCTTCCACGGGCTACCCGAGGAGCTGCGGCTCACCCATACGCGCCGGCAGGTGCTGGCGAGCGACGGCGTTTCCGCCTCCACTTTGAAAAAGCTCTATCGCCGGTTCTATGAACGCAAGCTCGAAACCGCAGGTGCTCCGGATCACGGCATATCGCTGCGTCCTTTCCGCAACGTCATTGCGGCCGAGCAGGATGGCCCCGAAATCGCGTTGACCATGCGCAACGGCTTCGATGACAGCATCGAAACGCTGGCGGTCGACATGATCGTCCTTGCGACCGGCTATCGCTTTGTGCTTCCGGAATTCCTGCATTCGCTCGAAAATCGCATCGAACTGAGCTCCATCGGCGAGCCGGTGCTGGAAAGCGACTTCTCGTTGGCATGGGACGGCCCGCGCGAAAACCGCATCTTCGTTCTCAATGCCGGCCGCCATAGCCACGGCATTGCGGAACCGCAACTCAGCCTGACCGCGTGGCGCAGCGCTGTCATCGCCAACGCCCTGCTCGGCCGCCAGTATTTCAATATCGGCCAGCTCGATCCCATCGTTCAGTGGGAAACACAAGGACATTCGTCGGAAATCTCCTCGCATCTGGGACAGGCGGCTGAATAAAGTGGCCATCCTCCGAGAGGGAGAATGCGTCGTGCAGGTCGAGCTCCATAGCCTGCATCTGCGCGAGGGATTTGATGCCCCGGACTGGATATTGAGCGAACCGGAAAGACACCGTGCGGCGGCATTTCGATCGGCCGAAGCGCGGCGTCTTTTCGTTGCCGGGCGGTTCCTTTGTCGTCGCATCCTCGGCAGTCTGCTCGCGTGCGCGCCGCAGACGCTCTCTATTGCGATTACTCGGTCGGGCAGACCCTATCTGTCCGACTATCCCGATATCGACTTCAATATTTCGCATGCGCGCGATCGAGTGGTGCTCGCGATCTGTCGCGGCGGCCGCATCGGCATCGATATCGAGCGCTTCGATGCATTTTCGGAGAAGGAAGCCTACGAGATCCTGCCGATGATCCTTTCCGAACACGAGCTCGATCAAGTTCGGCAACTGGACGCGCGACATCGCCACGATGCTTTCCTCGCCTGCTGGGTTCAGAAGGAGGCTGCGCTGAAATGCCTTGGCCAGGGCTTTCTGGCCGACCCGCAAAGCGTGACACTCGCACCCGATGACACAACCTCTAGCATCGAATGCCAGGTATCTGGCGAACCGATTTTCATCCGTTCCGGCCAGACCGCCGGCGAAGAAAGCGGGGATTTTCAATGGGCTATCGCGACATCAAGGGTCGCGGCAGAGCCGCAATGGCAGCATCACATAAGCGGGATTTCCTTATAGACCCCATTGGAAAGTTTAAATAAAATCAGGCGGATAAGCCATCATCCGGGAGATGCTTCACTTTTCCGCTCCACTATCTTGACTCTCATTATCATGTTTTATAGGTTCCCTCTCAAAAAGAGGGGCACACAGAAATGCAACTTTGGATTTCAGCGAGAGCCCGACATGATTGCCAACCATTCGCAGTCGACTTCCAATGAGCAACTCCAAACAGCACTTCACGCCTACCCGAAGCTTCTCTCCGTCGCGCGCAGGATCACGGGTTCCATGACCGTGGCCGAGGATGTCGTGCAGGAGGTTCTCCTGCAGCTGGTCTCCAAGCCGCTCGGAGAAGACATAGCGGCGCCCACGTCCTATGTGATGCGGATGGTGCGCAATCTGGCGACCGATTATATGCGGCGCCTGCAATATGAACGCGGCCTGTTCGTCGAAGAAGAGGTCGGAGGCAATACCTCGGCCTATGGAAGCCCCGAGGAACATCTCCATGAGGCCGAGGCCTACAAGGCCTTTCGCTGCACGGTCGAAGCCATGCCCGCCAGAACCCGCAAGTTCTATGAGGAGCACTATTTCGACGACATTCCCCAGAACGTCATCGCCAAGGAGGCCGGTGTGTCCTGCGCCCTAGTTTGTGGCCTTTTGCGAGAGGCGCATTCGCGTTGCCTGGCCGCCATCTCGCTTGAAGCCGATCATGATTGTGCTGCCGGCAGCAACCACAGGCGAGGCCGATCCGCGCGGTTGCGGGAGATGCGAGCCTGATGGGCGTGCACCGCCATCTTCTGCAAACACCGCGCCGTCAACGGGAAAGGAAAAGTAGATGCAGGAAGCTGTCGAGATAACCGAATTCAAAGGCACGATCTGTCGTGACATCATGTCAGAGCTTACGGAGTGGTTCACCGATCCCAATGTCATCGATGCCTGCGCAGGCGCCGTGGAAACCCTGCCGATGTTCGGCTGCATTGAAGCAACCACCGTCGCCGGTTTCGTTTCGCTGCGCGCGCATCCGCCGGCCGCCATGGAGATCCTGGTGATTGCGACCCGGCGCCAATATCACCGCAGCGGCGTCGGCAAGCGATTGCTGGCGGCAGCCGAGACCTTCGCGCGTTCCTCCGACTGCAAGCTCTTGACGGTCAAGACGCTCGCGCCGCGTGGCAAAGACGAACCGCAATATGAAAAGACTCGCGCCTTTTATGACAGGAATGGCTTCATCCGCGCCGAAATATTCCCAACTCTCTGGGATGAGAGCGATCCATGTCTTTTCTTCGTCAAACCCTTGATTTCTATCAATTAGCCAAGCCGCTTCGGCGGCAATCAACATGTCAGGAAGCCGTGGCGCTTCAGCAGGAACGATAATGAAAGACGAAACGACCGCCCGAAACGATCAGCATCATGCGACGGTCTTCACGACGGAAGGCCTGCGTTTTGCGGTCGATAACAAAACCATCCTCCACCCGCTCGATATCAGCTTCAATGCCGGCGAGATTTCCGGTCTGATCGGCCACAACGGCTCCGGCAAATCCACGCTCATCAAGTTGCTGGCCCGGCAGATCCAGCCGACGGGCGGTCGGATTCTATTCGACGGCGTGGCAGTCAATTCCTATGACATGCGTGCTTTCGCGCGCGCCGTCGCCTATTTGCCGCAGGACACCACATCTGCTGCCGGCATGAAGGTCGAGGAGCTTGTCGCCTGCGGGCGCTATCCCTGGCACGGAGCGCTCGGTCGCTTCACCGATCTCGACCGCGAAAAGGTGGAGACGGCCATGAAGCTGACGCATGTCGATAAGCTTGCGGGGCGGATGGTCGATACGCTTTCCGGCGGCGAGCGCCAGCGCGTCTGGATCGCGATGCTGGTCGCCCAGGATAGCCGCTGCCTGTTGCTCGACGAGCCGACCTCGGCGCTCGATATCGCCCATCAGATGGAAATTCTTGGGCTTGTGCGGGAGCTCTGCCGGACGAACGACTTGAGCGTTATTCTCGTCCTGCACGACATCAACATCGCCGCGCATTTCTGCGACCATCTGCATGCGCTGAAGCAAGGGCGCCTGATTGCCGCAGGTCCCTCGCCGGACCTCATGAAGCCTGAGACACTGCATACGATCTACGGCGCCAACATGGGCGTCACGGCCCACCCCGTGCATGGAACGCCGCTTGCCTATGTCATCTGAACGCGGCTTCGAGACCCTGAAGTTATCCCGCCGCGCGCTACTTGCCGCCGCAGCACTTTGTGCCGTTCCGCAAGCGGGAATGGCGGCCGAAACGATATCCGGCCCGATCGTCTCCCTGGACTATGGCTTGGCCTCGACGCTGCTTGCGCTCGGCGTCACGCCGGCCGCCATCGCATCCCTTGCCGATTGGAATACCTGGGTCGTCGAACCGAAAATGCCTGATGGCGTCATCGATCTCGGCACCACCAGCGAGATCAATCTCGAGGTGCTGGCCAGCGTCAAGCCGGCGCTAATCCTGACGACACCCTATCTCGCTCCCCTGAAGCCGCGGCTGGAAGCGATTGCGCCGGTCATGGAACTGACGATCTATGCCGAAGGCGGCGAGGCGCTGCAGCGTTCCATCGCGGCGACACGGCTGCTTGCCGACACCATCGGCCGAAGGCCACAGGCAGACGATTTCCTTGCCCGGTCCGAGCAATTCTTCGACGATTGCGCAAACCGGGTGAAGAAGCTCAATCCTCCGCCGCTGGCGCTCATCAATTTCGTCGATCAGCGCCATGCCCGCATCTATTGCGGTGCCGGCCTCTATCAGAACATCATGACCAGGATCGGCCTGAAGAACGCATGGACTGGACCCGGCGACTATTGGGGCTTCGAGACGATCGGGCTGGAGCAATTGGCAACGCTCGACCAAAGCCTGCGACTGATCGCGTTCGAGCCTCTACTTCCGCCCAACGTGCTCGACAACCTGCAGGACAGTCCGTTGTGGACCAGCCTCCCCTTTGTGCGCGCCGGGCGCGTATCCGTGCTGCCGGGCACCTTGATGTTCGGCATGGTGCAGGAAGCGGGGCGCTTCGCCCGCATCCTGGTCGATCATCTGGAAAAATTTGCATGACCCGCATCGAAACGAACAATGTCTTCGGCGCTCCGGCTGTAGCGCTGATGCTGCTGGCGCTCGCCGGCCTCCTCTCCTGGCATCAGCTGGCGCCCGATTTTTCACGGCTGATGACGCCGGAAGCCGGTTACGATCCGCAGCGTCTGCTGCTGCTCTATTCGACGCTGCCGAGAATTGCGACGGCGTTGCTGGCCGGCGCCGCCCTTTCGCTGTCGGGGAGCCTGTTGCAGCAGGTGCTGCGCAACCCGTTGGCCTCTCCCTCGACGCTCGGCATTTCCGCCGGCGCCAACCTCGCGCTCGTCGCCGTCATGCTCGCCTTTCCCGCTCTGCAGGGCCTCAGTCGCGACGCGGTCGCCCTGTTCGGTAGTGCGGCAGCCGCGGCAATTGTTTTCCTCATCGGCGCAAGACGTGGCTTTTCGCCCTTGGCGCTCGTCCTTGCCGGATTGATCGTCGGCGTCTGGAGCGGCGCGCTGGCCGCCATTCTCGTTTTAATGAACGACCGCTACCTCTCCGGCCTCTTCATCTGGGGCGCCGGATCGCTGGCGCAGCAAAGCTGGACCATTCCGCTTTCTCTCCTTCCAAAAATCGCCATCCTCTCCACTGCCGCGCTGCTGATGGCGCGACCATTGTCGCTTATGGAGCTCGGCGACAGTGGCGCCAGCGGGCTTGGCCTGTCGGTGAAACGCACGCGCATCGCCGCCGTCTGCATTGCGATTGCGCTGGCCGCCATCGTCACCAGCGCGGTCGGTGTCATCGGCTTCATCGGTTTGATCGCGCCGCGCATAGCCCAGCTTGCCGGTGCCCGGCAGATGAAGAGCCAGCTTGTGTGGTCCCCCCTCATCGGGGCCGGCCTATTGTTTTTGACGGACGAAGCATTGGTGCTCCTTTCCGGAGCATCCTCGACCTTCCTTCCGACAGGCGCCATTACGGCCTTGCTCGGCGCACCGCTGCTGCTTCTGATGCTGCCCCGCCTGAAGGCGGTGCAGCGCAATGTTGCGAATCCGTCGCAGGATGCGAACCGCGCCATGCGAACACCGAAAATGCTGCTGGTTGCATCAATTCCGGCACTCGTCCTGCTGCTGGCGGGGGCGGTCTTCTTCGGGCGCGCACCCGATGGCGCATGGACTTTCCTGAGTTCTATGCATTGGCCCAACGTGCTGCCCTATCGGCTGCCGCGCATCGCCGGCGCTTTTGCCGCCGGCACGATGCTGGGGGTTGTCGGCGCGATCTTGCAGCGGTTGAGCGGCAATGAGATGGCAAGCCCGGAAGTACTGGGCATTTCCGCGGGCGCGACGCTGGGCGTCACCGCCGCGCTTTTTCTCCTGCCCGCTCCTGGTATTGTCGCGCAGCTCGGCTTCGGCGGTCTCGGCGCCTTTGCCGTTCTCGTCGCCATTTTCCTTTTCGGCATCCGCTCCGGCTTCGCGCCCGAGCGCGTGCTTTTGACGGGTATCGCGCTCGGAGCCATGCTGGATGCCTTCATCAGCGTGCTCGCCGCCAGCGGCGATCCGCGCGCAATGATCGTCATGCAATGGATGAGCGGATCAACCTATCTTATTGATACACCGAAGGCAATTGCCGCGACCACCGCTGCGGCGGCAGGCCTTGCGCTTGCCTTCCTCGCGCATCGCTGGCTCGATCTTTTGCCGCTCGGTTTACAAGCAGCACAAGCGATCGGCGTCCGTGTCAATATCGCCCGCGCCAGCCTCTTTGCGCTCGCAGCAACCATGACCGCCGCCGCCACCCTCATCCTCGGCCCCTTAAGCTTCATCGGCCTCATGGGTCCGCATCTGGCACGCGAACTCGGACTGCGCCGCGCCGCGCCCCAGCTCGCCGGCGCAGCACTGGCCGGCGGTGGCCTGATGGTGCTTGCCGACTGGGTCGGCAGGATGGTCGCGTTTCCCTATCAAATGCCCGCCGGCCTCGTCTCGGCATTGCTGGGTGCGCCGTTATTGCTGGCGTTGCTGATGAAGCGATCGAAATGATCGCTTCATTCTTTAAGCTCGAGCGAACCCACATATCTGTGGCAATAAAGTCGGAATGTCCGATCCGGCGCAAAGTTAAAATGTCGCTTTCGGCCGCCACACGGCATGAGGACCCGGCCCGATCTGACCGGCTGATCCGGTTGCAAGATCAGATCGGGGCGGGTGATGAACACTCCTTCAGCTTTAGCTTTGAAACAATCTGATCGACACTTCACTCCGCAGCCTGCTGCCGCGACAGCGCTTTCTCACGACGCGCAACCACCACCGGATCGTTCATGAAATCCGTCTTCCGACCTGGCTTGCGGCCGCGCGGTTTGTAGCTGATCTTCTCGCTGTTGGTCTTCACCTTCGGCATCGGTCGCTTGTCCTGGCGCTCCTTGATATAGGCCAAGTCGCGCCGAGCTTGGAAGGGTGCATCAGGGCCGACGGGCGCCACGCACAACGCGACGCCCGCCATCCACCTACCACCGATATTTCAACGAAGCCGTGACGTTTCGCCCCTGCCCGAGATAGCAATAGCCGCTGTTACAAACAGTCAGGCGGCGGTTGGCGATGTTGCGGACATCGACGGAGGCGGTCAGGCCTTTGTATTTCTGGTCCACCGCGCCGAAGTCGTAGGAGAGTGCCGCGTCCAGATAGAAGCTCGCGTCATTCTTGGCGGTATTGGCCGTGCTCGTGTAGGTTTCGCCGGTGTAGCGGATACCGGCGCCGACGGTGAGGCCCTTTGCCGCCGAATCCTCTTGGAAGGTATAGTTCGACCACAGGCTGGCGATGTTCTCGGGTGTCACGGCAGGCGCGTTGCCGGCATTGTCACCGCGGGTGATTTCGGAATCATTGTAGGAGTAAGCGGCAACCACATCCCAGCCGTCGGTGATATTCGCCCTGGCTTCCAGCTCGATCCCCTTGTTGGTCACCTCCCCGAGCGAGGCGTAGACGAGCGTCAGCGGATCGACCAGAACGGGCTTGTTCTTTTCGACCAAGTGATAAGCGACGGCTGAGAGCAGAATGTCGGTGCCCGGTGGTTGGTATTTCACGCCCAGTTCGTACTGTTCTCCCTTGGTGGGATCCAGGATGCCGCCGGATGCAGATCGCTGGGTGACCGGATTGAAGGAGGTCGAGTAGCTGGCGAAGGGCGCGATGCCGTTGTCGAAGAGATAGAGCGCGCCAGCCTGGTAGGAAAATGCGTTCTTGCTGAGATTGTCGTCCGTGGTCGTTCCGGAAGAGACGAAAGTGGTGTCGGTCGACTGCTTGACCCAGGTCTGGCGCCCGCCGAGCGTGAAGCGCCATTTGTCGAGCTCGATCTGATCAAGGGCATAGGCGCCGAACTGCTGCAGGCTGGCATCGACCCGGCTGAAATTATAGTCCGGCGTCGGGCCGGATACGCCATAGGTCGGGTTCGAGATGTCGAAATCATAGGCGGGGCTGGCCGTCGCATCCATCCCATATGCGAACGAATCGTTCATACGGGTATAATCCAGGCCGAACAGCATGGTATGGGCGGCCGGACCGGTATCGAATTTGGATTCAAGCTGGTTGTCGACCTGAAAGACGTTCATTCCATCCCGGATCGCGGTCGCACCGCGATGGGCAACGGTTCCGGTCCAGCTATAGGTGCCGAGATAGCGTGATTTCAGATCCAGGTGGGAGAAGCGAAGGTTCTGGCGGAAGGTGAAGCCGCCGTCGAATTCATGCTCGAACTGGTAGCCGACCTGCTGCTGCCGGGTCTTCTGGTAATCGTAGTCGGGATCGCTATCGCGCAGCTTGAGGACGTTGCCATCAGGGCTGGTCAGGGCGCCGACATTGGCGTCGACCTCGGTGGACTGCGCCGATCCGTAGACAGTAAATTTCGTGGCGTCGTCGGGCTTCCAGGTGAAGGACGGCTGGATGAAATAGCGGTCGTCGGCGATATCGAAATTGGTGTCGCCCTTTCGCGCCAAGCCGACGATCCGGTACAGCATGGTGTCGTCATCCTTGCTGACCGGGCCGCCGAAATCGAACATCGTCTGGGCGCGATCGGATGTTCCATAGAGAACCCCAACCTCCCTGATGGTTTCTTCCGTCGGCAGTTTCGAGATCTTGTTGACGATGCCGCCCGGCGAGCCGGCGCCATAGAGCACGGATACCGGCCCCTTGATCACTTCGACACGATCGAGCGAATAGGGATCGGTTCGGAACATCCCGTAATTCATATAGGGCTGCCGCAATCCGTCGCGATAATCGCCGTCGGTGGTGACGTCGTTGCCGCGAATATAGATCTGGTCGAAGCGTGGATCGAAGCCGTAGGAGCCGGTCTGAACACCGGCGGAATAACGCACCGCTTCGATGACATCCTGCGCGCCACGCGCCTCAAGCTCCTTCCTGGTTATGACCGAAACAGATCGCGGCGTTTCAACCAGAGGCGTACTGATCTTGGTGGCGCCCTGGCTTTTCTTTGCCGCTATCGTCGTATTGTCGCTTGCCTCACTCGACTGGCCGCTGACGACGATCGGCGCGAGCTGGGTCGCGTTGCCGCCGTTTGCATTGGAATCCTGCGCAAAGGCATTTCCGCTCAACGCAAACATTGTTGCAAGTGCGGTAGCGCCGCTAGCAAGATGAAATCTCTTGCGCGTCAAATGATTGATATAATTATGCGATCCCTGCGTCATATTCCCTTGTCGCCTACCCGTTCCTGAAAAAGATGGCGCAAATTAGTTCGCTGGCGCAGCCGGCGTCAAGAATACATGAGTATATAAGTCATCTTTTTTGTTGAATTCCGACATCATGTTGCAAAATGGCTTGCCTGACTGCGCGGCCCGCCGAAAAAGCACAGCCGTAACTTGCATCACCGCTTCGTTCGAACGGCTTGTCAGATTGCGTTTCCGATAATATGAGGAATCCTATCATCTTTTTCGTTGAGGATGCCGCGCATCCGGCGTTCCAAATATTCGGTCAGCCGGAGAGACCATGCCCCAATCGTCATTACCTGAAGCAGCCGAAGTCTCGGCGCCTGTCACGCTTGCCGGCTGCACGTTTGCCGACCTGAAGTTTGAGAATGCCGGTCAGCCGCACAGGATTTTTCTTTATCGCCCCAGCAAGCCGGCTCCGCCGGAGGGATGGCCGATCCTCTATTTGACGGATGGCAACGCCTGCTTTGCCACCGCCGTCGATGCGCTGAAGGTGCAGGCGAGCTACCCGAATGGGACCAATGTCAGCGAAGGCGTTGTCGTCGCCATCGGCTATCCCACGGATGAACCATATGATCCGCTTCGCCGTTCCTGGGATCTGAGTCCACCGCCTGGCCGGGTCTATCCGCCGTTTTTTCCTGACACACCCGATGTGAGGACAGGCGGCGGAGAGCATTTCCTGACGCTGATCGAAAATGAGCTGAAGCCCTGGGTCGAAGAGCAGGTTCCGATCGACCGATCTCGTCAGACGCTCTTCGGCCATTCGTTCGGCGGCCTTTTCGTGCTCTACGCACTGCTGACGAAACCAACGGCCTTTAACCGCTGGATTTCGGCAAGCCCCGCGATCTACTGGGAAGACGCCGCCATTCTTTCGACGGAGAGCGCATTCCTGGAAGGGCATCGGGCCTCCTTCGACATCGAACTGCATCTGTCCGCCGGTCAATTTGAAGGCGCGACCCTTGCGCCTTTTCACAAGGGTACGCCGGAGGAGCAAAAGCGGCTGGACCGCGCAAAGGAGATACGCACGGTGGAACTCGCCCGCGAGATGGCGCACAGATGGGCTAAATTGACATCATCCACAGATGCCATAACCTTTGAGGAATATGCCGGAGAGAACCATATGTCGGCGCTCCCGGTCGCCTTGAACCGGGCTGTGCAGATTGCATTTCGCAGGCCTAAATAAGTAGAAAATCCACGCGCTTGCCACTTGCGGCTCCAGCGCATTCTTCGGCAACTCGTCGCCTGTTCGCGCACCCGGCGCGATAGGCTGTATTCGGCGCGAATTCCGGTCGTTTCCGAGAGTCAGGGAAGCGAAATTAACCCTTGGTTAACCATAATCGCTTTTCTTTGCTATATTGAATACAAGGGCTTGATTCTAAAGAGCGTCGCGCAATTTGCGATGAATGCGACCACACACGATTGCCGCGATCCCGAGATGCATTTTTCAAAAGCGATAGCGTTGATAATATTAGCTTGCCTCGGCGCCGGATGCACGACCACCGGCCAGGTTCGCCAGTCGATCGGCGTGGAAACCGTTGCCGCCGACAAGGCGCTGGCTTTTCCACCCCCAGGCGGACCGGCAATCGTCAATGTGGTGGAGCGCAGGCATGCCAAGGATGTCGAGCAGACAATCTCGCTCTTCACCTCCTCTTCCGTTCCCGGGCAGAATTTTCTCAAGGTGCAGTTTCTCGGTATAGCCGGCTCGAATCCCGGGCTCGGGAGCAGGCCCTTCGATACGGTCAGCGAGGGTGCGATCGCTCGGGAAATGGCGGCTGCAATCCCCGGCGTGCGGCTCGCTCGCTCGGCGATATTCGTCCAGAACGGCTACGGGCCTTTTGGTTATGCCTCCGGCCAAAGCAGGGCCGGCGATACCTGCCTCTATGCCTGGCAGCAGGTGAAGGCCGGTTTCACCCCGTCGCAGGAGCAACGCAATTTCGGCATGGTGCAAGTGCGCATCCGGCTCTGCGACGCCCTCGCGACGGAACGCCAGCTCTTGAGCACCGTCTATGGCTATACGATAACAGGCCATTTCGCCGGTGCCGCACTGAACCCCTTCGGCGGGCCGCGCGGAGCCGATGCTGTTCTGGGCAAGCCTGGCGAACTGGTCTATCCCGATGCAACGACCTATCGTACGGCGCCGATCGGCATCGGCTACCCGAACCACCCCGCAGCAGCGCGCCCCGTTGTCATCCGCCGCCCGGCCGTGACGCAGCCGCAGCCGCAGGTCCAGCCGACCCTGCCGCCGATGATCGGGCCGCGCGTACCCTTGCCCGACGGGCAGAGCGCGCCGCCACAGACGAATGGCGCAAGCGGACCGACCTCGATAGCGCAGCCGCCGTCGACGAATACGGCAAGCAATATCATCGTGCCTTTACCGGACTGTAACGGAGAAGCTGGCATATCCCAGGGGTGCCGCTAGCAAGCGGCGCGGCTTGGGGACGCCAGGATGGCGTCTGGCAATACCTTTGAAGGGACACCGATGCAGACAGCACGCAGCATCTTGATATGGGCCGTGATAGCACTATGCGGCATCGTGCTGATCACATTGCCGGTCAACCTTCAAACCCAGCTGATTGCCGGCACGGTCGTCGTTACCATCATGGCGGTCATCAAGGTCCTCAAGCGTCAGGGAACGTGGCGACTGGTCGCCCTTGCCTTCGGCACCGCCATCGTGCTGCGCTATGTCTATTGGCGCACGTCCTACACGCTGCCGCCGGTCAACCAGCTGGAAAACTTCATCCCGGGCCTGCTGCTCTATCTCGCCGAAATGTACAACGTCGCGATGCTGATGCTCAGCCTCTTCATCGTCGCGACCCCCCTGCCCCCGCGCACCGCGCGCGCGGCGAAGACGCAGCATTTCCCGTCGGTGGATGTCTTCGTGCCGTCCTATAATGAAGATACCAATCTGCTTGCCAACACGCTCGCCTCCGCCAAGGCGATGGACTATCCGGCCGATAAGCTCAGGGTCTGGCTGCTGGACGACGGTGGCACCGCGCAGAAGCGCAACTCCACGAAGATTCTGGAATCGCAGGCTGCGATCGCGCGCCATAATGAACTCAAGCAACTTTGCGCAGATCTGGAAGTCGAGTATCTGACGCGCGAGCGCAACGAACATGCGAAGGCCGGCAATCTCAACAACGGACTGGAACATTCGAACGGCGAGTTGATTGCCGTCTTCGACGCCGACCATGCGCCTGCGCGCGATTTTCTGCTCGAAACGGTCGGATATTTCGAGGATGATCCAAAGCTCTTCCTCGTACAGACGCCGCATTTCTTCATCAATCCGGACCCGTTGGAGCGCAACCTGCGCACCTTCGACAACATGCCGAGCGAGAACGAGATGTTCTACGGCATCATTCAGCGCGGCCTGGACAAATGGAACGCGGCCTTTTTCTGCGGATCCGCCGCCGTGCTCAGCCGCCGGGCGCTGGAATCGCAAAACGGCTTCAGCGGCATCAGCATCACCGAGGATTGCGAAACCGCGCTCGCGCTGCACGGAGCCGGCTGGAACAGCATCTATGTCGACAAGCCGCTAATTGCCGGCCTGCAGCCGGCGACCTTTGCGAGCTTCATCGGTCAGCGTAGCCGCTGGGCGCAGGGGATGATGCAGATCCTGCGCTTCCGCTTCCCCCTCCTGAAGCGCGGCCTGACGCTGCCGCAGCGCCTCTGCTACATGTCTTCGACGCTCTTTTGGCTCTTTCCGTTCCCGCGCGTCATTTTCCTGTTCGCGCCGCTCTTCTATCTGTTTTTCGACCTCGAGATCTTTACGGCATCAGGCAGCGAATTCCTCGCCTATACGCTTGCCTACATGCTCGTGAACCTGATGATGCAGAACTATCTCTATGGCTCGTTCCGCTGGCCATGGATTTCGGAGCTCTATGAATACGTCCAGACCGTGCATCTGTTGCCCGCCGTCGTTTCGGTCATGCTCAATCCTCGCAAGCCGACTTTCAAGGTCACGGCCAAGGACGAATCGATCGCCGTCAGCCGGCTTTCGGAGATCAGCCGTCCGTTCTTCGTCATCTTTGCCGTTCAGGTCATCGCGCTGGCGGTCACCATATACCGCGTCTATGCGGAACCCTATAAGGCCGATGTCACGCTCGTCGTCGGCGGCTGGAACATCATCAACCTCATCCTGTCCGGCTGTGCGCTCGGCGTCGTCTCGGAACGCGGGGAGCGCGCGTCCTCGCGGCGCGTCAGGGTGGATCGCCGCAGCGAATTCGGGACTGACGGCAAGTGGAATTCCGCATCCATCGAGGATGTTTCCGTCCATGGCGCCAGGCTGAACGTCTTCAACAGGGGTATGGACCCGATCAAGGTCGGCTCGGAAGCCACCATTCGCTTCCAGCCCTATAGCGGCGCCGACATGGTGACCTTGTCGGTCATGATCCGCAATATCGAACAAATGGGCGACATCACGGCCGTTGGATGCCAGTATGTTCCGAAGGGCGCCGCCGACCATCGCCTGATTGCCGACCTCGTCTTTGCCAATTCCGACCAATGGACGAAGTTCCAGCAGGCGCGCCGGCGCAACCCCGGCATCATCCGGGGAACGATCTGGTTCCTGAGCCTGTCATTCTATCAGACCAGTCGCGGTTTGATCTATCTTTTCAGGGGTGGGGGCTCGGATCGCACGCAGCAGCGGCAGGATGCAAAGGCGAGAAGCTGATGATCCGTATCCTGCCTGCTCTTATCCTTCCTACTCTTATTATTCTCCTGGGCGCTGCGACCGCGCAGGCGCAGACGGCGCCTTTCGACATGTCGGGCGAGCGGCCGAAAGGCGCATCGCCGGCAGTGCCGCGGATCACCATACCCCCCCGGACGACAGCACCACAGGCCGAACCGCCCAAGACGACAGCGCCTTCAGCCGCAATTCCGCAGGCTGTGACACCTAAGGCCATTACTCCTCAGGTTACTCCACCTTTGGTCATAACGCCGCCAGCCGCCACGCCGCAAACCGCTGCGCCGCAGACCAAAACGCCCGTCGCCCCGGTTCAAGCAAGCCCCCAGGAAGCGCCGAAGGCGAAACCGACAATTGCTGCCGCACCCACGCCGGCGTTCCGTCGCTATGTCGTTCCCTTCGCCAAATTGCGATTGGAGGGGGAGGCCGATCGCAGGTCCTGGTCGATCTATCTGACGCCCGAGCAAGCCGCAGCACCGGCGAAATTGAGCTTTGCCTATCAGAATGCGGTCGTCGTTGCTCCGGAGGCATCGCAGCTTACCGTCCTTCTGAACGACCGCGTGGTGCACCAACAGCAGATCGGCTCCTCCGATAATGAATCGGATGTCACTTTCGACATCCCGCGCGGGCTCCTACAGCCGGGTGCCAACCTGCTGACCTTCGAGGCGGAGCAACGCCACCGCGTCGATTGCGATATCCCCTCAACCTACGAGCTCTGGTCGGACATCGATCCGGCAAGAACCTACTTGAGCTTCGCCGGCAACGAGGCTGAGAAACTGTCGACCACCGATGCGATCCGCGCGATCGGTGTCGACGGAGCCGGCAAGACGCAGTTCAATCTTGTCGTGCCGGCGCTTGCCCAACCCGGGACGACTAAGCCGATCCTTCGTCTCGCGCAGGGCCTTGCTCTACTCAGCGGAATGCCGAACGAGACCTTCTCGTTCGATACGGACGTACTGCCCTCGCCCGGTCCCGGCAAGATGACTGTCATCGTCGGCACACCGGCGGAATTGCAACCCGTCTTTGCCGTTGCGACCTCGGCGCAAAATGGAGCTCTGGCGACATTTGCGACCGATCCGCGTAGCGGCCAGCAGCTCCTGCTCATTAGCGGCCCGTCCTGGCAGGCGATTTCCTCTGCGATCGATATGGTAGTTTCTCCGACCGACCGCGACCCCAACACCCCCCGCGATCTACTGGTGACGCAGCGATGGACGGCCCCGGATGCGCCGCTGATCTACTCCGACACCAGCCTTTCCTTCGAACAGCTGGGCGTCAAGACGACGGAATTCTCCGGGCGGCGCTTCCACACCAGCTTCAATGTGGCAATTCCGTCCGATTTCTATGCGAACGCCTATGGGGAAGCCACCATCCTGCTTGACGCAGCCTATGCCAAGGATGTGCGGCCGGGCAGCCATATCGATGTTTACGTCAACGGCAGCATCGCCACGACGAAGCCGATCACGGCGACCGGCGGCGGCATCTTCCGGCAACTGCCCATTCGCATCACCATGCGCCATTTCAAGCCGGGCCTGAATACAATCACGCTGGAAGCCATATTGCTCGCCGACGAGGATTCAGCGTGCGCGCCCGCAGCAACATCGAGCACGACGCCGCGTTTTGCCTTGTTCGATACCAGCCAGTTCCGCGTCCCGGATTTTGCCAGGGTCGCACAGCGGCCCAACCTTGCCGCATTCGCCGGTACCGGCTACCCCTACAATCGCGGGAGCGAGCCGACCGCGCTCTTCATCGACCGAGCGGATGCCGACACGCTATCTGCGGCCGCGACACTCCTTGGTCGAATGGCGCTCGTTGCCGGACATCCTATCCCCATGGACCCGACGGTCTCCTCAAACACTGTCGGGACCCGCAACGCGCTGTTCATCGGCTCCGTCTCGCAACTGCCGTCGACGGTCCTCACGCAAATGAACATCTCCTCATCGAGCCAGGTAGCCTGGCGCCCGCCGGCACCCGGTCAGACCGGTACGCCGGAAGCCTCAGTGACGATAGCCGATTGGCGCTCCCGCATCAGCGGCGGACTGCTGCAGGGGCAAATGGAACACTTCCAGCAATGGATGCATCGCAATTTCGATATCACTTTGAGCTCGCTGCGCTTCATACCCGGCTCGGAGCAGGTGTTCACGCCGTCGAACGCCAATAGCCTCCTGATCGCCCAGGAGGCAAATCCGACCAATGACGCAGGCTGGACCGTCGTGACCGCACCGAATGCCCAAGACCTGCGCTCAGGCGTGGAGGCAATGACCGCGCAGAACGCATGGCCTGAGATCAGCGGTCGCATCACCGTCTATTCCGGCAAGACCGGAAAGATCAATACGGTTCCCGTCAGCCGCTTCACCTTGGTCACGTCGCAGCCCTGGTCGTTGACGAACTATCGGTTGATCGCCGCAAACTGGCTTTCCAGTAACATACTGTCCTACGCACTCCTGTTCGTAGCTGCCTCCTTCCTGCTCGGCGTCAGCACAGCGAGCGTCCTTTCCAAGATCGGCAGGCGCGAATGAGAGGCTGGCGCTCCCTTCTTGCGATCTGCACCGTAACTGCCCTAATGGTAGCCCAACCCGTCGCCGCTCAGCACGCCGCAATCGATCCGCAAGCCTGGACTGCCTATAAAGCGAAGTTTCTCGATCAGAGCGGCCGCATCATCGACAATGGCAATAACGGCATCAGCCACAGCGAAGGGCAAGGCTACGGTCTCCTGCTTGCCTATCTCGCCAACAAGCAGGCCGATTTCGAACAGATCTGGTATTTCACCCGCACGGAACTCCTGCTCCGCGACGATGGCCTCGCCGTCTGGAAATGGGATCCGGCCGCCACACCGCACGTCACGGACACGAACAACGCCTCCGACGGCGATCTGTTGATCGCCTATGCCTTGGCGCTTGCAGGATCAGCCTGGGACAGGAAGGATTATCTGCAGGTCGCCGCGAACATGGCCAACGCCATCCTCGCCCGCATGGTCATCAATTACGGAGGGCGGACGCTACTCATTCCCGGTGTGGATGGGTATCTGCCGCCGGGGCGCAAAGATGGCCCCGTCATCAATCCATCCTATTGGATTTTCGAGGCGTTTCCCGTCATGGCCCTCTTGGCGCCTTCCGATCGCTGGCGGAAGCTGAATGACGATGGTCTGACCCTGCTGCGTGCGATGCAGTTTGGCCCACGCAAGCTTCCGGCCGATTGGGTCAGCCTGAAGGCCAAGCCGGAGCCCGCCGAGGGCTTCGAGGCGGAATTCGGCTATAACGCCGTCAGGATCCCACTTTACCTGGCGCGAGCCGGCATAGACGACAAAGCCCTGCTCACGCGTCTGCGGCAAGGCATGACCGTCGAGGGAGCGCCGGCGGCGATCGACCTTACAACCGGCAAGCCGAAGGACCGGCTTTCCGATCCCGGTTATGGAATTGTTAACGATGTTGTGGCGTGTGTGGTGAACGGAACGAAACTGCCGGCTTCGGTCAGGCAGTTCGCGCCATCGCTTTACTATCCGGCCACCTTGCAACTGCTGAGCCTGGCTTTCGTCGCGGAGAAACACCCGGAGTGTTTATAAAGTCCACCTTGATCATGGCTTTCATGGCCGTCGCCGTGGCGGGGTTCACGCTCGCGACAAAGGATCATGACTCGCCCGAGGACAAGATCAAGCTGGCAAAGTCCAGTCGCCTGGAACCGCAGATCACGCTCGCCGGTGATATGACGCAGGGCGGCATCCCCGGACAGCCCGTCGATCTGCGGGCACTCGCCGATCACATACAGGCAAACGCGCCCGCCCCGGTTCTCCCCGAGCCTTCAAACACCGTGCAAACGGCTCAGACGGTGCCGGACACGGTCGCGCAAACAACACCACCATCGCAATCAGCACCACAGCCTTCATCGCAGCAACAGGGCCAAGCTGAGCCTGCCAATAATCCGCCCAAAGTGGATGAAAGCGCATTGCGCTATTTTGCCAGCCGTGGCGACAAGGCAAGGCTGCAGGCCGAAATCTCCCGCCTGCAGGCGCTCTATCCCAATTGGACACCGCCGGCCGATCCGCTGGCCGTTCCGCAAAACAGCGACAAGCGGCTCGAGGCCATGTGGCAGCTCTATTCGGAGGGCCGCTATGCAGAGGTGCGCAAGGCCGTTGCCGATCGCCAGACGGCCGAAACCGGCTGGCAGCCGCCCTCCGATCTCCTTGAGCGCCTCGACGTAGCAGAAGCGCGCACACGCCTTGTCAACGCCTCCGACCTCAAGCAATACGCGACTGTGATCGATGTCGGCGCCAATACGCCGAGCCTGCTGACCTGCAGCGACATCGACATCCTCTGGCGCGTTGCCGAAGCCTTCATCCGCTCGGATCGCGCCGCGCGCGGCGAGGACGCTTACAAATATGTCCTGAAGACCTGCACCAATCCGCAGGAACGGATTGCCACCATTCAGAAAGCCGCGGGCCTGCTGCCGTATCAGCCGATGCAGGATCTGCTGTCGCTCGAGAAGCCCGACGGCAATGGCGGGCGGGAGTTCGACAGTATAAGGACCGATCTTGCCCGCCGTTTCGTAGCCCAGGGCAATGAAGACCCCAAGCTGACCGTCGCACAGGACTATCTGTCTCAAGTCGAACGTATCGCCCGAAGCCAAGGCCTAGCATCGGATGATTCGCTGCTCGGCTGGTACTATCTGCGCCGTGGCAACTACAGCGATGCGGAACAATGGTTCAAAGCCGCGCATGAGAAAGAGGATTCCGCAACGATCTCGCAAGGCCTCGCCCTGGTTCTGATCGCCGACCATAAGCCGCAAGAAGCCGAAGACGTCATGTACAAGTGGCGCAACGAATCCAAGGATGCGATAGCGACCTACCTTGCCGCGACTGCCAATCTGATGGCCCTGCAGCCACCCGCCAATCTCAGCGAAGACGTGCTGCGACGTGTCGCCGCCGAGATCGTGAAGGAGAAATATGTGCCGACGGCGCAGCAATTCGGCTGGTACGCCCGCACGCTGAACCAACCGCAGGCCGCGGCCCGCTGGTTCGAGACGGCCCTACGCTGGAAGCCGGATGATGAACCTTCTGCCTATGGTCTCGCAATCACGCGCAATCAGTTGAATGACCGGCAGGGCGTCGCCGAGGTCCAACGGCTCTGGGCCGGCCGCTCGCAGCGCATCGCCGTCCTCGGTGAGCCGGCCCCGCGCACGCCTGTCTCGACGCCATTACCCTCCCCCAACCAGGCAGCGCAGACAACAGAGCCGCCCGCGTCTCAACCGACGCCTCAGGCAACACAACAGGGCAGCCCGCAATATGTAGCGCCGGTCGCTCCTCAAGCGGCAGCTCAGGTCCCCATGACGCAAGCCAATGCCAACGCGCCAATCGCCGTACAGCCGGCCGCACCTGGTCGCCGTTCCCCGTCAGTCGAATATACTGAACCGCAAACCCGCACGAAAACGGTTGCCCGCACAGCGCGGCAACCTTCCGGATGCACGATTACCGTCAATGCAGAGCTGCTCACACCTGCCAATGCCTTGTCGCGCGGCTGGTGCCTGATGAACCTCAATCGACCGTTGGAGGCTGTGGAAGCCTTCGCCGTCGCATTGAACAATGCAGATCCAAAGTCCCGGGAAGAGGCCGCCTATGGCCAGAGCCTCGCCTATCTTCGCGCCGGCCTTGCCAACAATGCAGCCGTGGCCGCAACCAAGGCCCCGATGAGCCATCAACGCGCCGCCGAATTGCAGGTAGCCATACTCTCCGACCGCGCATTATCCGCCTTCTCCGGCAAACGCTACCACGAGACGCTGCTCTATCTCGACCAGCGCGCGCAGCTGCAACAGGAGCGCGTCGATCTCATGGTGCTGCGCGGATATTGCTATCTCAATCTCAAAATGTACGACGATGCCGAGCGCATCTTCACCGCAGTCGCCGCCACCGGCAACCGCGACGGTAGCCGGGGGCTGCGAGACCTCATGCTTGCCAAGCACCCGCAGCCGGGCGATTATTGAGATCAGCTGACCTCCCGTGCTATTTTCCCAGAAGTGGCTCTAAACTGACTGTCGAGGAGAATGACACTGGGCATCGCTTCAACTTTCGGCGCCGTCATTCTGAAGCGTGTCGCACCTAACCAGATTCGGGACTTCCGTTGAGCATGGTCATCCAGAAGATCCACCAGGCCAGGATGCTGAAGACGGCAATGAGTTTCACGAGGCGCTCGGCGGTTTGCAGTCCGGCCTCTTCAGCCTTGTAACCGGATTTCAGGATCGAATGTCTGGATCTTCCAGCGCACGGCTCAACAAGGTCTAGCTCGCACCATTTCCGACATTTCCAAATTTGATTGGACTTTCAGAACTACGCCCGCAATTTATTGACTCTTTTTCAAGCACCTCACAGTATAAGCAAACGACATAAAAAGACGAATTTCGTCATCTTGGGCAAATAATAGAATGAACAAATTGACGGTTGTGGAGAGCTCTGGGGACGCTGACACGCCATTTGAGGATTATTTCCCGGCCAAGAAGTTAGTTATTACGATGGGCGGCTGCAATTTTGTAGAGATTTTCAGCCATCTAACGGATGCAATTGAATTTACTCACTTTTGGCGAGCCGTGATCCCATCCATCATGTCGCCTTCGATTGTCCTACATCATGCCAATTTTGAAGACGCCGAGGTTTCCCGATTCGTAGATCGGGAAACCTCAAAAGTTGTGTACAAGCGAATTGAGGAGTCTCCAGACAGCATAATCGCATTTGAGGCTGCCGGCGATTTTGTCACTGGCGTATTTAAAATCGGCGAAACTATCATTCCAGACATCCGCAACGAAGTATTCGGGCCAGCGTTCAAAGACATCGCTTTCAAAGAAGAATCGGAACTGAATAAGGCCGACCTCATCTCTGCAGATAGTCCATATTATTGGGATATGTGGAAATATTCCTTCAATTGTCTTTATGACAGAATCTTGAAGGATCGAATCCAAAGAGGCATAGGCGTGTTCTTCTTGTCACGCCGCTTTTGTACCAGCGAATTGAAAGACGGGGAATTTGTCCCTCTCCACAACGCAAGGACAATTTCGGAACGCAATCTAATTCTCGATGATATCGAGGACTTCATCTCGAAATACGATGGCGTAAAGATTATGAAATCCGCTCTGTCACTTGAGTTCACATCAACAGATGCGCCGTGGGGAGGCCCATGGGAATACCACCCGCAGGGTGAATACTACGCATACATGCGGGCGAAATTTCTGGATGCCATTTTCCCAGGAAAGGAAAGAGGCTCAAAATATATTGCGACTTGGATGGCCAAAAGCGCCCAGAGCCTTAGTAAAACGAAAGCTCTTTTAGTTCGCGCAGATTCGGAAGCTACTGTAGCGAACAATCTCCTTACCAACGTTCGAAGCGACGGAGAGCTCGTTGAGCAAGGCATCGAGATCGCAGGAGCCGAGACAGAGGTCTCTCGGCGGGAGGCGGCGATTGCTAAAGCCGACAGAGAAGCTATTGAGCGAGCTCTAGAGATTACCCGAGCTCAGTACAATGAGCTAGATGGGCAACTGCGAGAAAGGGATGGAATCATCCAAAGAAGCCATGATCTAACGCAAGCTCTTCGAGCAGAATGTTTTGAAAAAGATAATATCATTGCAGAACAAGCCCACCTAAACGAACGCCTTTCAAGTGAAATTTTTGCTCTTGAAATCAAATTATCGCGCTTGGAGACGATTCTAAACTTCGTTGAAAATCGATATAGTGCGTGTAAGAGCAATCTATTACATAGAATGGTCAAATTTTTTGCCATCCACTTTGATGCCAACCAGCTCCGCAGGTTTGGCTTCAACGAAAAAGTGTATCTGGAAGAGAACGCCGATGTGCGGGCGTCAAAGGCCAACCCCCTCGAGCATTACCTTGCGCATGGTATGCGAGAAGGCAGGACGCTACCCAAGATTTAGCTGTTAGCCAGTCGACCCTCCTTGCGTGCGGATGCGCGGCTTGAATTGAAACATGTCACGCCTTGCGCCAAGCTCCTTTCTGGCATCTATTCAACCTCATTTTGAGTAAGCGCCAAAATCCATCGCAGGCGCATGTAGGCTGAGGCTACAAATTGCCGCGGTCACGGGGAGCCAACACTGTATGTTATTGCTGTTTATTTTGCCTTTCGATGTGCGAAATGATTCCTATGCCTATGAATGGGTAGTCTTTCGCGCAATACATAAGATCGCTGATCTAGGCCTTCTGATGCCCGCTAATTATTGGCGAGACGTGGACGCTCGCCGTGAGCTTCCAATTTGGGCCGCCTCTCCCCAGGTAATGAAAGTCTACTCATATCAAATCCCATCGACATCGGACCTTGAGAGTAATCCAAAATTTCCGCTGACCCATAGTTCACTTGATGAGGTTCGTCGCAAGTTGATCGGCCCCGGACTCATATGGGCGCATACTATAACGGAACGCATCCCTACTCTGGAGGCCGAAATACGCGACGCTATTGATTCTGCTGGTCAAGTGGACGCGGTATTTCTGTGGACAAATTGCGCCTCAATGAAAGCTATCGCGCGCGAGAAAGCTATCCCGCTCGTCCATCACGAGCTCGGACCGCTGCGACCGCCCTTTTTCCGCTTCACGGCGTATTTTGATTTCGAGGGCGTCAACGGACAAACAGATGCTAAGAAGCGATGGGAACGCTTTCAAGGCGAAAAAGCAGATGTTCCGGTCTTGCCACGTGATGAGCTGTTGAAGCTTGTTTCGCTCGATCGCGAAGAAGCGGTTGCCGTGGTTACCCATGAAGTGGGCATCGCCCTACAGATCCCTGACGATTCGAACACCTTGGCTTTTGGCAACGGGTTCGATAGCTTTGAAACGATTTCCACAAGCCTTCGATATCTATCTGGGAGCACGTTAGTCCGTTCCCATCCTGGAAGAAATCAGACCTTCTCGGGCCTTTCCGTTGATTGGGATGACAGCGCTCGGCCCGGCCAGTTCCTTAATCGGATCAATTCTCTGGTGACGATAAATTCCAGTATGGCTTTCGAAGCGATGCTTCTCGGAAAGCCAACATATGTATTGGGGGAGTCTCCGTTTAAGTGCGCCAGCTGGGACATTGCAACTAGGTCGCCCGCTCTCTTGGAAGAGGAAATGGAGCGATGGCTGAACTGGTTCGTCTTTGGGTATCTTATCCCGTTCGAACTTACGTTCGATGTCGACTATATGTGGTGGCGGATGGGCAACCCATCCGAACGCGACATATATCTGGATAATTTCAAGCGATGGACTCAACAGCAACCTTCGCAATAGGAAAGCGGCCCACAGTTGGCAGGCCGCACCTGTTCCTTAGTCAATTTGTGGAAGACCATAGGCTAACGATTTGGGGGACGATATCGAGCAACCAATTTGGACCATTCCTCTGCAACCGATTGTGGGGAGAATTCCTGTAGCACCGCTTTCTGACTTTGCGATAAGTATTCATTACGGCGAACTGGACACTCGAGTTCGAAAAGTGCCGCCTCAAGCTCATCTCGCGTAGTATATAGATAGTTGGAGAGATTAAGAGATCCGAGCAATCGCGAGTAAGAAGGCGTTTTGCTGGCGACTACTGGAACGCCGCGGTTGATTGCTAAAACTGCCTTATTTTCCGATTTGATATAGGTCGAGATCTGAAAATCGTTTGGTGTATGGCTTAGCACACACACGTCGAACATAGGCAACATTTTGGAGAACGACTCGGCCCGATACTCATGGAGAATGGCGTCGCTTGGTCCTGAAAAATCGGCAGTGTTTGTGATTATGTGGTAACGGATACGCCTGATAGAATGGTAGTGTTCGAGCAATGGTGAGTACTCACGCATTGATTTTTCGAAAGATTCCCTGAAGCCGAACCACATCACGTCCAACGGCTTCTTTGCTACGTGCTTCTTAACGAACGAGCGGTCAAAGCAGAAATCGATTGGGTCCGCCATGACGACGACATCGGTCTGAGTGAAGCACGCCATTACGTCGCGCATCTCGACCGTCGGAACCACGAACACATTAACAATCTTATAAAACTTCCGCATCTGGATAGGAACGCGCGGATAAAAATCCGATATGAGGGCAATGATAGGAACCGCTAGATTTTTCTTTTTGAAGGCGAGAACTTCTCCTTCGCGACCCTCAAGCGAGTCCAGATGATTCAAGAGGATGCAGTCCGCTTTGGTGTCCGGTCCCTCAAAGGCTGCAAAGCTCATCCGACCGGCAAGATGGCGCTTGAAGGCTCCAATCTTGAGCCTGGTAATGGTCTCTTCCGGCCCATACATAGAAATGATTGCGATGTCAGCATGACGCTCAGGAGACGATGTCTGTACCCTTGCTATTGCTTCCCCTGGGGCTTGATCGCATTCCGGTAATGCTGCAATACGCTGTTCAATGCCAACCAGAATTGAATTATCGGACTCGCCAAAATCCAGATATGCCTTCTCCATAAAGCTGGCATATCGCAACAGATTCATTTTGTACAAGTCATCGGACTGTACGATCTTGCGCTTTATGAAATCGAAATTTATTTTGATTGTTTCACGGAAGTGTTGCCTCTGCAGTTCAATCTTGCCGGTTTCATTTAAATCCTGCAGGAGGATGTCGAGGATCTTAATATAGTCAAGGATGCTTTTCTCGTTGATCAAATTGGTGATCGATCCAGACCTTTGGACATAATGATAGCGAACATCACCAACATACGCGATCAAAGATGACCTGGCTAATATTCTCGGTACGGTCGCCAAGTCCTCATAATAGAGCTTGTTCGGAAACCAGACGTTTTCATCCCAGAATAGCCCGCGACGGTATAGTTTGTTCCAAAAGGCGAAGCGCGTGATGGAGAAAATATTGCTGGTGTCGCGGATCTCCATTGGATCTCGCCTAGGAGCATAAATGCTCAGTTCAGCGCCCTGCTCATCGACCTCAGCATATCCGCATTCTACGACGTCGGCGCCGGTTTTGACCGCGCACGCGTATAGATCCTCGACCATCTTCGGGTGGATATAGTCATCGCTATCTACACCCATAACATATGGAGCTTTGGCCGCCCGTATGCCAGTGTTTCGTGCGCCTCCAAGACCAAGATTTTGCTCGTGCCGGATAAGCCTCACACGAGCGTCGCGCCTCGCGAAATCCTCAACGATTTTCCAGCTTTCATCCGGGCTTTTGTCATCAATGCAGAGAACTTCAAAGTCGGAGAACGACTGATGTAAGATCGACGTCAGACATCTATCCAAATATTTTTCTGTCTTGAATATCGGAACAACAATGGAGACTTTGGGAACTGCGGCAACGCTCGCTCGAATTGAACTAGTCACGATGTGTTGTGTCATATTAGTTTATGAACTCCAGACCGCCCTTCACGTGCCCCGTAAAGCACGAAATGCAAAAGCGGGTTCATTCCTGAAGCGGCCACGTCCGGATAATCCGATAGATATTTTAAGGTATTGAAATAGCATGTTGGGTCTCGACCTTCCTGAGCTCCGTACGCAAGATAGTGAGCGGCAGGGCTCATCCCGGATATCGCAACATCAGGGTACCGCGCCACATACCATCCGTTGCGGAAAAACGTCCGCGATAGCAACTGCGTATGATAGGCCTTACGACCAATCCACGGCCAGCGCTTTTTGTCCGGCAACCGCTCGATCATCTCTCGAAGCACATTATTCAGTTGCGCTTTCAGTGAATAGTCTTCTGAGGATGATCGATAGCCATCAAGAACTTCGCGCTCGCTGCCCAAATCCAATGATTTGATCCAATCACGCAAAATCGATTGTCTATGGCTAAGATCGGCAACTTCCCTCGATAAACTTTCGATTTCTGTATAGTCCATCCATCGCCGCATCTCACTGCGATAACCATTCCGAATTGGAGAATAATATAACGCGAGCGCTGTCGACAGCGTGACGCCGAAATCGAGCTTGAAGGTTGACGAGTCGAAATTGTGAAGCGTTTCTGACCGCCAAATATAGCTTTGGTTGCGCTCCTCCGCGTAGTGGGTGTGCCAACCCTTCGTAAGCTCTTCGTCCGACCACCGCTTAGCTCGCTCGCCAGAAATCTTCTTTGCAGCGTGAATCTGTGACCGGATCGGTATGTGCTTCATCCAAAAATTTAACGGGAAGTCTACTGCGCCTTCAAACTCGGCGATATGCCCAGCACTCTTTGCAAGGCTTATCCTTTTCTTTGGTTGCAGCCATGCTCTACCTTGTACGAAGTAACTTGGATGATCTGGCAGCTCGAAATAACGGAAATGGGTCCTATATTCGCCAACGGGTGGCGTACCGTCTTCGACAGGACGAAAATTGAGGACAGTAAAATTGATTCTATTCGCACCGTAGCGCTCGGCGCAGTCTAACGCCTGTGCAAGATTCAGTCCTTCAAATGGACTGCGACGAAACTCGTCCGCATCTGCGTTGATTATCCACCGGCCCTGGAACCCCGCTGCGAGCTCTTCTTTTGCTGCGATCAAATCTGTAAGTGACGTCTTTGACGTCGGTTTGGCTGGAAAGCGTTGAACCTTTAGTAACCGATGAGGAAACTTAGCCTGGAGTCCCTCAACAATTTCGTAAGATCCGTCGCTCGACCAGTTGTCGAGGACAATGACATCGCATTCTTGATCTAACAGATCCCTAAGGGCTTCCTCAATAACGTCTCGTTCGTTGTAAACAGCTAAAATCGCGATTGGGCGCCGCCCGCTCTTAGTGTTCACCGACTTCTTCGAGGCGTCTGTTATCCGCTTATTGTACAGTCCTGCCAGAATTCCATCGACGCTATAGATAGGAGGGACCATCAGCCCGGACGTAATTGGGGGAAGCGACACATCACGATCGAACGCAGCCAGCGCCTCTTGCCGCAAGAATGGGTTGGAAATGTTTTCCTTCGCCGATCCTAGCCTCAGGATCGTCGCACCGCCCTCATAAAAATCCCACATCCATTTTGGTGTGACTTTTCTGCCGACAGGTGCATTACCAGCGATCTGAACCACCAGGGTGGAGCCATTATCTCCTCTAGAAAGCTCAACTTCATCACCAAGATCCGGCTCAACTGCAAAGGTCGTTGGAATAGAAAAATTGGGGAAAGCAGAACTATTGATATGATCGCAAAATACTACTAGTCTCTCTGATGAGAATGATTTTATCAGACCGCCGACAATTTGCTCTATAGCTCTGATATTCTTATCTTCAAATATCGTCATAGACATATTACTATGCTCAATTCTTCTCAAACTTGCCTCGGCCAGAATACTTCGGTATTTCGCCATTCAGGTAACAATTTGATCCAGCCTTCAACCGGCTGACGTTGCTAGCTGACCTGCTAAAATTTCCGACATCGAGTATCCACGTCGATCCGCTGAGCAAAAAACACGCTTTGCGTTCAATTTTTCAACGGCGGCTCTACTTAACCCAAAGTCGCCAGATATCGCAATCCACCACTTTCAAGAAAAATGTGCAGCTGTATAAAAGCCACGCCGACACATCGGCGATATTGCTAATTGATGGTGGACCGACCAAACGGATGAGCGGCAGGGACGACGCTGTTAAGACGGTTTCTCAACTCGGGCTTAGAATATCAACCTATTTAAGGATCCTGCGATCATGGTGGGCTGCAAAGAGCCTCATGGCGAAGTGCGTATCGCCTCGATGATAGCGATATAGACAGCCAATCGGGCGATCAGCAGTCAGCACAGTGCCCGCGGCGGCGTGATGTCGCGATGGAGGCTGGATCAACAATGTAGCTCTCGATTCTTTCGCGCTCGAGAACTCGATGAATCCAGAGCTTTCGGATCGTATCGATCCAGGAGGCCGGCCTCGATGGGTAACTGGTTTTCAAACCGGGTCTTCACATCCTACGACGACATCGTCGATCGTTGCTGAACTGCTTGGAACAAGCTCGTCGACCAACCCTGGAAGATCATGTCAATCGGAATGTGGGACTGGGCACATCGGTTCTGACCAACGCCGACTGGTATTAGAGGATTGATAATGAGCAAAAGCACGGCATATTCTGCCGCGCATCAACGTATCAACTTTGGAGTATAAGATGCCCGCCCGCCCCCCGACTAAGCGCAGCCCAATGCGTCTTGCGTTCCAACAAAAGATAAATGTTATGAATGCGGTAATGCTTCGAGATATGAGGGCGAGATTCTTCAATCACGGCGCCGGTTTCTTGGTGCAGTCGCTGTGGCCTCTTGTTCATATGCTGGTCATCATGATCTTGAACACGATCGCCGGCAGATCCGCACCCTATGGCGATAACCCAATGCTGTTCTTCGCAACCGGAGTGTTGCCGGTTTTGACGTTCATCTACGTCTCGCGGTTCATGTCATTGTCATTGCTCATGAACCAGCCGATGCTATCTTTTCCAGTGGTAAAGATCACAGATGTTTTGTTCGCAAGAGCAATTCTTGAGGTGCTGGCTGGGTGCATTACACTTGCAATGATGGCCGGAATCTTTATCGCTCTGCGCGTAGCCCCCTATCCAATCGATCCGCCGCAGGCGGTATTGGCCTATCTGGCGACAATCTTACTTGCGGTCGGCGTAGGCACTCTCGCTGGCGTTATTACTATGTTCCTTCCTATTTTTGCGACCGCTTTCGCCCTATTGGGCTTGGTCTTCTATCTTTCATCGGGCGCTCTCTTCGTCACGTCGGCATTTCCAGACCCTATAGCGATACCGATGTCGTACAATCCGTTGGTACAATCTGTCGAGTGGATGCGAACCGCCTATTTTGAAACCTACAGCGATAGGCTCGTAGATAAAGAATATCTGGTCGGTTTTGGAATGATTTCTCTTCTTTGCGGCCTACTCTTGGAAAGAGTGGCTAGGCGAAGAATGTTGGAGGTTTGACGATCGTCTTCGCCCGCTTACAATCTTCTTCCCGCCAAACTAGGATAGCTATCGTCTCGCTTTTCCATATCGGCATTCTCCGTATCAGAACGCCCTAAATGGTGACTAAATATTCACTTGATGACGAGAGTTCGCCTCGATAGAACCTCCCTCGTAAATTGTGTTGGGAGCATATCAGTGGCATACAGCGAGAAACTCGTCTTCGACATAGGCATGCACATTGGCAAAGATACTCGAAACTATCTTCGGCAAGGTTACAACGTCGTTGCGCTTGAAGCCAGCCCTATAATGGTCGGCCTCGTGGAGACCAATTTTGCGGCGGAATTGGAAACTGGCCAACTGGTAATCGAAAACGTCGGTATTTCGGATCATGTTGGGCAGTTCACCTTCTACATGAACGAATACGAACCTGAGTGGAGTTCCTTCCACCCGAGTCTCGGGCAACGAGGAAGCAAAGTTGGAGGCACCTTTAAGGAGATTCCGATCGAATGCATCACGCTTCGTGAATTGGTCGACAAGCATGGTATCCCATATTTTCTGAAGATCGACATCGAAAGCTTCGATGTGAAGGTCATTAGAACCCTCGCCACACTTCCAGACCGGCCAAGATATATCTCCTCCGAAGAGTGTGGCCTCGTCAGCATGGTGGCACTCTACGAGGCTGGCGTTCGGAAGTTCAAATTCTCCAATCAGGAAGCTCTGCAATCCGACATAAACCCTCTGACCGGCGAGCCATACGGGAATGCCTGTTCAGGACCGTTTGGCGAGGATCTGGCGGGGGATTGGATGGATGAATACGCCGCCTTCAATTACTACACAGGTTTTATTCGTGAAGGCGGCAAAGATCCCAACCATGGTTGGTGGGACATCCACGGGAAATTTGATTGAAGTTGGTGGGAAATGCGTTGGTTGCCAACCGCTGACCTTTGTAATGTCGGGCGCCCTATCGTAAGCGCTGTGCCACTCCCACATTGTGCTGTCCGTCCTGATCTGTGATCGGCGTTCATGGACGAGCAAAGGAAGTTTCTCTATGGAGACTACATTGGAGGTTCTCACAGCCAGGAAGTCTGGGCGTGGGTTTCACCGCCATTGGCCTGACGCAAACAACTGGTTCGGCTGAATGCCGTGCCGACGCGCGACGATGCTCACCGTCGCGTCCGCCTCATAGTCTCGTGGATGATCGCTAGCTTCTCTGCCGTGCTCCAGCGCCGCCGACGTTCCGGCCCGGAGAGGACTTCCATCTTAAAATTGCTACTAGTCATATTACCAACATTACTCCTACCCACCTAACTAAGTGGGGAGCATGTCCGGACCTTTCGGGGGCTAGTTCAGTTCTCATTATGATCGGTTATCCGTAACCGGTGTTCTGCCCCCACATTGCTCGCAACCTCCTGATCTGTGATCGACATTCCATCGATGAAGAACGGGAGCTTCTCCATGGAGACTACAGTGGAGTTTCTCACAACCAGGGACCCTGTACGTGAGGTTCACCGACATTGGCCTGATGAGGTCAAGGCGAAGATCGTTTCGGAGAGTCTGAGGCCTGGCACAAAAGTTATTGAAGTTGCACAGCGCTACGGATTGCGAGCAAACAGCCTCTCCACCTGGCGGACGATGGCACGGCAGGGCAAGCTGATCCTTCCAGCACCGGAGGATGCGATAGAGTTCGCGGCGGTTATCGTCGATCCGCCAGTTTCGGAATTGCCACCTACATTGGTTGGTCGCCCTGAGATCGTCTTGGGGCCCGTTACGGTCCGCCTTGAAGAAGGCGCATCTGCTGCCCGGATCGCCGCTGTCGCGCGTGCCTGCGCGGCTCCGGCATGATCTTTCCATCGAACCGGGTTCGGATCATGGTGGCCACCAAGCCCGTCGACTTCCGCAAGGGCCACGATGGACTGGCGGCCCTGGTCAAGAACGAGCTGCACAAGGACCCGTTCACAGGGACGGTTTTCGTATTCCGGTCACGGAAAGCAGACCGGCTGAAGCTGATCTACTGGGATGGTAGCGGACTGGTGATGGCCTACAAGCGGTTGGAGGAGCACACCTTCACCTGGCCGGGCGTCAGGGACGGCCTGATGACATTGGGCCACGCACAGTTCGAGGCGTTGTTTGCAGGCCTCGACTGGCGTCGTGTCCGTTCCGTGGAGGCGAGACCGCCAGACGCCATCGAATAGATGCGGCACGATGACTCGGGCAGTAAATTCCGACGGCGAAGCGACGTTGGTTTTGATAGACTTTCATCATGTTGGACGCCGTCAATCTTCCGGACGACATTGCTGAGCTGAAGGCGATGCTGATCGCGGCGCAAGCGCGTGAGGTCCGCAAGGATCATCGGATCGAACGGCTTGAGAAGCTGGTCGCCGCTTTCAAGCAGGCCGCCTTCGGTCGTAAGTCCGAGAAGGCCGATCCCGAGCAATTCGATCTCGCATTGGAGGACCTGGAAACGGCCATAGCGGCTATCCATGCCCAAGACGAAGCCGATAGCCCCTCTGGGAAGCCACAGCCTAAACCCCGTGTCGCCAATCGCGGCTCTCTGCCCGCTCATCTTCCTCGTGTTGAGGAGATCATCAAGCCGGAAAGCCTGATCTGCGGTTGCGGCAGAAGCATGCATTGCATTGGTGAAGACGCCTCCGAGCGACTGGATGTTATCCCAGCGCAATTCCGCGTCATCGTCACGCGTCGTCCCAAATATGCTTGCCGTGCTTGCACCGACGGCGTTGCCCAGGTTCCAGCTCCCGCGCGATTGATCCAGGCTGGATTACCGACAGAAGCGACCGTCGCCCATGTGCTGGTCTCAAAATATGCCGATCACCTGCCGCTTTACCGACAGGCTCAGATCATGAGCCGCCAGGGCGTTGATCTCGACCGCTCCACGCTCGCCGACTGGGTCGGCAGGGCTGCATTCGAACTTCGCCCGGTCTTCGACGCTCTGATCACCGACTTGAAGCGATCCACCAAGCTGTTCATGGACGAGACCCGTGCGCCAGTCCTCGATCCTGGTTCCCGCAAAACCAAAACTGGCTACTTCTGGGCGCTGGCCCGTGATGACCGACCATGGCGCGGCGGTGCGCCGCCCGGTGTGGCCTTCACCTACGCACCCGGTCGCGGCGGACTACATGCAGAGCGGATATTGCAAGGATTCACGGGCACCCTTCAGGTCGATGGATACGCCGGATATAATCGGCTGATCGCACCGGATCGAGTTGGCCCGAACATCCAACTTGCCTATTGTTGGGCGCATGCGAGGCGCAAGCTGGTCGAGATCACTCGCACGGGATCGACACCGATTGCAGAGGATGGCGTAAAGCGGATCGGCGAACTCTATCGCATCGAGGCAGAGCTGCGCGGTCTCGACGCCGACGCCCGCTTGGCCGGAAGGCAGGCGCGGTCAGCGCCATTGGCCGCCGACATGCGGACCTGGCTCACGCATCATCGTGCCCGTGTTGCTGGCAAGTCGCCGCTCGGCGAAGCTCTGGCCTATATCGCCAAATACTGGGACGGCCTCTGTCTCTTCCTCGCCGACGGTCGTATCGAGATTGATAACAACTCCGTCGAGCGGACCATCCGGCCTATAGCTCTCAGCCGCAAGAACGCACTCTTCGCCGGGCACGACGTTGGCGCGACATACTGCTCATCTGACGATGTCCTTAAAATAAAAGGGGATTTTGAACCGGATCCTGAGATATCGGACGTCTTGATCGCCTGGCATCTGCTTCGCGGCGAACAGTGTCGTCTTGAAGGTCGGAAAGTTGAATGATCCAAGGCGCTCCAGCACATAGCTGTCGAGCGGGAAGGACGCCGCTGCTTACCATCCGATAAGCCGTAGCTCGACTTACCTTCAGAATGTCGGCGGTCTCGTCGAGGGTTCTCTCGCCGCGTTCAGCCCGTTCGCCTTCCCGATAGACGGGGATGCCGTGGATGTTGCGAAGACTGCAGACGTGGCTTCGTGTCCAGCTGGCGCCATGTCCAGTCCGCTTGCCGGAGCGGTTCAGGATCGCTGCGATTGACAAATCAGGTAACTGCCTTGCCAAGGCGCGCACGAGATCGACAACATCAGCCTTAACTGCCCACCGGGTCTGGCCGATCTTGTTCTTCTTCACTGTCATCCGGGTATGATCTCCACCTTGCCAATGAATGATGATCGCCAATGTGTCGTCGACGATATCGACGACAATTTCCGTGATTAGTAGCCGAATGATCTTTTTGCGCGTCTCAATGGATACGCTGGGGCTGTCCCATGCCTGCCCCAGGTCCCTGCCGAGCTTCATCAGTCTTGCACGGTCATCTGCCGATAGCGCGGGCATGTCGCGGTCGGTCGAGAGCGTCTCAAGCTCGATCTCCAGGTCACGCAATTGGATCAGTTTCTCATTCCAGCGTCTTTCCAACTCGCCCGCGACCAACCGATTGTCGGGATCGACAGCGTCATACTGGCGCCGCGCTCGAGCAGCCTCATATTGTGCTTGCTTGATTGAGTTCTCGAGTTGCTGACGCTTATCGCTATGACGCTGCGTGTGCGCCTCCATTGCCTGCAACGCCGCCTCGATCCCGAGGGGTTGCAGTCGTTCGAGAACTTCCTGCGCGACGGCCCGATCGACGCGCATGCCACCGAACCCGATGCAGTTTGCAGCCGCCATGTCGCCGAATGTGCCGCGACAAACGTATCGCTGCGTGTTGCCGCCTTTCCCAGAATATTGAATATGCAGTCGACGACCGCAGCGACCGCAACGAAATAGTCCAGGCAACAAAGCTTCGCCACGCCTTATCGAACCCCGCCCTATGTAGCTTTTTCCATTCGCATTCTCGGCGATCAGATGCTGATTCCTTTCAAACTCGGCCCAGCTAATATAGCCTTCATGATGGTCGTGGATCAAAACTTCCCAGTCCTTCGAATTACGCCGCAACGTATCACGGATGACCCGTTTGCGCCCATCCTTGATCATCACCCGTGTCCCACGCCGGCCGTAGGCGTACGAGCCAGCGTAGACGGGGTTTGTCAGTATGTGATGAAGGGTATGATAAACCGGAGCTTTCCACTCGATCGGCGGTTTGCCGCGCCCTTGATTGACAGACGGAACCAAGACATTCTCTTGCCTGAACCAGAGCAACACCTGGCGGACGGTCTGCAGTTCGGCGAATTTACGAAAGACGAGCAGAATGCTCTCCTGAACGCGCCGATCAGGATCTTTCTCGACACGGGCATCATCCGTCTTCACATATCCGACGGCAACAGTCAGATGAAGTTCGCCGCGCCGCGCTTTTTGGCGCATGGCCTCGACGGATCGTTGCCGAAACACGGATAACTCCATCTCGCTCATCGTACCCTTCATGCCAAGAAGGAGACGATCGTTAGGCGAGCGCGGATCGTAAATAGCCTCTTCGTCAACGATCAGAGTGCCGACCAGACCACAAAATTCCAGCAACGTATGCCAATCACGGCCATTGCGCGCCAGACGTGAGGCCTCAAGCGATACGACTGCTCCCACCCGACCTTCACATATCGCCGCCAACAGCTTCTCGAATCCTGGGCGGGCGATGCCACCTCCGGATCGTCCAAGGTCATCGTCGACGATCTCGACGGTCTCCCAACCCAACTGTCGAGCACGCTCGACTAAGCCGTACTGCCGTCGTTGGCTTTCCAGGTTATTGGCAACCTGGTAGGCTGTCGACTGCCGGACGTAGACGAAGGCGCTAAGGCTAAGATGGTCGGCGGTAATCTTACTCATTGCCCGCCTCCTTTCCGCCGTCGGCGAACCGCTTGCCGGCCAGCTTTGCCGCCGCTTCCGTCAACAGTAATTGAAGGAGTGTTAAGGCTTCCCGGCGCTGGGTGTCGCTCAGGTCTACCGGCCGGGCTGTCACGAACAGATCCAATTGCATGCGAAATTGCTTTCTCATGGCTTATCCCTTCGGCTTCTTGAACCGAGCGAAAAGGTACGTGAGAATCAATGAATGCGCGCAGTTCAATAAGCTTGGCTGCCGAAAGGCGCGGCTCGGCTACAATCTCGATCGAACTTGCCGCAGGATCAAACATCCATGCGGGGATTTGAAATGAGCCACCATGGGCTTGTCGAATCAGCAGATAATGAACACCTTCGTGCTCATGGCTGCCGGTTACCAATACGGTTTGGTCAACCAGTGGATGGAAGGGATAAGTGACCGTGGACTCGAATGCCAGAAACCCGGCATTATGAACCCGGCTTCGATGCCGGAGCGGAGAACTGGGCAACCATCGCCTCGCTCATTGAGACCTGCAAACTCAATGCCGTCGATCCGCAGGCCTACCTGACCAAGACACTCACCGCCATCGTCAATGGCCACAGGCAGCGCAGCGTCGACGACTTGCTCCCGTGGAATTACCCTTCCCACAATGCCTGATGGAGACCTTGGCTGGACAAGGACGCCATCGTCTGCGGCGCAAAAAAGACCCGCCAAAGGCGGGCCAAATCGCTCGGGGAGTAACCGAGCGGGGGAATTAAAGAGGGCGAACCTCAAACTGGCTAGGAGCTAGTTCTCTTTCCGGCGGCCGCCAATCCAAGCCCGGCGAGGACAAGACCTACGCCTGACGCGAACATCAGCCCCAATGTGTCGCCGAACAGAAACGCGCTCGTACTGATCCCGAACACGGGTTGCAAATACTGAACGCTCGCCGCAACACGGGCCGGGACGACCCTCAGGAGGTAGAGCCACACGATCAGCCCGGCGACGGTAACGATCACGCCGAGGTAAGCGACGGCCGCAAGGGCTTCGGCGGTGATAATGACTGTGTGTTGGGTCATTTCCCAGCCAGCGAGCGGCAGGACGGTCAAGAGTCCCACGAGCATGTTCCATGCGGCGACAGGCATCAGGCCGTATTCCTGCGTCAGTTCTGCGCTCCATATGTAGTAGATTGCGATACCGACGGCGGAGAGAAGCATGAACATCACGCCTGTGACCGTCGTCCTCGACATGTCATCGACACCGGGTCCGCTTCCAACGGCCACAAGGGCAATACCGAGGAACGCAACCAGAAGACCGCCCCACTGGAGCGGTGTCACGGGTTGACGGAAGCGGATTGCTGCCAAGATGACCATGAACAACGGGATTGTCGCCGAGAGGATCGTGGCAAGCGAGGCCGACGTGCCTTGCACGCCGAACGACTGCGCGACGTTGCCCAAAGTGATACCCATGACACCCAGACCGATAATTCCAGGGATTGCCTTTCTTGGGACCCGGAGTTCACGCCTGGCCAGGAACATCATGAGCGGCACAGCGACCATGAACCGCAGCGCCGTGAACGTCATTGGGGGAATACTGCCGAGGCCCAGCTTGGTGATTGGGATAGACAGCCCCCACATCAGTGCCAGCAGAAGCATGGCCCCCAAGCTTTTCGTTGAAAGCGAACTCGCAGAGCCGAGCGGTGCAGACATGCCGACTGTATCGGAGGCGTGGGACATTTTTAACAGCTTTTGTTTGGCGTGTGCGTGAGACTGTGCCATCCATAAGCTGCGCGACACCAGCGCGACAAACCATTTGTTCTCACAGGATGCGTGACGTGGCATCACGCATAAGCCCATGACCGATCATCTTCCCCCGCTTCAGACATTGCGAGCCTTCGAGGCGACCGGCCGACGGCTAAGCATGACCCTTGCGGCCCAAGAGCTTCATCTCACCCACGGAGCGGTTAGCCGACAGATAAAGGCGCTCGAAGACCATCTGGGCATACCGCTCTTCCGTCGCCTGACGCGACGGATTGAACTGACGGATGCGGGTCACTCGTATTTCAGCACCGTGACGCGTCTTCTGTCGGAACTGCAGCGGGAATCCGAGGCATTGCGCCGCCAGGGCGATGTCTCCCGCCTCGTCGTAAACTGCAGCGTCTCGTTTGCCAGCAAATGGCTGACGCCCCGGCTGCATCGCCTGATGGCCGATATGCCTGATCTCGATGTTCATCTCGAAGTCACGGATGCAGCCGTCGACTTTGCTACCGGGCATGTCGATGTCGCCTTGCGTTATGGTGACGGACGCTACCCGCACGCGGCGGCGGAGCGCATCATGAACGAGACGGTCTCCCCCGTATGCTCCCCGGAGTATCGCGAGAAGATGGGCGAAATTGGCGTCCCGCGCGACTTGTTCAAATGCCAACTCATTCACGAGATCGGGATGAACACGACCTGGGAGCGGTGGTTCGCGATGATGAAGCTGCCGTATCCCGGCACGCGCGGACCGGGATACAGTCACGGGAGCATGTCCATTGACGCTGCCATTCGAGGGGCGGGCGTCGCCCTCGGACGTAGCGTCCTTGTTGCGGAAGACCTTGCTGCCGAAAAGCTGGTATTACCATTCCCCGAGGCAGCGCTTGAAGTCGAGTGGGGTTACGATCTGCTCTACCGCGTCGGCAATCAGGACCACCCAAAGGTCCGCGCGTTTCGGAACTGGATGCTGCAAGAGGTACGAGAATTCATGCGCACCGCGCAGACCTGACTGACCGAAAACCTCAGTAGGTGGTCTGGCAGCACCGCTTACGGTTATCCACCGGTTCGAATCCGGTCAAACAAGCAAATCAGAGAGACTGCAGCGAATTGATTCACCCCGCTCAAATTGCCTCAAAACGAGAGTGCCGCGCACGCCGCGTTGCCAGTACGCGGAAGATCAGCGCCGCCGCTACAAACCCGAAACTCCAAAGGGATTTTGTACAAAGTCAAGCTGAGTTCGTATAGAAATCAACGCTGCAATAAGGTGGGGGAACCTTTCTTTTCCTGCGTAGATAGAGACAAACATGGCCTAACTTTCCGCATATAGCGGATCTAGGCCAATTTCTTTGAGTGCATCATCGATCGCTGAAGTTGAGAAGAAATCGCGATCTTCAAAACTACTCAAGTAATCATCCTCTGACCACAACAAATATTTGGGAAGGTGTTCTCCAGGTCCTCGATATTCCGCGAGTTTTTGGCGGTCATTGATGTCGACTCGTGTCTTCAACTTCTCTTTTGCGCTTCGTTGCAAGTCACGGAAAGGCTTATTGTGAAATTCAAAAAACACGAGGTTTGTGGAGGCAATGCGTTCGGGTATCGAGCACGAATGTAAGCCAACACATAGATTTTCGATGCGTCCTGATCCGAATATAAGCTTGGGGCTAATCGCATTCAGATTGAAAAAGCGACCCGAAGCTTTAACGTCGTTTCTTAACCGCTCCAGAATTTTGTACCCGGTATTGGGCTGGAATTTTGCTATCTCTGATAGCAACTCGTCTCGAGTGCATGAATAAACCGGCCTATCGGGATCGACCTTCACTCCAATGAACTCATCGCAATCCAAGGTGATGAATGCATCGTATTTTTGCGCGAGATCGGTTGCGATCTTGCCGATTATCGCCCCCTTCGATGAAAAATCTTCCGGGCGGTCATACTCATAAATGATATTGCAACCGTCATTCCCAATTCGAGATAGAATTTCACGAGTCTCCGGCGACGACCCGTTGTCTATGATGTAGATGTTCTCGCGTCCGACCAAGGCGCCATAGTAGGCTGCAAAATGCCCAAGCAGTAAATGCTCGTCTTTTTGCATCGTTATAACACAAGCCTTCATTTCTTACCCTTAACGTTGGTGTGCACTTTTCGGCACGATCAGAACGTCCACCTTGTCGCAAGAATGGCTTCACATCGCTTTAGGTTTGGACGCGCTGCAATGCAACCACGGCGCCAGTTGTTTAGCTGCTCGGATGATGCGCTCGATATCTGCTTGGCGGAAGGCTGCTCGTGTCATCCTTACGTTCGCCTCTTGCTGAAAAACTAGATGCGCTGGACAGGGCCGAGTTTGTGAAATGAGTCGATCTGCTCTTTAGTTGCTGTGCCTGGCGCCAAGAAGCATGCTATTTTCCCCGCCGCAACGATCTTAGCTACAGCATCGAAAGCACGCTCGTAGGTTTCATAGTGTTGAGAGCCCTCGATCGCTTTTGGGATAGCATTCCAGGAAGTGGTCTCGATCGTGATCGTCCACACGCTCGTGCCAGGCGAAAAATATTAATACGAAATAAAGGGATGGCTATCCGCAATTGCCGGAGGAGAGCTGTCGACTGTTCTAACGCTGGCGGAGGCCCGCCTCCATCATCAAAATCCCTTATCTGCGACACAGCAACTCACTCAAGGCACCTGCACCCCAGTCGCCGTCGTGAAGGCGCGATACAACGATCTCGTCGCAGCGATAAATAGCTGGTTTCGCCGCGGGCCGCCGAAGGTAAGATTGGCGACTGTCTGGGGTATCTTGATCTTGCCGATCAAGGTGCCGTCAGGGGCAAAGCAGTGGACGCCGTCGCCGGCGCTGGTCCAGATATTGCCGTCGATATCGGCCCGGAAACCGTCCGGTATGCCGGTGTCGATGTTGCAGAAGACACGGCTGTTCGTGGCCTTCTTTCCATCGACGACATCGAAGACGCGGATGTGGCGCGGGGCGCTGATGTCGTGGCTTGCGGCGGAGTCGGCCACATAAAGCTTCGTTTCGTCGGGAGAGAATGCCAGGCCGTTCGGCTGGCGGAAATCGTCGATGACGACCTCGAGTTCGCCCCTTGACGGATTGAGCCTGTAGACATTGCGGGTCGCCTGCTCAGGCTCCGCCTTGTAGCCTTCATAATTCGAGAGAATGCCATAGGTCGGATCGGTGAACCAGATGGATCCGTCGGAACGAACGATCACATCGTTCGGCGAATTCAGGCGCTTGCCCTTATAGCTGTCGGCAAGCACCGTGATCGAGCCGTCAATTTCCGTGCGCGTGACCCGACGGCCGCCGTGCTCGCAGGAAATCAACCGCCCCTGTCGGTCGCGCGTGTTGCCGTTGGCGAAATTCGAGGGTGCGCGGAAGATCGAGACGCCGCCGCCCGGCACCCAGCGGAGCATGCGCTCATTGGGAATGTCGCTCCAGATCAGGCATCCGGTATCGGCGAACCAGACAGGTCCCTCTGCCCAGCGGCAATCCGAATAAAGCTCCTCCAGCCCAGCGCTTGGAACCACGAGGTTCCGGAAGCGGGTATCGTAGATTTCATAGAGGGGTGCGGCGTCGTTTGGCATTTGATTGTCCTAAAAACTGCTGGGAGAACAGTGTCAGCGCCCGCCGACGGGGCGCCCGCCTGCAACGAGAATGACGGCGATGATGATCAGGCCGGTCAGGATGAGCCTCGGCCCGGCGCCGAAGCCATAGGTGTTCAGCATCGAGACGACCAGGAACATGAACAACGACGCGCCCCAAATGCCCGGCACGTTCGAATCGCCGCCGGCCACCGCCGTTCCGCCGATAATGACGACGGCGATCGACATCAGCAGATATTCGGCGCCCATGTTGAGGGCGGCGCCGCCGGAAAAGCTCGCGAGCAGATAGCCGCAGATCGACGCCAGGATGGCGCAGAGCACATAGGTCGCAAGCCGCGTTCCGTCGACGGGAATGCCCGCCATGCGCGCCGCGAACATGCTCTGGCCGATTGCCGATATCCAGCGACCGTAGATCGTCCGCTCCAGCAGCACCCAGGCGAGCACGGAGAGCAAAAGAGCAACGATCGCGACATTCGGAATACCTAGGAAACCGGACGTGGTGAAATCGGCCAGTTGATCCGGCGGCTTGATGCGCAGGCCGCGATTGCTCCAGATTGCCGTCGACTGGATGATGAAGCTCACAGACAGTGTCGCAATGATAGGCGGGATACGCAAAAGCTTGATCAGGGCATAGTTGCCGATACCGATACCGAGGCCGATGAGGATCGACACCAGCAGGCCGGGCACGATCATGCCGTCCTCGACATTCATGAGCTTGAGCGCGATCGTGCCGGCAAGCGTCATCGTGGCGGGCACCGACAGATCGATATTGCCCGGACCGAGCGTGATGACGAACATCTGCCCGATGCCGACGATCACGGAAAAGGCAGCAAAGGTCAGCGCTGCCTGCGAGAGGCCGACGGAGCTCGCCCCACCCGTGAAGAGCACGGTGATGAACCAGACGATGATGGTGGCAAAGAAGGACCAGATCCAGGGCTTCCGGCTGAGCGCGCGAAAAGCGATCATGATTGTTTCTCCCGCTTTTCGACACGATTGAGCAAGAGCCGTAGCGCCAGCACGATGATCAGGATGGCGCCCTGGGCACCGATTTGCCAGTCCGGCGAGATGCGCAGAAATGACAGGAACGAGCCCGCCAAAGTCAGGGTCAAAGCTCCGATCACAGCACCTATCGGCGAAACGCGGCCACCGATGAACTCCCCGCCTCCGAGGATAACGCCGGCGATCGACAGGAGCGTGTAACGCAGCGCGATGTTTGCATCCGCCGAGGTCGTAAGCCCGACCAGCGCAATGCCTGATAGCACGGCGAAGAGACCGGCAAGCCCGTAGGCTGCCGCGCGCAAAGTGACGACGGACCAGCCGGCCCGCTCAAGCGAACGTTGATTGCCGCCGATGCCGCGGATCAGCACGCCGAAGGACGAGCGCATGACGATCAGGTGAGAGATGAGCGCGATCACGACACTTGCAACGATCGCCATGGGAACGAGCGGCGGCTTCGAGATCATCAGCCAGCGTGCCCAGTCGGGCGCGGTGCCGCCCGGCGCGGGGAGCAGCAACACCGCAAAGCCGCCCCAGACGAAGCTCATGCCGAGTGTGACGACGATCGACGGCAAGTCCCTGATATAGATGATCACGCCCATGGCAGCATAGACGGCGATTGCAAAGACGAGGATCAGGATGCCCAGCAATGGTGCCGATTGCAGATAGGTTGCAGCCACGCAAGCCGTGAAGCTGACGAATGTTCCCATCGACAGATCGAGATCGTTGACCGACATGATCATCATCTGGGCAATCGTCGCGAGCGCAATCGGCACGGCGAGATTGAAAAGCAGATTAAGCCCGATATAGCTCATGGCCCGCGGCTGGAGATAGAAGACCGCGATGAGCAAGACGGCCAGCGACAGGGCCGGGATAAGCAGGCGCAAGGTGCCGGATGACGGACGGATCATGCGCCCTCCCCGGCAAAGGAAGCTGCCAGCACGTTTTCCTCCGTGATTTCCTCTCCCGCGAGCTCCGCAACAATGGCGCCGTCTCGAAAGACATAGGCGCGGTCGCAGAGGCGAATTTCGTCCATTTCGGTCGAATACCAGATGAAGGTCCGCCCAGCGGCGGCCTCGTCGTTCAGTATCCGATAGACCTCCTGCTTGGTGCCGATGTCCACACCGCGCATCGGATCATCCATCAGCACGATCGGCGATGTCGTCGCAAGCGCGCGGGCGAACAGAACCTTTTGTTGATTGCCTCCGGACAATGACAGGATACCGTTCGCCATCGTCGGTGTGCGAATTTCGATGCGTCCCTTCCACTCGGCTCCGAGGCTTTCCTCCCGCTCTTTGTTGACGAGCGACATCTTCGAGAGATCGCCGAGCGATGCGATGCTCAGGTTCTTCAGGATGCTCCATAGCGGGAAGGTTCCATTCAGGCTGCGATCGCCGGCGACGAAGATAATATTCTCCCGCCTGCCCGGCAGCCAGTTGCTCGACAAGGATCGATGGAGATCGAGGAGCATGTCGGTTTGTCCATGACCGGCAAGACCGGCAAGACCGATGACCTCCCCTTTGCGGGCTTCGAAGGCAAGGCCCTTGCCCCTGCGCGAAGGCAAGGCGAGGATGGGAGCCGTAATGGCACGTTCTTCATTCCCGTGCTTGCGGTCCTGCTCCTTGACGACGCTGCCCATCGCCTGGACAAGGCTTCGGACGCTAAAGTCCTGCGCAGCGCGATCCGCGACGACCCGGCCGTCCTTCATCACCAGAATGCGGCTCGCCGTCGAAAGAATCTCGCCAAGAATATGCGAGATCAGCATCACCGCGCCGCCTGCCTGTACGAACCGACGCACATAGGTCATCAATTGCGCCGCCAGACCGGCATCGAGCGATGATGTCGGCTCATCCAGAATGACGAGCTTCGGTCTCTCGTTGACCGTACAAAAAGTGATCGCAATTTCCACCATCTGCCGTTCGGCGATGGAAAGCTCACCGACGCCGCGCATGACATCGATCTTATGGCCGGCAAAAATCTCATCGAGCTTGGCGCGCACGATCGTTGCCGCTTGCCGGCGCCAGTTCCAGCCGGAAAGGCCGTGGTGAACGACCCGCATATTCTCGACGACGGTCAGATTAGGGGCGAGAGAAAGCTCCTGAAAAACACAGCGGATGCCATGCGCCCGCGCAGCATTGATGCCGTGCACCTTACCTTCGCCGTCGTAGGCAACCGTTCCCTCGTGTGGGCTAAGACCACCGTTGATGACGTTGACAATCGTCGATTTACCGGCGCCGTTGTGTCCGACAAGGCCGATACATTCGCCGGCATGAATGGTCAGATCGGCACCATCGAGCGCCCTGACCGCGCCGAAATGCACCTTGATGCCCCTCGCCGAGACGACGGCTTGCCGCTCGGCATCGTTATTCGTCGCACTATTGTCTTTGACTGCAATCATGGATTGTCCGGCCGGGCGTTGCATTTAACCGGCGCCGCCTCCATCGGCGGCACCGGCCTCTATTTGCTTGCTGATATCGATTACTTCGCCGCGGCGATGACCTTCTTGGTGTCATCGAGCGTGTATTCGACATTGGCGACACCGCCCGCCTGCGTGGTGGCCAGACTGGTTTCGAGATTGTCCTGATCAATGCGCAGGAACGGCACCACCAGATCCTTCTTCACCTGCTGACCGTCGAGGATCTGCTGCGCCACCCAGAAGGCAAGCGTGGAAACACCGGGCGCGATGGAGACCGACATGGTCTCGTAGCTGCTGGCGTCCTTCTCCTTCTTCCACCAGGCAAGCTCGTCCTGGCGGTTACCCATGACGATCGTCGGCATGGGCCGTTTGGCCGCCGCGAATGCCTGCGCCGCGCCATAGCCGTCGCCGCCCTGCGTCACGACCGCGGCAATATCGGGAAGGCTCGGCAGGATGCCGGCGACGGCGCGTTGCGCGACGTCCTGCGCCCAGTCGCCATGCACCGAACCGACGATCTTGAACTGCGGATATTTAGCGGCAGCCGCGTGGATACCCGCCGAAATCTCGTCATCGACGGAGACGCCGGCAAGCCCGCGGATTTCGAGCACATTGCCGCCCTTCGGCATCTTCTTGGCGAGGTATTCGACCTGGCTGGCGCCCATGCCCTTGAAGTCGACGGCAATGCGCCAGGCACAGGGTTCGGTCACGATGCCATCGAAGGAAACGACGACGATCTTAGCATCGCACGCTTCCTTGATCGCGCCGTTCAGCGCGGTTGGCGACGCGGCGTCGATGACGATCGCGTCATAGCCCTGCAGGATCATGTTCTGGATCTGCGCGGCCTGTTCGGTTGCCTGATTTTCCGCCGTCGTAAACGGATCGGCGGCAGCCACCACGCCGGCTTTCACGGCTTCGCCCGTGACCTTCTGCCAGCTGGTCAGCATGGCCTGGCGCCAGGAATTGCCGGCATAATTGTTCGACAACGCAATCTTCTTGGATGCTGTATCAGCAAAGGCGGAACCCGGCACGGCAACGCAGGCGATGACGGCGGATGTCAGTAGCATCTTGGCAATATTCATATTTTCCTCCCAATGAGCCCGTATTTCAATTTCCAGGCCAAGATTTTCGAACGCGCTCCTCAACGAACGATCGAAAATATTATTTGCACTGAAGGTTCCCCTGTCAGTACAAACAGGATGTCCGAGATTGTTTCGATTGTACAGGCGCTTAAGGTGTGGGGCCTTGCGGGATCCCGCAGAAAAAATGCGCAAGCCCGCAGGACGAACGGTTCGGATCGGCGCTTAATAGCGTCGGAAATCCGTATGCTGCGATCGACCGGAGGAGAAGTGGTCGACGCATTGCCTGGGAGGGCCTGTCTTGCGCAATCTGGCGCCGCAATCGGTCTTCGACCACTATCTCAACATATCACGGCTACTCGCTGGCCAGCTTGACTTTCATTCCGTCATCCAGGCGGTTGCTGTCGAAATCAGTCATGTGATCCCGCATGATCATCTCGACGTCTGCATCATGCTGGTGGACGAGCAATTTCACACGGCATACGAGAGCGGGCTGGAAACCGATTGGGGCCGACGGTTTCCGGCGCCGGTCAGCAACAGCCCCATCCGCACGCTTCTCTGGGGCGAGAGCGATTATCTGCTGACCGACGACGCCTGGAGCGACCCACAGTTTCATTTCCAGGGCGCCTTTTCGCACCCGATCTTCCACCAGTCGCTGCACAGCCGCCTGCATGTTCCCCTGAAAGTGCAGGGTCATGTCATCGGCGCGCTTTCCTGCTCAAGCCACCGGACCGGATTCTACACCATGCAGGATATCGAAAGCGCCCGCATCATTGCCGATCTCTTGGCGCCGCACTTCTTCGCCATCCGTGCCGCCGACCAGGCTAAACGCTCGGCAATCGTGGAGGCCGAGGCCCGCGCCCGCGAGGAGGGCCTTCGCCTCGGCGCCCTGAAACTGACCGAGGCACTGGAGGCCGAACGACAACGCATCGGCATGGACCTGCACGACCAGATCCTGGCCGACCTGACCCGCCTCGCCCGGCGGCTGGAGAGGCTTGCCCGCCAGCCCGATGTCACCGGCGAAGCGCTTGAACCGCTGTTTCGCGGTTTGCAGCACAGTATGCACGATCTTCGCCAGATCATCGAGGAGGCCAAGCCCTCGGTTCTTCAGCTGTTCGGTTTTGCGCAGGCGGTGGAAAACCATCTCGAACGATCGATCCAGGAGAGCGGAGCCACCTTGGCATGGACGCTGAAAGACGAGACCGGCGGTGCCATCGACTGCCTCGAACAATCGGTTTCCATTGCCCTCTTCCGTATCGCGCAGGAGGCCATCAACAACGCTATACGCCATGCCCAGGCTGAGAGCATCGAGGTCTACCTGAAGGCAGCGGAGGGCGCGGTGACGATCGACGTCATGGATGACGGGCTTGGACTTGGAAATGCCCGCAGGCCGTCGGGTGGCGGCATCGAAAACATGCGGACCCGAGCACGCCTGATCTCCGCGCGCTTCGCAATCAGGCCGGTCGGCGCATCCGGAGGAACAGTGGTCAGCGTCACCCTGCCCGCCAAGGCGCAACCGCTGGGAGGAGCCGCGGCATGAAGGTGCTGATCATCGAGGACGATCCGCTTCATCGCTCCTATCTCAACGAAGCGATCCGCGCCGCCCTTCCCGAATGCGATGGCGTGCTGGAAGCCGAAAACGGCAATACCGGCGAACGACTGGCGCGGGATTGCAAATCCGCCCATATCGTCATGGATCTGCAGATGAGCCAGCGCAACGGCATCGAGGCGGCGCGCACCATATGGAAGGAGCGGCCGGAGACGCGCATCCTCTTCTGGTCGAACTATTCGGACGAAGCCTATGTTCGCGGCGTCTCGCGTATCGTGCCGGTCGGCGCCGTCTATGGCTATGTTTTGAAATCGGCCTCCGACGACCGGCTGAAGCTGGCGCTCCGCAGCATCTTCATCGAGAGCCAGTGCGTGATCGACCGCGAAGTGCGTGGCATGCAGCAAAGAAGCCTCGGAAACGTCAACGGTTTCACCGAGGCCGAATATGAGATCCTGGTCGACATCGCACTCGGATTGACTGATCGCGCCATCGCCCACAGACGCAACCTCTCCGTCCGCAGTGTTCAAAACCGATTGCAGCAGCTCTACGTCAAGCTCGGCGTCTATCAGCCGCTCGGCAACCAGGACGATGATGGTCGTTTCAACCTCAGAGCCCGCGCCGTGGCCGTGGCGTTCCTTAGAAAGCTGCTCAATCACAGCGCTCTGGAGCGGGCGGAAACCGACCTCACCGCCTGGCTCGCCCGCCAGCCTCACGATTGAAAGACAGAATTTGCCACCGACCTCGATCGCGCTTGACGCCATACCCACCGAATGATTGTCTATTGCTAGCAATAGACAATTAATCCAGCCATACGGAATTTCTCATGTCCGCCGTTTCGCCTATCATCCTGCTCAATCCTATCGACGATGTCGCTGTTGCCCGCGCGATGATCCGCGCCGGCAGCGCCACCGGCATTGACGGCCTGATCACCGTCGACCAGATCCCACGCGGCCACAAGGTGGCAGTCCGCGACATCCAGACAGGTCAGGAAATCCGCAAATTTGGCCAGCCGATCGGTGTCGCAACGCAATTCATTCCGGCTGGCGGCCATGTTCATCTGCAGAACCTGGCGGTGATCGAATCCGAACACCCCTATCAGTTCAGCGTCGACATCGAAGAGATGGGCATGCTGCCGCAAGAGGACTGTCGGACCTTCATGGGCTTCGATCGCGGAGCCGGTGGCGTCGGTACGCGCAATTTTATCGGCATCATCACCACGGTGAATTGCTCTGCGACCGTCTCGAAATACATCGCCGAGCATTTCAATCGCACCGGGGGCCTCGATGGCTTCGACAATGTCGATGGCGTCGTGGCGCTTACCCACGGCGGCGGTTGCGCCATCAACACCCAGTCGGAGGGCTATCGCTATCTGGCCCGTACTCTACAGGGCTATGCCCGCCATCCGAATTTCGGCGGCATCCTGATGATCGGCCTTGGCTGCGAAACCAACCAGATCGCGCCCATTCTCGAGCACTACAAGCTCGAAGAAGGAAACCGGCTGCGCACCATGACGATCCAGGATCTCGGCGGAACCCGCAAGACGATCGCGGCCGCGTCGGAAATGATCAAAGACATGCTGCCGGAGGTGAACTCAGCCAAACGGACCGTTCAGCCCCTTTCAGGGATCAAGCTAGCCTTGGAATGCGGCGGCTCCGATGGCTATTCGGGAATTTCGGCCAACCCGGCGCTCGGCTATGCTTCCGATCTTCTCGTGCGCAATGGCGGTACATCGGTTCTGGCGGAAACGCCGGAGATTTATGGCGCGGAACATCTGCTGACGCGCAGAGCGGTCACGCCGGCGGTTGCGGAAAAACTGCTCTCCAGGATTGATTGGTGGCGCGACTATACCCGCCGCAACGGCGCGGAACTTAACAACAATCCCTCTTATGGCAACAAGCTCGGCGGATTGACGACCATTCTGGAGAAGTCGCTCGGCGCGGTCGCCAAGGGCGGCTCCATGCCGCTGAAGGCCGTCTACGAATATTCGCAGATCGTCGACGAACCCGGTTTCGTTTTCATGGATACGCCCGGCTACGATCCTGTCGCCGTCACCGGCCAGGTTGCAGGCGGCTGCAATGTGATCTGCTTTACCACCGGCCGCGGATCGGTTTCCGGGTTCAAGCCGGCACCCTGCGTCAAGATCGCCACGAACACCGAGATGTACAACCATATGCGCGAGGATATGGACATCAATTGCGGTGACATCGTCAGCGGCGACGATACGATCGAGGCGGCCGGCGAACGGATCTTCGAGGAAATCATCGCCGTCGCCTCGGGCAAGAAGACGCTGAGCGAGACCTTCGACTATGGTGACAATGAATTCGTTCCCTGGCAGGTCGGCGCCATCACCTGACGCTGTCCCAAATCAGGTGATGAAGCTGTATTCATCCGGCTGGTAGTGCTCGCGGATATAGGCGGCACGCGCCTGCACATTGGGCTGCGAATTGCTGATGTGATCGCGCATGGCTTTCCGCAGCCCTTCCTCGTCGCGCTTTTGCACCATCTTGAACACGCCGATGTGCTCGGCAAGGAAGGGCTCGTATTCCGGCATCTTGATGCGACTGCCGACGACGTGCTTGCTCAGCGTCAGGATGCAATGGGTCCGCTTCAGGATGCTAAGGAACTCCTTGTTCGGGCAAGCCTGAAGGCTGCGCAGATGAAGGTCGAGCTCCAGTTCGTACATGGTGGAGGCCGAGACATCGGGATATTGCGCAAGCGCCTGCGACAGGCGCGCAAGCATCGAATCGACGTGTTTCTCCGATAGACCACCGAGGGCGCTAGCGAGCGCCACCGGCTCGATCTGCTCGCGCACCTCGTATAGGTCGCGGATGCGCTGACTGTCGAGCGGGACGATCGACCAGCGGAAATTATCGTCCTTCTCCGTGATGCCGAGCGTCTCGAGCTTTAACAGCACATCGCGCGCCACTCCGCGCCCAACGCCGAAATGCCGCGCCAATTCATTTTCATTGATACGATAACGACCGAAGAAGGAGCGATAGACGACGATGTGTTCGACATCTTCGTAGAGCGCCTGCCAGGCAAACGCGGGCCTGCCGCTCTCCTCGTCAAACAACTTGCCAAGGCAGTCATCGAGCTTGACCCGTTTCGGCGTCGTTCCCGGCGCCCCGACGATAAAGCCGCGGCCATCGAACCGGGCGATCAACCCATCCTCCAGCAGCAACTGCAGCGCTTGGCGTACCGGCGCGCGGCTGCTGCCGGCCAGCCCTGCAAGCGCGGCCTCGGTCAGCACAAGCCCATCCGGCACGACCCCCGTGAGGATCTGGGTCTTCAATCGCCCGTGAAGCTCCTCATAGAGCCTGGCCTTGCGCAGACCGCCGCTCTCCAAATGCGATACGCTCATCTCGTTCCATGTTTCATCGAAGCAGGCCAGCACCTTCGCTGTCCACATTGCATATTCAAAAAGGGAACGGCAATCCAATAGAAGCGCCGGCATGCCGGTCGCCGGCTGAGTCGCGAAAACATGGATCGCCTGGAATGCGACAGATGTTGGCCAGCTCGGCCCCCACCCCGCGTGATTCAAGCTGCGCAAATCTATAATTGTATTTCTATGGAACATTCATTGTGTACGCAGAGTATACAATTTTATTGACTCCGTGAGCAGGCTATGCGACCTTTTCTCATCGGCGGGGCCCGATGGGTTCAATTCCCGGCGGAATTCAAGGAGGAAGGTCGCGATGAAGGGTGGGAAGAACAGTCTTTACGACGATCTAAAGCGTCAGATTCTGACGATGGAGCTCGATCCCGATCAGGATTTGGACGAAGCCACGCTCAGCGAACAATATGGACTTTCGCGCACACCGGTCCGGGAAATCTTCCGGCGTCTCGAAGGCGAAGGCTATATCGACATCCGGGCAAACCGCGGTGCGCGCGTCAGTCCGATGAACCATCAGACGCTCAGGCACTTCTTCCTGGTGGCGCCGATGATTTATGCCGCGATCGGCCGGCTCGCGGTTCAAAACTTCAAGCCGAAACAGCTCGTCGACCTGAAGGAAACGCAGGACCGATTTCGCTCGGCAAGTTCCTCCGGCGATGCTCTCGCCATGGTGCTGGAGAACAACCGCTTCCACGAAATCATCGGCGAAATGTCGTTCAACGCCTACCTGCAGCCGAGCCTGGGGCGCCTGCTGATCGACCACGCGCGGATCGGCCACACCTTCTTCCGGCCGAAGAACGACGACATGCGCGAGCGGCTTCAACTCGCCGTGGAGCACCACGACGGCTTCATCGAGGCGATCGCGCAGCATGATGAGGACACCGTGGTGGACCTGGTGTTCGAGCATTGGGAACTGTCGCGCGAGAACATGGAAATGTTCATCGCTCCGCAGGGAATGAAGGCGGACGCACTCGTCGAAGTGCCCGTCGTATCGATGGAGAAATCGTCTTGAACTTCGAAGGCATCTACACCCCGGCGATTACCCCGCTTGGACAGGACGGCCAAATTGATAAGGCTGCGTTCGCGGCGGTCCTGGAGAGCCTCATCGAGGCCAAGGTCCATGGCATCATCATCGGCGGCTCGACCGGCGAATATTACGCCCAGAGCAGCCAGGAGCGCTTCGAGCTTGCCGCCTTTGCCAAGCAGGTCGTCGGCACCCGGCTGCCGCTCATCGTCGGAACCGGCGCAACCCGCACCGAAGACTCGGTCGAATATGCAAAGGCGGCAAAGGAGATCGGCGCCGACGCGATCCTGGTATCGTCGCCGCCCTATGCCCTGCCGACGGAGAAGGAAAATGCAATTCATGCGCTGACTGTCGACCGCGCCGCCAACCTGCCGATCATGCTCTACAACTACCCTGCCCGCATGGGTGTGATGATGGGCGAGGAATATTTTTCCCGCGTCGGCAAGTCCAGGAACGTCAGGGCGATCAAGGAAAGCTCCGGCGACATGGGCAACCTGCATCTGCTCGCAAAGAAGTTTCCGCACATTTCGCTCTCCTGCGGCTGGGACGATCAGGCGCTGGAATTCTTTGCCTGGGGGGCAAAGAGCTGGGTCTGCGCCGGTTCCAACTTCCTGCCGCGCGAACATGTCGCGCTCTACGAAGCCTGTGTGCTTGAGAAGAACTTCGACAAGGGCCGGGCGATCATGACGGCGATGCTGCCGCTGATGGACTTTCTCGAATGCGGCAAGTTCGTCCAGTCGATCAAGCATGGCTGCGAGATCATCGGCCTCAAGGCCGGTCCGGTGCGTACGCCGCTGCGCGGATTGACCTCCGAAGAAAAAAGAACCCTCGAAACCGTCGTTACCACCTTGAAGCGCACGGTCGCCCAGATCACGTCGGGAGCCAATCATGCATGAACCCTTGACCGCCGCCGAATATAAGGCGATCGCCGCCGGCCTTCAGTTCCCGACGAATGCCTTCATCGATGGCGCCTTCCGTCCGGCCAATTCCGGCAAGACATTCAAGACGACCAATCCCGCGACGGGCGAGACGCTGGCGGAGATTGCGGCGTGCAATGCCAGCGATGTGGACTATGCGGTCGCCAAGGCCAAACAAGCCTTCGAGGATGGCCGTTGGCGTCAACTCTCGCCCGGCGAGCGCAAGGCGACGCTCATCAAGTTCGCCAAGCTGCTCGAAGACAATCGTCACGAACTGGCGGTCATGGAAAGCCTCGACAGCGGCAAGCCGGTTCGCGAGTGCCAGACCGTCGACGTGCCCGACACCATCCACACCCTTCGTTGGCATGCCGAGGCGATCGACAAGCTTTATGACAACACCAATCCCGTCGGCCCAAACGCGCTGGCGATGGTGGTGCGCGAACCGATCGGCGTTGTCGGCTGCGTCCTGCCCTGGAACTTCCCGCTGCTGATGCTTGCCTGGAAGATCGGCCCGGCATTGGCGGCCGGCTGCTCGGTTATCGTCAAGCCGGCGCAGGAGACGACGCTGACGACGCTGCGTGTCGCCGAACTTGCCCATGAAGCCGGCATTCCCGCCGGCGTCTTCAATGTCGTCACCGGCGGCGGCAAGGACGTCGGAGAACCGATCGGCCTGCACATGGATGTCGACATGGTGGCCTTTACCGGCTCGACGCCGACCGGCCGTCGCTTCCTGCACTATTCGGCCGATTCCAACCTCAAGAAGGTCGTGCTCGAATGCGGCGGCAAGAACCCGGCCGTGGTGCTGGAAGATGCCGAAGATCTCGATCTCGTCGCCGAGCAGGTGGTCAATGGCGCCTTCTGGAACATGGGCGAAAACTGCAGCGCCAGTTCACGCCTCATCGTCCATGCCAAGGTCAAGGACGATCTGCTAAAGCGCATCGGCGCCTATATGCGCGAGTGGAAGACTGGTGATCCCCTTGATCCGGAAAACCGCATCGGCGCGCTGGTCAGCAAGAACCACTACGAAAAGGTCACATCCTTCCTCGACGACGTCAAAAGCGAGAAGCTGACGATCGCCCATGGCGGCGAAACGCATGGCGGCATCTTCGTCGAGCCGACGGTGGTCGACGGCGTTACGGCCGCAAGCCGGCTGTTCAAGGAAGAAATCTTCGGGCCGATCCTGTCGGTGACGACGTTCAACACGCTGGCCGAGGCCGTCGCTCTTGCCAACGACACCAATTACGGCCTGACGGCATCGGTCTATACCGGCAGCCTGAAGAATGCGATCCGACTGTCGCGTGACATCCGGGCTGGCCTCGTCACGGTCAACTGCTTTGGCGAAGGCGATGCAACCACACCTTTCGGCGGCTACAAGGAGTCCGGCTTCGGCGGACGTGACAAGTCGATCTTCGCGCACGACAATTATTGCGAACTGAAGACCATCTGGATCGATGTCTCCGATCGCTCGGTGGACGAGACGATCCGATGACCACGACGTCCGTCAAACGTCTGCCGGCAGAAAACGGCGTCTCGGGCTGGGAGGCGATCAGTCAGCGAACGTTCCCTGTCCGGACACTTGAAGGCAACGTGACGGCGGACTGGCTGATCATCGGTGCAGGATTTGCCGGGCTTTCGGCTGCTCGTCGTCTGCGGCAGCTTCGGCCCGACGATAAGATCGTGGTGGTCGACGCCAGCGAGGTAGGTAAAGGGACGTCGGGCCGCAATTCCGGCTTCATGATCGACGTCCCGCATAACCTGTCGTCGAGCGAATATTCGAGCGGTGGCCTCGACGCTACCCGCCTGGAGATGGCCCAGAACCGGGCTGCGATCGCTTTTGCGAAAGGAGCCGCCGACGAATACGCCATGTCGCCTCAGACTTTCGACCCGGCGGGCAAGATCAACGCTGCAGCGACGGCACGCGGAATGAAGCTGAACATCAGCTTCGGCCAATCCTTGAGGAGCGCGGACGAAAAACATGCGTTTCTCGACGCCGCGCAAATGCGAGAGATCACCGGCTCCGACTATTACCTTGGCGGCCTGTTTACGCCGGGTGCGGTGCTGATCCAGCCAGCCGACTATGTCCGCGAATTGGCTGCAGGACTGTCGCGCAAGATCGATATCTTCGAGCATTCACCGGTGACCTCGTTGACGCGCGAGAGCGGGGCATGGACGGCGGTTTCGAGCCGCGGCAAGGTCACCGCCGCTCGCGTTATCCTCGGTGTCAACGGTCACGTCAGCGATTTCGGCCATTTTAGCGGCCGCCTGATGCATATCTTCGCCTATGCCTCGATGACGGCGCCTTTTCCGGCCGCGGACGTCGAGCAGAAAGTCTCAGGCCGGGACAAATGGGCATTGCTTCCCGCCGATGCCATGGGCGCGACCGTGCGAAAGATCACCTCGGGCGGACAGTCGCGCATCGTCATTCGCACGAAATACACCTACGAGACCACGATCACGGTATCGGATCACCGCATGGCCAAGATGGCCAGGGAGCATAGAAACTCCCTCGATGCACGGTTCCCCGGGCTCAAGGACGTCCCCTTCGAATACAGCTGGGCCGGGCGTTTATGCCTGAGCCGGAACCACGTGCCGGCGTTCGGCGAAATCGAGGAAGGGCTTTATTCGGCGTGCTGCGAAAACGGGCTCGGCACCGTCAAGAGCACGCTTGCCGGCATGATGGCGGCTGAACTGGCGACGGGAACAACATCTAGGCATCTCGAACAATACATGGATCACGCGGCGCCATCTAGGCTGCCACCCGAGCCCTTTGCCTGGCTCGGCATCAATTCAGTGATCCGCTTGCAGGAATTGCGCGCAGGCCGCGAAGGATGATCCGTCGCCGCGCAATATGAAGACCAAGCCAAGCGTGGGTCTTCAACAAAAACGGGAACGAAAACTAGGAGTTAAGAAAGATGAAGACTTTGTGGAAGGCGCTTTGCGCAGCCGCGATGGTCGGGATGACCGTATTCTCAGCGCACGCGGAAGAGAAGAGCATCACCGTGGGAACGATGTCCTGGGAAGACCTGACACCGATCACCGGGATTACCAAAAAAGTGCTTGAGGATGCCGGCTACACGGTCAAGGTCGTGCCGTTTTCCGAATGGGGCATTGCCTACGCGGCACTCGGCAAGGGCGATATCCAGATCCTCGCATCCCAGACCGACTATGTCGCGCAGGATTATTGGGACAAGAACAAGAAGCGCCTCGAGAAGATCTCGCCCGTCTCGCATGGTCTGTTCCAGGGCGTCGCCGTACCGAAATACGTCCCGATCGACTCCATGGACCAGCTGAACGCCAATGCCGACAAGTTTGGCGGCAAAATCGTCGGCATCGAACCGGGTTCGGGCCTGATGCGCGATACGGCCAACGCAGTCAAAGGCTATGACCTGAAACTGCAGCTCGTCGAAGGCAGCACCGCCGCCATGACTGCGGCCCTGAAATCGGCCGTCGACCGAAAGGAATGGATCGCCGTCACTGTCTGGGAGCCGTCCTGGATGGTGCAGAAATACGACGTGAAATTCCTGAAGGATCCCAAGGGCATCTTTCCGCCGCCGCAGAGCTACTACTGGATCGGCAAGAAAGGCTTCTCCGCCGATTATCCGCATGCTCGTGAAGTCATCGCCAGCGTCTATGTGCCGCTTGCCGATATCACCGCGATCAACAGCGCCGTGAATGACGGAAAAACGATGGATCAGGCCGTCGCCGCATGGATCGACAGCCATGCCGATCTCATCAAGCGTTGGGAAAACATCAACACCAACTGACGCCTAGAGCGGGTCGCCATCAAGGCGGCCCGCATTCCTCAACGAAGACGAACAGGCCGGCAATGGACTGGCCGCGCGGGGAATACAATGAACACTGTCATGGAAAACGCCAGCGAAGTCCTGGTCGATTGCCGCAACGTTTGGAAGATATTCGGTGCGCGTGCGACCGCCGCCGTGAAGGCCGTTTCCGAGCGCGGCCTCTCCAAGAAACAGGTGCTTGAGGAGTTCAACTGTGTCGTCGGTGTCGCCGATGCCCACCTGCAGGTCCGCCGCGGCGAGATCTTCTGCATCATGGGGCTCTCCGGAAGCGGTAAATCCACACTGGTGCGCCTCCTCAATCGCCTTATCGAGCCGAGCCTCGGCAGGATCACGATCAAAGGCAAAGAGATCGGCAAGTTGAACGCAGCCGAACTACGCGACATGCGCGCACGCAACATCGGCATGGTGTTCCAGAGTGTGGCCCTGCTCCCCAATCGGACGGTCCTCGAGAATGCAGCATTCGGCCTGGAAGTGCGCGGCGTGCCAAAGGACGAGCGCAACAAGACGGCGCGAGCGGCACTCGACAAGGTCGGCCTTTCCGACTGGACGTCGCGATATCCCGCCGAATTGTCGGGCGGCATGCAGCAACGCGTCGGTCTTGCCCGCGCATTGGCCGCCGATCCCGAGATCATTCTGATGGACGAGCCGTTCAGTGCGCTCGATCCCCTCATTCGCCGCCAGTTGCAGGACGAATTCCGGCAGTTGACGAAATCGCTCGGCAAATCCGCGGTCTTCATCACCCATGATCTCGAAGAAGCCATCCGCATCGGTGACCGGATCGCCATCATGAAGGACGGCGTCATCGTCCAGGTCGGAACCGCGGAAGAAATCGTCACGAAACCCGCCGACGATTATGTCGCCGATTTCGTGGCGGGCATATCCAGGGTTCATCTCGTCAAGGCCCATTCGGTCATGCAGTCGATCGCGGAATATAAGAGCCTGCAGCCACAGCATGACGTGAACGCACTGCTCAAAACCACCCCGGAAGCCGATATCGGCGAGCTCATCGATCTCACGATGAAATCGGAGCGCGATGCTTTGGCCGTAGTCGATAACGGTTCCATCGTCGGCGTGGTCACGACCCGCGGGCTGCTTCGCGGTGTCGCCGGATCCCCAGCCCAGCCAGATATCACAGCCTGAGAGGATGCACGCAAATGGACATTTCGGTCATTGCGGATACATTCGATGCCTGGACCGACGACGCGCTAGGCTGGATCAGCGATAACGGCGATTGGCTGTTCGACCCGATAAGGATGGTGCTGGAGGGAACCTACAATGGCGTCCTCTGGCTCCTTCAACTCCCACCTTTCTACGTCATTGCAATCATCTTGGCGCTGCTCGGCTGGCGGCTGATCAATATCGGGTCCGGTGTTCTCGCCGGCTTGGCTCTCGTCTTCTGTGCGGTCATGGGTCTTTGGAACGAAACCATGAGCACCCTTGCACTTGTAACCACCGCCACGATCTTTGCCCTGATGATCGGAATCCCAATGGGGATCGTCGCTGGATTTCTGCAGTGGTTCGACAGGTTCCTGGAGCCGATCCTCGATCTCATCCAGACACTGCCTCCCTATATCTACCTTCTTCCCGCCATTGCGCTTCTCGGCTTTGGCCCCGCAACCGCGCTGGTTGCGACCTTCATCGTCGCAGCACCGCCTGCCATTCGCTTGACCTCGCTCGGCATCCGCATGACGCCGCCCGCCTTCATCGAACTGGGGCAGGCAAATGGTCTGACGCCATGGCAGATGTTTACGAAAATTCGGCTGCCATTTGCAATTCCAAGCATCATGGCAGGCGTTAACCAGAGCCTGATGATGGCATTCGGCATGGTGGTGATCGCCGGCATCGTCGGTTCCGGCGGCCTCGGCCAGACCATCTACGGCGCGGTGCGCACGCTTGATATGGCGACATCGATCAACGCCGCGATCGCGATCGTCATCCTGACCATGGTGCTCGACAGATTGACGCAGAGCGCGGCCCGCCGCGCCAAGGTAGGTGCAATATGAACCTCGACCTCTTTCGATTCTCGCCCGGTCTATATTTTGCCCCTGCGGTCGACTGGCTGAACACCAACTTCCATCCGATCTTCGAAGCCGTCACCAGGCTGATCGAGGCAGTGCTCGGCGCCCTGGAATCCGCCCTGCTCTACCCGCCCGCCTATGTGCTCATTGTCGCGGCTATCCTTCTCGCCGGCTTCGTCATCAACATCAGAGCCGCAGCGGTGACGGCCGTCGCTCTCACCTTCTGCCTTCTGGCGGGCCTTTGGGCGGCATCCATGCAGACCCTCGCCCTGGTCACGGTGGCGGTCGCCATTTCGGTCCTCGTTGCCTTCCCCCTCGGCATCCTTGCGTCCCGGCACAAGGGCTTCGAGATCGCCATAAGGCCGCTGCTCGACATCATGCAAACGGTGCCGCCATGGGTTTATCTCATCCCGGCTGTCATGATCTTCAGTCTTGGCCGCGTGCCGGCGATCATCGCCACGATCGTCTATGGCGTGCCGCCGATGCTGCGTTTGACGACGCTGGCATTCAATCAGGTGCCGAAGGATCTTCTCGAGCTCGGCCAGGCAACCGGCGCACCGCCGCGCGCGATCCTCACCAAGATCGAGATACCGTCAGCAATGCCGACCCTGCTCGTCGGCCTCAACCAGTGCATTCTTCTGTCGCTGGCCATGGTCGTCCTTGCCGGGCTTGTCGGGGCCGGCGGCCTGGGCGCCGAAGTCACCCGTGGCCTCACCCGAATGGAAATGGGGCTTGGCCTGCGCGCAGGGCTTGCCATCGTTGCCATCGCGATCCTGCTCGACAGGCTTTCAAAAGGCGTACTGCAGGGCCACGCGCGCTCACCGGCCAAGAGCGCCTAAGCGGAAAGACGACAGAATGCGTCACAGCTTCTTTTGCATCGACTCCCACACCTGCGGCAACCCGGTCCGGCTTGTCGCCGGCGGCGGCCCCTTGCTTCCACATCTTCCGATTGCCGAGCGGCGCGAAATTTTCGTCCGCGATCACGATTGGGTCCGGCAAGCCTTGATGTTCGAGCCGCGCGGGCATGACATCATGTCAGGCGCAATCATCTACCCCGCCTATCGCGACGACTGCGACTTTGCCGTTATCTTCATCGAAGTCAGCGGATGCCTGCCCATGTGCGGAGCCGGCACGATCGGCCTGGTGACGGCCGCGATCGAGGAAGGTCTCGTCAGGCCGCGCGTTCCCGGCAGGCTCGCAATCGAGACACCCGCCGGCCGGGTGGATGTCGAATACGACAAGCCCGGCGAATATGTCGAAGCCGTGCGCATGTTCAATGTCGCAAGCTATCTGCATGCGGCGGATGTCGAAGTGGAGGTGCCGGGTCTCGGCGCGCTGACGATCGACGTCTCCTATGGCGGCAATTATTACGCCGTCGTCGAACCGCAGCGGAATTGGGCCGGTTTGGCGGGCATGTCGGCCGATGCTATCGTCGAGGCAAGCCGGAAACTGCGGGATGCGCTCGAACCGATCTGCAATCCTGTTCATCCGGAAAACGAACGCATCCGTGGGGTTCATCATGTCTTGTGGTGCGACGCATCGACGAGCGCGAATGCCGATGGTCGAGGTGCGGTGTTTTATGGCGACAAGGCGATAGACCGTTCGCCCGGCGGCACCGGAACTTCGGCGCGCCTGGCGCAGCTGTACACCAAAGGGCGCCTTGGGATTGGCGATGTCTTTCGCCAGGAAAGCCTAGTCGGCACCATATTCGAGGGACGCGTCGAGGCCGAGACTGACATCGGACACTTCAGGGGTATCAAGCCGAGTGTCGAGGGATGGGCGCGCATCATCGGTCACAACACGATCTTCGTCGACGATCGTGATCCCTTGGCGTATGGTTTCCAGATCAAGTAAAAGGGCTTGGTCAGGCGGGGAATTTGATGAAATCCGGCAAGCATGAATTGAAGCACGGTCCCTTGAAGGTCGGATTTATTCTCGCGCGATCGTTTACCCTTTCCGCCTTCGCGCTGTTTATCGATACGCTAAGACTGGCGAGCGACGAAGCCGACAGGTCCGGCCGGATCCTGGCCGATTGGCAGCTCCTGGGCAGCACTCGGCATCTCATCACCTCCAGCTGCGGTGTTCAGGTCGCGCCGACATCGGACTTCATCGAGCCGCGTGAATTCGACTACATCGTCGTCGTCGGTGGACTTTTGAACACGGACATCACGATCGACAATCAGACCGCCGATTATCTGAAGAAGGCCGCGGTTCAAAAAATCCCGCTGATCGGCGTTTGCACCGGCACCTTCATTCTGGCTCGCCTGGGCCTGATGAAAACACACCAGACCTGCGTCAGCTGGCTGCACTATCAGGCCTATCGAGAGCAGTTCCCCGACAACCCTGTTCGTTCCGACCGCCTGTTCAATCTCGATCGCAGCCGCGGATCGTGCGCCGGCGGCAGCAGCGCAGCCGATATGGCCGCCTTTCTTGTGAGACGGCATATCAGCAAGGACGCTGAACGCAACGCTCTGGAAGTGCTGCAAATCGAGCGGGCGCGATCCGGGCTGGATATACAACCGCGCAAGCCGCTCGCCATCGAGTGCCGGGACCCGCGTCTGAAAGCCGTCCTCATCACCATGGAAAGCCACATCGAAGACGTCGTGCCGACGGAAGATCTTGCCGCATCCGTCGGCCTGTCCCGGCGACAGCTCGAACGCCTGTTCCTGGAGGAAATGAAGACGTCTCCCGGGGCCATCTACACGCGCATTCGCATGGAACGCGCCAAGCAATTGGTTCTTCAGACACAGGCGCCACTCATTGAAATTGCACTTGAAGTGGGTTTTGATAGCGCGTCGCACTTTGCCAGGTTGTTCCGAAGGCTATTTGGGCAATCACCGACGGAGCTACGCCGCGCGCAGGCGTAAGGTGCGTGTGGCGGTCTAGTGACGACATCCGCTGAAGACGGAGATCCAAATGTCCGTACGCATCAAGCGAATTTATGAACCTGCGGACGGCCGTGACGGCAAGCGTATCCTTGTCGATCGATTATGGCCGCGCGGCATAGCCAAGAACGACGCCCATATCGACGTTTGGCTGAAGGAGATCGCACCAAGCACCGACTTGCGGCGCTGGTTCGGTCATGATCCGAACAAATGGGACGAGTTTCGCCGTCGCTACCGGGATGAGCTCAAAAAGAACTCCGAAGCGGTGGATGAGCTTAAAGACCAGATCGGGCAATCGACGGCGACGCTTCTTTATGGCGCGAAAGACAGCGAGCACAATCATGCCATCGTGCTCAGGGATTTCATCACCAAGCAGTAAGTCGCAGGCAGCATTCGTCCGTGGCAACATAATCCGAAGAAACGTCTGGAAGCTCTCGAGCAACGCTACGATCGCGTCACGGTGCGGACGGCCGCGCGGTGGCGCGAAGAAATGTCATCTCCTCGTGTCGAACCCTGTTTTCATCATCCAGAACGGCGCGCCATACTCGATTGCCCAATCGCAAGGACAGGCGCCTCGTGCCTTCATGGTCTGCCGTGCCCACCTCCACGCAGGAGGTAATTGAGCCACGCTGCATGTGACGGCGAAACTCACTGAGCGAGAGCCCGAACCGATCGGCGATTTCCGAGGAGTCGAGGACAAAATCTCCATTTTGTGCACGCTCGACGAACATAGCCCTGCCCTTTCTGCTTTCGGTCCACGAATGGTTTCCGAAAAAATAGAGAATGATTTATCATTGTCATTCTTTAAATGGAAATTATAGTCGCATTAACGGCATGACCCGCGCCTGAGGGCTACGCACGCAAGCGTCGAGCGTGCGAGCCGATCAATCCTTATGGCGATGCGCATCTGGCGAACGCCAACTCCAACTCGTGAAGGGCAATTTCCTCGTGTCGATCAACAAGGACTACAGAACGATCGCGGCCGCAAACGGGATCGCCGACGATACCGCTTACGGCGCTGTCACCCCGCCGCTCTATCTGTCGAGCAACTTCGCATTCCGACAGTTCGAACAGACACAGGCCTACGAATATTCCAGAACGTCCAATCCGACGCGCGATCTTCTCGCCGATACACTTGCGAAACTAGAGGGTGGCGCCGGCGCCGTGATAACGTCGTCCGGAATGGCGGCGGTCAACCTTGTTCTCAGCCTGCTGAAGCCCGGGGATCGGGTGATTGCACCGCACGACTGCTATGGTGGAACCTATCGACTTTTGACCGCATTGCGAGACAAGGGTCACTTCGACGTCGAGTTTATCGATCAAGGCAACCACCAGGCACTGGCATCGACACTCAGTCGTGGCGCAGCCCTGGTTTTCATCGAAACACCCAGCAATCCCCTTATGCGCATCGTCGACATCGAGGCGATTTCTCGACAGGCGAAATCAGCGCAAGCCCGCCTCGTGGTCGACAATACCTTCCTTTCACCCGCGCTTCAGCGGCCGATTGCCCTTGGCGCCGACTTCGTTATCCATTCGACGACGAAATATCTGAACGGCCATTCCGATGTCGTCGGCGGCGCAGTCGTTGCGGCAAACTCCAATGATGTGGAGGAGCTGAAAGCATGGGCGAACATGATCGGCGTTACCGGTTCGCCATTCGATTCATATCTGACCCTGCGCGGCATCCGAAGCCTGTTTGCGCGCATCGAACGGCAGCAGACGACGGCCATGGCCGTTGCGCAGTTTCTTTCCGGGCATCCGAAAGTCGGCGTCGTCCACTATCCCGGCCTGCCGACCCATCCAGGTCATGAACTTGCCGCACGACAACAATCCGGTTTCGGCGCCATGCTGAGTTTCGAGCTTGATGGGGGAATTGAAGCGGTGCGCCGCTTCGTGGCGCCGCTGAAAATCTTCACTCTTGCCGAATCCCTGGGCGGCGTTGAAAGCCTCGTGGCTCATCCGGCGAGCATGACCCATGTCGGCATCGGTGCCGAAGCCCGCCGCGCCGCCGGCATCAGCGATGGATTACTCAGGGTCTCGGTTGGCCTGGAGGCTGAAGAGGACCTGCTATCGGATTTCGCCGAGAGCTTGGGGGAAATGAAATAGCCTGCCACTATCGCCCTGAGGCAAGATGCACTTCAAAATCGTCTTGTCCAAAACGTCTTGCCCGGTCAGGCGATCACCTGAGCCGGCGCGTCTCTCGTCGGTAGAAGCCGCGCCATGGCACTCAACAGATCCGTCTGCGATATCAGGCCAAGGACGCGCCAGTCGGCATCGACGACGATGACCGCATGCGTGCGCCCGTCCGTCAGGACGGGCAATAGCGACAAGGCTGGATCGGCGGCATCGGCCACGGCCGGTTTCGATACGGCACTCACGATGGTGTCCAGGCTTTCCGAAAGTTCGCGCAGGCCGACCGTGCCGATCAGGCGGCCCTCCCGGTCTTTTACCGGCAAGGTGCGGATATTGTGCTTCAGCAGAAGATGCCGTGCGTGATCCGGCTCGGCCTCCTCGCCAATGGCGATGACATCGCGCGACATGATGTCGGCGCAGCGTATGTCTCCATGCGACCGTACTGCCGCCTGCAATTCCACCTGCCGCAACAGGCGGCTGAGGTCGGCCCGATCGATATCGAAGGTCTCGTCAAGCACGCCCAGGGCCGCATCGACGTCCTCCTCGCGAAAGCCCACCCGCAAGGGCGGCGGCAGATCGCGTGTCTGATGGGTGTTCTCGGCCGGCTTTGCGACGACATGTGGGTAGTTGCGCCTGGAGAGCTTGTGAAACACCAGCCCGAGGCCGACGAGTATGCAGGAGTTCAAGGCGACCGGCACGAAAGGAAACAGGAAGCCCCAGCCCGCAACGACCGGGCCGCCGAGAACGGCGGTCAAGGCGGCGGCGCCACCCGGCGGATGCAGGCATCTTGTGAACGACATCGCCCCGATCGCAAGCGAGACGCCGACCCCGATTGCGATAATCGGATTGTGGATGAAATAGGCCGCGATGATACCCATCATGGCGGAGATGGTGTTGCCGCCGATGATCGACCATGGCTGGGCAAGCGGGCTTGCCGGAACCGCAAAAAGCAGCACCGCGGATGCCCCCATCGGGGCGACGATGAGCGGAAGATGCGGCCCCTGCCCGAAAAGATAGCCGCTGATGACTCCTGTCAGGCCAATGCCGATCAAGGCGCCAAGGCACGCGATCAGTCGCTCGCGTAAGGTTGCTCCGGCAAGGATCGGCGAAAACAGGCGGAACCGGCTGGATCCGGTCTTTTGAGAGTCTTGATGCTGCATGATGAAACCAGTTTTTCAGAAAGGCATTTCGAGGATAAACGGCGGGATGTCGGTTAGTTCGGCACCAGCCGCGGAGCCTTTCCCCTGGTGGCGCCCAAGACCTCATGAAACGCGCTGAACGCGCTCGGGCGTTCACTTTTGCGGGAGATCAGGATCGTGTCGACCATGGCGAGTTGATGCGTCGCCGACGTCATCGGCCAGTGCATGAGGTCAAGGACTGACTTCGGCATGACGCCGGCGGCGTTGCCGGTCGCCACACTTGCCAGGATGGCATGATAGGAGCCGAGTTCGGTCGTTGGCAAAGTGCTCGACTCGCGCGCCCAGCCTTCAGCGATCCGTCGATAGGTGCATCCGGGTTCCAAAGCGGCAATGGATCCGACCCGCAGGTCGGCGGCCGATCGGATCGACGGATGCCCGGACGGCAATACGAGCAACAAATCCTCGACAAACACCGGTTCGGCCTCGAGTTGCCCGAGCTCAGCCTCAAAGCCCGCATCTTCGTCCAGCATCGCTTTTGGCGGCATGGCGATCAGTGCGCAGTCCAAAACGTCGTTCAGAACATCGTGGGCAAGGTCGCGGGAGGCGCCAAGGCTCAGTTGGAGCGATACATCCGGCCACATTTGATTGAATTGGCTGAGCGCTGCGGGCAGCCGGCTTGCCGCCGTGCTTTCCATCGTTCCCAAGCGCAATGTGCCCGATGGGTGCAGGGGCCTGACCGCCTGACGTGCTTCCAGTGCCAGCGCGGCAAGTCGATTGGCATAGATCTGAAACGTCTCGCCCTCTTTCGTCAGCGTCATCTTCTTGCCGTCGCGGCTGAAGAGCAAGACGCCCAGGTCGTCCTCCAACTGCTGGATGCGTGTCGTCACGTTCGACGGCACGCGGCCGACGGCTTTCGCAGCCTTCGTCACGCTGCGATCACTGGCGACGGCCAGGAATATCTCGATCGATGAAAGGTCCAATGAAAAGATCTCGATTCAGGAATTAAGTTACCTTATCATTCCCTATATAAAAATCATTCTCGCAGCTCAAGCATGTTTCGATATCGAGCCAAGGGACGGGAGCGTTAAAGAGCGGATGGCTAAATCAGATCGACATCAAACGGATGGAGAGCCCCGCGAATATGCATCCCCCGCCTGCATGCTCCACGAAGTCGACCCGGTCTATAGCGGCATCCCGTCCGGCGAAGACGAGGTCTTGGACATCTTCGCGTGGCGAAGGGCAGAGCGGCAAAGGCTGATCGACGACCGGAAGGCCCTGCCATTCGCAGAACGCGAAGACTATACGCGCTCGATTGCGACCCATCTCGATCAAGTCGTCGCCGATGTCGACGGCAAACATATCAGCCTGTTTTGGCCGTTCCTCGCGGAGCCGGATCTCAGAGGATGGATGGCGACCGCAACGGCCCGCGGCGCGCTTTGCCTATTGCCCGTCGTCGTCGCCAAGGCGACCCCCCTGATATTCCGGTCATGGAAAATGGGAGAGCGACTTCAACGCGGAGTATGGAACATACCCATGCCGACGGAAGGCAGGCAAGCTGTTCCGGACGTCGTCATAGCACCGCTCGTCGGCTTCGATCCACACTGCTTCCGCCTGGGCTATGGAGGCGGATTTTTCGACAGAACCCTCGCCGCCCTCGACCGCAAACCGCTGATCATCGGCGTCGGCTTCGAATCGCAAAGGATCGAGACCATTCATCCGCTTCATCACGACATTCCGATGGATGTAATCATCACACAAAACGGACCGCGCTATCGATGATCTCTCAGGGCACCCCGTCTCGATCTAGAATGCGTCATAGACTTGAGGTTCAAAAGCTGTCGATCCGATAGCGATCCTGCCCTCGTCAATCCCGATACGCCGTATCTGGCGAAGCTTAAGCCCGTCGATCCCATGAGAGTGCTGAACAGAACAGCAGATCGCCGCCCAAACGAGCAATCATTCATGCTGGCATGACGTTTTATCTGGCCGGATCGTCGTCTTCATTCATTGGCACATGAATTGCGTCTCCATGATCGACCCACTGGAAGACGATCATCATGCTGCCTATCCTTCTACCGCTGCTTTTGAGCATTTCCCTCGGTTTGAGCTGGAACAGGTTCCTGCTCACATTTACGAGCGGTGGTGACGGTCTGCAAAACCAGATGCCGGTCACGATGGTCGCAGCCGCCGTCAGCCTGTCCGCTCTTGCACTGTCCGTTGCCGATAAGGGGCTCTTGCTGGGAGGCGCTATCATCCTGCTCGGCCTCATGCTTGCGGCCATCAGCAAGAGCCTCTCGCAACCGGTCGCTATTGTGGCGCTCTCCGCCGCCAGCCTTGCAGCCTATCTGCAGTTTACGGTGCACGTCCTCTAACCGCGATCGTCATCGCGAAACGCAGACGGAACGCGTCTCGAGGCAGTGATGAGATTGGAACCGCCACCTTCGCAACCATATTGCAGCGAGCACGATGCCCCGGTACGAAACGAAGAGGGCGTTCAGATTTCGTAAGGCACTCGAATGTCCGGCATTTCCCTCGGAAAATCCTTGGTGTTCCGCGTAACCAGCAACATTGAATGAACATTGGCCGTTGCCCAGATGATGGCGTCGGGCAGTTTGATGCGATGTTGCTGTCGCAGATATACCGCACGCTCGGCTATGTGATCATCGACAGCGATGACTATAAATCCTGTTAGGAAAGCGCGTGTTCCGACTATCACCGTCGGTTTGGCACCGGCGAGAACCTCCATCCAGGTGATGATGCTAATCGCCTTTTCCTCATACCGCATCAACTCACGTCGCGCTTGCGGTATGGCATTGAGATGGTCGATCAAGATGTTGGTGTCGAAAAGCGCTTTTACCATTCGTTGCGAATGTCTTCCTGATACGCCAAACCATCGACCTTTCGATCACCCCAGAGCCCAAACGCCTCGACTTCGCTAATACTTGCGTTGCGAGCCAGAAAATCATCAATCGCCTTGCGAATGAGTGCTGCTCTCGAGACTTTTTCTCGCTGCGCCAGCTGATCCAGCGCTTTGATCTCCGGGTCGCCAATGTCAACCAAGGTTCTCATGAGAAATCTCCGATATCTGATATCGGCTATATATATCATTTCTATGCTTATTTTCAATGCCGCGTGTCAGTTGGCGGAAAGCTCCCCTGCTTCCTTCCACACACGAAGCAGGGCAAACAGTTCCTCGCGATCCTTCTGATCCAGGCATGGCAAGCCCGGAACACGAACAGGACCGACATTCAAGCCGGAGAAAGTGACCGCTTCCTTGACCACCGTAACATTGGCGCCGTTGCGGAACTTCGTGCGCATGCGCTCGAAGGGTTCGAGCTTGTTGACGATGGCGCGGGCAGCGGCGAAGTCTCCCTTCGCCAAGGCCGCGAGAACGGCAAGCGACAACTTTGGAGCGACGTTGACGAGGCCGGAGGTGAAGCCGCGTGCGCCGGCGGCCGCAAATGCCGGCGCCCAGCTTTCGGCAAGGCCACAGACGAACAGCGCGCCATTCGGATCGGCAGCGGCGATCGCCCGCGAAAGCAGCATCAGATCCGTCGTCGCGAACTTGATGCCGGCAATGTTGCCGTGGCCGGCCAGACGAACCATGTCGTCGACGCTGAAGCCGTCAGCACGGACATAGGCGACGAGCGGCAGGGGCGAGGCCTCTGCCAGGTCGCGGAAATAGTCGATCTGCGAGGCGGGGGCGGCGAAAGGATCCACCGGCTGATGCGACATCACGGCGGAGGCGCCGATCGAGGCGGCATCCTTGGCCATGCGGATTGCCTCGCGCAACGAACGGCCGATTGCCGCTGTCACCGGCGCTTTGCCGTCGACACCCGTGATGGCAGCTTCGTGGACGCGGCGGATTTCCTCGGGCGTGAGCGCATAGAACTCGCCGGTATTGCCTGCCGCGACGATGTTGTGAATGCCGGCTGCGGCCACGCGCTGGTAGACCTTGGCGGTCACCTGTGGCTCCACCTCGCCATTTGTATCATAGGCCGTGACCGGAACGCCGGATACGCCGGTCAGCGCTTGCCGCATGGTTTCAATGCTCATCTTCCTACCCTTACCCTTCATCACTGATCGAGGCGCAACCGAGGAAGCTTAAAGAAGCCGTCACCTCGCTCCAGCCTCGTCCAATTCCCTAAACGCCCTGGAACATGCGGGCGCGTGCATTCAATATGTGTCGCTTCATCGCATCGTGAGCTTCGGTCTCCTGCCGCGCGAAGATCGCCTGCACGATGACGGCATGCTCGTCCTGAACACTGCGGATCTGCTCCGGCGTCCGCTTGAGACTGAGGCTGCGCGTCACGGAATGGCCGATGGCGAAGTGCGGCCTGAACAATTCGCGGGCGGTGATATGGAACTGGTTGCCGGTGGCGATCGCAATCGCATCGTGGAGTTCCTGGTCCTCTTCCGCACCGAGCCGTCCCTCGCCAAGACATTGTTCGATCTTTTGAAGCGCCGCCGTGATCCGTTCCTTATCATCAGGCTGCCAGTTGCGCGCCGCAAGCTCGGCCGCTTCGGCCTCGAGCCCGGCGCGAAATTCGAAGAAGCGCTGGACATCAGCGAGCGATCCCACAGGCACCATTTTCAGGACCGAAGAATCCGGCCTTTGGCGCACATAGGAACCGGACCCCTTGCGCGAGACGATCAGGCCGTCGGCGCGCAGCCGTTCGAGAGCGTCGCGCACGACGGGCCGCGACGCGCTGAACATCTCGGCGAGCTTGGCTTCCGCCGGCAGTCTTTCGTTCACCGGAAACTGTCCGTCCGCGATCATGGCGACGATCCTCTCATAGATGATGTCGCCGAAGCGCGTCGCGCCCGCACCGGAATCGTTGGCGACAGAGAGTTTCATCATCGTCCTTTTTGAATGCGGGCCAGCGACAGGCATAGCGCATTTCCTGCGCGACAGCTACTAAATCTGTAAAAATCTGTCAACTCTTGTAATTATCTGAGAAGGTAATATGGTCTCGACGCTGCGCCAGAGGGGTGCAATGGCGACGGGTTGGGAGCTTGTCGTATCGGCTCAGGGAAAACCCGGCCGCGGTTAAAATGGGAGGATTCGATGCGCGATGAAACAGTGTCCCGTGGCGTGAGCAGACGTGCCGTCCTCGGAGGCATGGCGGGAATGGCAGCCCTGTCTCTGGCCGGCCGCGTCAGCGCTGCCGATACGGGCGGCGAGGCGCCAGCCTTGGCTGGGCTCGTCAAGGATGGCAAGCTGCCGCCGCTGGCCGAGCGGCTGCCGAAAAAGCCGATGGTGGTCACGCCTTACGAAAAGGTCGGCACCTATGGCGGTACGTTGCGGCGGGGCCTGCGCGGCTCATCCGACCACAACGGTATCCTGCGCATGGTGGGCAACCAGAGCCTGGTGCGCTGGAATCTCGAATTCACCCAGGTGCTTCCCAACCTCGCCGAGCGCTGGGACGTCAATGCCGACGCCTCGCAGTTCACCTTCTATCTGATCCAGGGCGCGCGCTGGTCTGACGGCCATCCGTTCACGGCCGACGATGTCGTCTTCGCCATCGAGGACTGCGTCAAGAATACCGATCTCTATAGCGCAGCACCGGCGCAGCTTTCGGTCGCCGGCAAGGCCGTCAATGTCACGAAGATCGACGACTACACGGTGAAATTCACCTTCGCGGCGCCGAACGCGCTCTATCTGGAAAACCTCGCAACCCCGCTCGGCCAGCATCCGACGCTGTTTCCCAAGCACTATTGCAGCCAGTTCCTGCCGAAATACAATCCGAACGTTGCCGAGGACGCGAAGAAGGCCGGCGCCAGCAGCTGGCCCGAATTTTTCCGCGCACGCTGCGGCGACATCGAGATTCCCTCGCGCTGGGGCAATCCGGACAAGCCGACGCTCGATCCCTGGGTCGTCAAGGAGCCCTATACCGGCGGCGCCACCCGCGTCGTCATGACCCGCAATCCCTACTTCTGGCAGGTCGACACATCAGGCAACCAGCTTCCCTATGTCGACGAGATCAATTTCGGCATTTCACAGGATGTCGAATCGCTGATGCTGAATGTCATCTCCGGCAAGATCGATATTCAGGAACGCCATATCAGCGTGCTTGCCAACAAGCCGACGCTCTCGCAGAACATGAAGAAGGGCGACTATCATCTTCTAACTCTTGTCCCTTCGACCTCACAGCAGTGCCAGATCTACTTCAATATCACCCATAAAGATCCGGCCATGCGCAAGATGTTTGCCGACAAATCAGTCCGGCAAGCGCTCTCGCTCGGGATCAACCGGCAGGAAATCATCGACATCGTCTATTTCGGCCAGAGCCAGCCCTATCAGGCCGGGCCGCGACCGGAGCATCCCTGGTACAACGAGAAATACGCGCGGCAATTCACCGACTACGATCCGGACAAAGCCGGCGCCATGCTCGATCAGGCCGGCTACGGCAAGAAGGATGCGAACGGCTTTCGTCTGAGACCGGACGGCCAGAAGGTCTTCTTCGCCATCGATGTCATTCCGACCCTCTATCCCGATCTGGTCGACGCTCTCGAACTGGTGAAGGCACATTGGGCGCAGATCGGCGTCGATATGAAGGTCAACACGATCGAGCGCGCGCTTTATTACACCCGTGGCGACGACAACGCCCATGATGCCCAGGTCTGGCCGGGGCCAGGCGGCCTCGATCCCATGCTCGATCCGCGTGATTTCTTCGCCTTCCATCCGCAGGGCTCGCGCTACGCCATTCCATGGTCGGTCTGGTACACATCGAACGGCAAGAAGGGCGAAGAGCCGCCGGAAAGCCAGAAGAAGCGCATGAAGCTCTTCGACGAGGCACGCTCGACGGCCGATCTCGAAAAGCGCGGCGCCGTCATGAAGCAGATCTTCGACATCGCCGCCGAAGAGTTTGAAACCGTTGGGCTTTGCCTGGCCGTCGGCGGCTTCGGCATCATCCGCAACAATCTGCACAATGTTCCTGAAAAGCAGCCGGATAGCTGGTCCTGGCCCAACCCGGGGCCGGCCATGCCGCAGCAATTCTTCTTCACCAGCTGATCACACGAATTCGGCGCCGCCTTCCATGGGCGGCGCTTTCCCTCATGCGGAGCTGCCAATAGCAGCGCTCACTGCGAGAAATAGCCATGCTGGTCTTCATCGGTAAACGCCTTTTGTGGATGATCCCATCCCTCTTCGCCATCAGCTTCCTGGCCTTCGTGCTGATCCAGCTGCCCCCCGGCGACTATGTGACGACCTATATCGCCACGCTCGCCTCCTCGAACGAAGTGGTCGACCAGAACACGGCCGCGCAATTGCGCGAACGCTTCGGTCTCGACCAGCCGATGCTCATCCAATATCTGAAATGGATCTGGAACATCGTCACGCGCGGCGATTTCGGCATCTCCTTCGAATGGCAGCAACCGGTCTCGGGCCTGATTTGGGAGCGCATGGCGCTGACGCTCGTGCTGGCGCTTGCGACCCTCGTCGCCACCTGGGCGATCGCATTGCCGATCGGGGTCTATTCCGCCGTCAAGAAATATTCGATCGGCGATTATCTGTTTACCGCCTTCACCTTCCTTGGGCTCGCCATCCCCTCCTTCCTGTTGGCTCTGGTGTTGATGTATGTTGCGGCGGTCGAGTTCGGCCAGGATGTCGGCGGTCTATTCTCTTCCGAATTCGAGACCGCGCCCTGGAGCATCGCCAAGATGCTGAACCTGCTGTCGCATATCTGGCTTCCCGTCGTCATTCTCGCCGTCTCGTCGACAGCAAGCCTCATCCGCGTCATGCGCGCCAACATGCTCGATGAGCTGCCCAAGCCCTATGTGACGACCGCCCGCGCCAAAGGCCTCTCGGAATTTCGGCTGCTGGTCAAATATCCGCTGCGCATCGCGCTCAACCCCTTCATCTCGACCATTGCCTGGCTGCTGCCCAACCTGATCTCGGGGTCCGTCGTCGTGGCGATCGTTCTGAACCTGCCGACGGCGGCACCGCTGCTGCTCCAGGCCCTGATGGCGCAGGATATGTATCTTGCCGGTGCCTTCATACTACTGATCTGTGCGTTGACGCTGATCGGGTCACTCATCAGTGACATCTTGCTTGCCCTCGTCGATCCCCGCATCCGGTTGGAATAGGAGCAGCCCATGGCCGATATTGCCGTTACAAACCTGCGTCCCGACCGCGCCGCCGTCGCCTCGCAATGGCAGCTGATCTGGTGGGCCTTCCGCCGCCACAAGCTCGCCATGGTCGCCCTCGTCGTTACCGTGATGATGTATATCGTTGCGATCGTGCCGGGCTTCTTTGCCATCAACGATCCCTATCAGCAAAATGCGCGGGCGACCTTCCACCCACCGCAGCGCGTGCATTTCATCGATACCGAGAACGGTTTCTCCGTCGGGCTGCACTACTATCCGCTGAAGCTCACGCGCGATCCGGAAACACTGGCTGCGATCTTCAAGGAAGATACGACCAAGCGGGTTTCCGTCACTCTGTTCGGGCGCGGCTACGAATATTCCGTACTCGGGCTTTTCACGAGCAACATCCATCTGCTGGCATCCTCGGACAAGTCGACGCCCCTTCTTCTGTTCGGGGCGGATCGGCTCGGTCGCGACGTCTTCAGCCGCACCGTTCAGGGCGCGCAGATCTCGCTGTCGATCGGTCTCGTCGGCGTGTTCTTTTCGCTTTTGCTCGGCATCGTTCTTGGAGGGATTTCAGGTTATTACGGTGGGAAGCTCGACTTCTTCATCCAACGCTTGATCGACTTCGTGCTGTCGTTGCCGACCATTCCGATCTGGCTCGCCATGGCGGCCGCCCTGCCGCAAGGCTGGCCGGCGGCGCTGCAATATATGATGATCACGATCATCCTGTCATTGACCGGTTGGGCCCAGCTTGCTCGCGTCGTGCGCGGTCGCTTCCTGTCGCTGCGAACGGAAGAATTCGTTGACGCTGCCAGGCTGGATGGTGCCAGTGAGGGGCGCATCATCTTCCGGCACATGCTGCCGAGTTTTGCGAGCCATATCATCGCCTCCATCACGCTTGCCGTGCCGGCGATGATCCTGGCCGAGACCTCCCTTTCCTTCCTCGGGCTCGGTCTGCAGCCGCCGACCATCTCCTGGGGCGTGCTGCTGCGCGAGGCGCAGAACATCCGCTCGATCGCAACGGCGCCATGGCTGTTCCTGCCGGGTGTCGCCGTCGTCATCGCCGTCATGGCGCTGAACCTTCTCGGCGATGGCCTGCGCGATGCGGCCGATCCCTACAACAAATGAGGCGGGCATGACCGATATCGTTTCCATGAGCAATGCCCGCCCGCTGCTGCAGGTCAAGAACCTGATCGTCGACTTCCCCTTGCGAACGGGCACTTTCCGCGCGGTCGACAATCTCTCCTTCGCCATCGAGCCCGGAAAGACGCTTTGCGTCGTCGGAGAGAGTGGCTCGGGCAAATCCGTCACCGCACGCTCGATCCTGCAGATCGTCGACGCCCCCGGCCGCATCACCGGCGGTTCGATCCTCCTCAATGGTGCCGGCGGCAGTTCGGTCGATCTCGTCAAGCTCAATCCGCGCGGGCGGCAGATCAGGTCGATCCGCGGGCGCGATATCGCCATGATCTTCCAGGAGCCGATGGCATCGCTCTCGCCCGTCCACACCGTCGGCGACCAGATTATGGAAGCGCTGCGCCTCCATACCAAGATGAGCAAAGCGGAGGCGCGCGCCGAGGCGATTTCGCTTCTGAAGCAGGTGGAAATCCCCTCCCCGGAAAAGGCAGTGAACCGCTACGCTTTTCAATATTCGGGCGGGATGCGTCAGCGCGCCATGATCGCCATGGCGCTCGCCTGCAAGCCGCAGCTTCTGATCGCCGACGAGCCGACGACGGCACTCGACGTGACGACGCAGGCCGAAATCCTCGATCTCATCGCCCGGCTGCAAAAGGCCAATGGCATGGCGGTGCTGTTCATCACCCACGATATGGGCGTGGTCGCGCAGATCGCCGACGACGTGCTCGTCATGCACAACGGCGTCGTCAAGGAGCATGGGCCGGTCGAGCAGATTTTCCATGCGCCGAAGGATAATTATACGCGCATGCTGATCGGCTCGGTTTTGAAGCTCGAAAGGAAGGCCGAAATCCGCCTTGCACGGCCGCCGCTCGACAGATCCGCTGCGCCGATCCTCGAACTGCGCAATGTATCCATGGCCTTTGGCGAGGTCCGCGCTCTCAATGACGTCTCGATTTCGCTTCTGCCGCGCGAAACGCTTGGGATCGTCGGCGAGAGCGGATCGGGCAAAACGACGATGGGCCGCTCGATCATGCGCCTTATCGATCCGACTGCCGGGGAAATCCTCTATCGCCGCGCCGAGGGCGATGTCACGGATCTGGCAAGCGCCAAGGGAACGGCCCTGGCGGCAGCGCGCCGCGAACTGCGCATGGTGTTCCAGGATCCCTTCGGCTCCCTTAATCCGCGCATGACCGTCTCGCAGATCATCGGCGAGCCGTTGCTCGTCAACGGCATCGCCAAGGGCCGGGCACTCGATGAGCGCGTTTGCCATTTGATGGAGCAAGTTGGTCTCGATCCAAGGACGCGCGAGCGCTATCCGCATGCCTTTTCCGGCGGCCAGCGCCAGCGCATCGGTATTGCCCGCGCCATCACTCTCAATCCACGCGTGATCGTTGCCGATGAGGCGACGTCTGCCCTCGACGTCTCCGTGCGCTCGCAGGTGCTTGATCTCTTGATGAGGCTGCAGGACGAGCTTGGCCTTGCCTATATCTTCATCAGCCACGATATCGGCGTCATCCGCTACATGTGCGACCGTGTCGGCGTCATGTACAAGGGGCGCCTCGTCGAGGTCGGCGACGCCGACAAAGTCTGCAATTCGCCCGAACATGCCTATACGCAAGCGCTGATCTCGGCGATCCCCCGTCCCGACCCGCGCGATCGCGATCACTCGCGGCGCTTCCGCTATGTCGAACCCGAAGCCGTGAAGAACGGCAGTGCGGCGTGAGGATCTCCGTCGCTATGCCCCCGGCATTCATTCGCCACCGATCCGACGTCGGCTCGGCACGGCGATGATTTCCCAACCTGCGGCATCTCCCATGCCGCATTCATGTCAATCGATAGAAGGAAAATAAGATGAAGATCGACCGCATGCGGGTATTCATGACCCGCGACAAGGATCGCCCGCGCGTCATCGTGGCGCTGGATACGGATGACGGACTGACCGGCTGGGGCGAATGCTACAATCACGGTCCCGATTTGGCACTGCCGCCAATCCTCGACTATCTCTACGGCTTCATCGCCGGCCAGGATCCGAGCCGCATCGACTATCTCGTCAACCTGCTGATCCAGCAAAGCCGCTTCCCGCCCGGCGCCCTTGGACTTTCGGCGATATCAGCGCTCGACCATTGCCTGTGGGATCTCTCGGCAAAAGCCCTCAATGTTCCGGTCTACAAGCTGCTTGGCGGTGCGGTCCGTGACCGCATCAAGGTCTATGCCGGCGTCTATACCGCACCGGACGCGCCGGCGGCACGCGACGAGCTCGACCGGTTGAACGCCGAATGGGGCTTTACCGCCTTCAAGCTCAGCCCCTGGCGCATCGACATGCATGCCCATCGCTGGGGCAATGTCGTCAAGGCATCGGCCGATTATTTCCGCTCGCTGCGCGAAACGGTGCGCGACGACTATGAGATCGCCTTTGATGCGCATGCCAAGATCTTCGAACCCGTCGCCGCGCGTCAGCTCGGCAATGCGCTTGCCCCCTATGATCCGCTCTTCTACGAGGAGCCGCTGCGGCCTGAGAATATCGAGATGTGGGGTGAGCTGAAGCAGGGCCTCAATTGCGTCTTGGCGACCGGCGAGTCCCTTTATAACCGCAACGAATTCCTCCGGCTGTTGCAGGTCAAGGGCGCCGACCTGATCCAGCCCGATATCTGCGTCGTCGGCGGCATCAGCGAGATGCGCCGTATCGCGACGATCGCCGAGGCGCATTTCGTCGGCGTGGCTCCGCATAATCCGATGGGTCCGCTCGCCACCGCCGTCAACGTGCATTTCTCGGCCGCCGCGCAAAACTTTAGGATACTCGAATACCGGCTGCCGAAGGGCCAGGCCTATGTCTATGGCGGCAACGAGGTCGAGCAGCGACAAGGCGAAACCCGCTATGTCGTCGACCCCTATCTCCCGAAGGATGGCTATCTCGAGCTCAGGCCCGACCGGCCCGGCTGGGGTGTCGACATGGATGAAAAGGCAATGGAAGAGGAAGGCTATATCCACTGGCAAAGACGCGTACCCAAGCGTCCGGACGGCTCCTACGCCTTTGCGTGACAATTTCTGGCGACCTTTATCGCTCAGCCGCTAACTCAAAAGTGGAACCGCTGGATTTTGCGGTTCCACTTTTTACCATGACCGCAATCGGCCCGAGGCGGACGTCTGTCTATTTCGATGTTCACACCGATATCAGGGCACTAGATTATCGAACATAGTTTGCTGGCAAATCTCGCGGCTGAATAGCAGTGACCACGCAGACGCCGAAGTTTGCTGGAAAACGGTCGTTTTCCTTACATACCTAATATCGATCCAGTCGGTTGCTTGGCTTGTCATCAAGGCCATATCGCAAAAGTGCATGATTAGGTAGGCTGGCGACCTTCCACTGTGGAAACTGACCTGCCGCATGATTACGGCTTCACCGCCGTAGCCGCGCTTGACTATCCAATCTGACCAGAGACGCCGCCTAATAAGACGATCCGGTCTCATGATCTTCGAAAGAAGCCGTGGGGGACTTCAACGAGTTCCAACGGACGTTTCCGCAATCAATTAAGTCCAGCCAGAAGGAGAAGGTAAAATGTCTACAGCATCCAAGCTTACCATCGTGTTCTGCCATGGCATTTGGGCTGATGGCTCATGCTTCAGCAAAGTAATCCCCGCATTGCAGGCGGACGGACACGAAGTTATCGCAGTTCAATATGGATTGGACTCTTATGAAGAGGATTTGGCGACGGTGAAGCGCACGCTTAACCGTGTCGGGAGTCCTGTCCTCCTCGTCGGTCATTCCTACGGCGGAGCCACCATCACGGCATCCGGCGTTGATGAGCGCGTGGTTGGCCTCGTCTACATTGCAGCGGTCGCACCGGATGCCGGCGAGACCGTACAGGACCAGCTCGACAAGTATCCATCGGATATCTTCTCTCGCGTCGAGGTCGCCGATGGGCGCGCCTGGATGCTTCCGAACGGCACCGAGTTCTTCGCCGGAGACCTCTCCGAGGAAGAGCAGAAGCTCGTATGGGCGACCCACTATGCCCCCGTCTACGATCTCTTCCACCAACAGAAGCTCAGCGCCGACAATATCGCGTGGCGGTCGAAGCCGAGCTGGTACGTTCTGGCGACGCGAGACCATACTGTGCATCCCGACCTGCAACGCTGGGTCTCGAAGCGTATGGGGGCGACCGTAACTGAGGTGGAGAGCAGCCACGTGCCGATGCTCTCTCAGCCCGATGTTGTCATCGACGTCATCCGCAAGGCTGCGGCTGCGGTTCAAAACAGCTAGAGCAATTCCAGGAAAAGTGCGCAGCGGTTTTCCGTCCGGAATTGCGAGCAAACAAAGCGATAGAGCGGTTCGGAGATTCCGTGAAAAACTGAACCGCTCTAACGACTATCGCCAATCGTCCGACAGATGAGAGAGGCTGCCACAGACGGCCTCTCTCGCCTATGCGAATGCGACGTGGAAAGATGGGGACGCTCATAGGATGTCCGGTGACGGCGCATAATTGCCATCGCGGCCTATGGCAGGCCGATTCCAAAGTACGCTGCTCATGGCTAAAAATACTTTAGTGCCTGGGGGTGCCCGCCGTCCTTTTCACCAAGGCGAGTGATCGCCTGATTTCGCTCGCATTCACTTCACGCGCGCCGCATCTGCATCGCCAAGATCGCCTCGCCGCGGCGCGCGTGGCACCATGCGTCCGATGACGGAAACCAACAGCGCGGCAACCAGCAAGCAAGCGGCAAGGAAGAACATCGGCGCGATCGTGCTTCCGGTGGAATCCTTGATCCAGGGAACGACATTTTGCGCAATGAAGCCGCCGAGATTGCCGACGGAGTTGATCGCGGCAAGGCCGGCTGCGGCACCCGCGCCCTGCAGGAAGCGCGACGGCAAGCTCCAGAAGACCGGCTGGCCAGCGAAGATGCCGGCGGCCGCGATGCAGAGGAAAGCAAACTGCAGCGTATGATCGGGAATAACAGCTGAAAGGACCAGGCTCGCGGCGCCGACCAACGCCGGGATGACGATATAGGGTGTTTTCGATTCCGCCTTGTCCGCCGCTGCCGGCACGACATAAAGGGCGATGGCGACCAGGAGCCAGGGAATGATGTTGAGGAGACCGTTCGTCGTGTTGCTGACGCCGAAATTCTTCACGATGGTCGGCAGCCAGTAGCTGAGCCCGTAGGCGGCCAGCGGAAAGCCGACATAGCAAAGCGCCATCAACAGTACGCGCGGATTGACAAGCGCCTTGAAGCCGTCGGCGGCATTTTGCTCCATGGCCGAATTCTCGACCGCGAGCCGATCTTCAAGCCAGCTCTTTTCCGTGTCGTCGAGAAAACTCGCCTTGGCAGGCAGATCCGGCAGGTAAAACAGGGTGACGAAGCCGGCAATGATCGCTGGGATGCCGGTCACGAGGAAGACCCATTGCCAGCCGGCGATACCATAGAGGCCATTCAAATCGAGCAGCACGCCGCCGAGCGGCGCACCAATCGCATTGGCAAAGGCGCTGAAGATCATGAAAAGGCCGACCATGGTGCCGCGATAGGCGGAAGGATACCAAAGGGTCAGCAGATAGAGCACGCCTGGAAAGAAGCCCGCTTCGCACGCGCCGAGCAGGAAGCGAAGGATGTAGAACATGGTGGCGTTCTGCGTATAGGCGAGCGCGACCGTGACCGCGCCCCAGGATATCAGGATACGCGCGAACCACCTGCTTGCTCCGAACCGGTCGAGAAGCAGGTTGCTCGGTACTTCGAAGATGAAATAGCCGATGAAGAACAGCGAGGCGCCGAGACCATAGGCATATTCGCTCATGCCGAGATCGCCGACCATCTGCAGCTTTGCGTAGCTGACGTTCTGGCGATCGATATAGGCGATCAGATAAAGGATCCCCAGGAAGGGCATGAGCCTCCAGGTGATCTTGGATATAAGCTGCTTTTCATCAATCACGCCGCGTCCTCCCTGGGAGATGGTCCTGACCGATGTAGATAGCGCAACTCAGCGTTTATCAATGCACTGATAGAGAAGCTTGCCCACCGCCCATGCAACTTGTGGCCGGAGAGCAACAAGTCAGCCGGCGTCTCCAAGGCGAAACGGCTCTGAACTCTCGCCTCAAGCGACGCGTTCGAACTGAGTGCGGATATGCTCGATATAGTGCTGGCCGGGTGAAGATGCCTTCACCATGGCTAACGCAGCCTTTTGCGGAACACCGCAAAACTGACGCTCCTCGCCGTTTCTGAAGCGGATATAAAGACGCCCATCGTCTGGGTGGAAGAAGACGGATTTAATGATTTTTGATGAAACTGGAAGCTCTTGCATGGATCACCTTACCTTTGCCCGGTTTATCGCACGAAAACCGAAACATTGGGTGAAGTGAGCTAGTTAATGAACAATACAGTTGTGTCAGCGAATTTTATCGATTGCCGCGCCAGCTCCTAAGGGGCATTTGGCAAGGCATCCTCAGCGTAGAGTGCTGCGAATTCCGCACTTGGCGGTATCGGCTTGATAACGTCGATCAGAACGCCATTCGGATCGGCCGTGATGAAGTGACGCTGACCGAAGACTTCGTTCCGAATGGCAAGCAGGATCGGCAAGCCGACATCCCGCGCACGACTATAGACGGCATCGACATCTTCCACTTCGAAGTTGAGCAATAGCCCCATCACCTGGCCGCGTGCCTGCGCCGGGATCGTCTCATGCCGCCCATCCAGGATGGCGAGATTGATGCCGCTATCCTCAACCGATTGCAAATGCACATACCAATCGCTGGCAAAGCTCTCCCTAAAACCGAAATGCTCGATGTAGAAGGCTGCGGTTTCCGCGACGCGCTCCGTCATGATGACCGGATAATAGCTCGTGACCTTCATGCTTCACATCCTCCGCCAAAAGACATACAATCTGCCTGTATTATTCTCAAATAACATACAGGCTGCATGCATGCAAGACTATCGCTCCAATCGGGAAAGAACCGAGAAGACCAAGGCTGCACTCATCGCGGCGGCGCGCGTATTGTTCGTGGAGAAGGGCTACGCCGAGACATCGACGCCGGAGATCGTCGCCGCAGCCGGCATTACCCGCGGCGCGCTCTATCACCACTTCGAGGACAAGCGCGCGCTGTTTCGCGCCGTCGTCAGGGAGGAAGCGCTTGCGGTGACGCGCTCTATCGAGCAGGCGACACCGGAACAGCTTGCGCCACGCGATGCCCTGATTGCCGGCAGTAGTGCCTATCTCGATGCGATGCGTGTTGCCGGCCGCACCCGGCTTCTGCTGATCGAAGGGCCGACCGTGCTCGGCCTTGCGGAGATGAAGCAACTGGACGAGGAAACGACCACCCTCACCCTGAAACAAGGATTGGAGGCAGCCCTCAGTCACGGTCGCAATTCAGGCACTCCCGTCGAGGCGCTTGCCGATATTCTATCGGCGGCATTCGATCGGGCGGCCCTTGCCGTCGATGCCGGCGGCGATGCAGGACGTTATCGCATAGCCATTGCGCATATGATCGAGCGTATTGCAGACTAGGTTGCTACGTTACTGAGATAATCCGAGGCGCTTCCATGTTCGATCTGATCATTCGCAATGCCAATCTGCCCGATGGCCGCAAGGGCCTCGATATCGCGGTCAAGGATGGCAAGATCGTTGCCGTGGAAGCCTCGATTGCGGCCGAGGCAAAAGAAGAGATCGACGCGACCGGCAGGCTAGTGAGCCCGCCCTTCGTCGATCCGCATTTCCACATGGATGCCACGCTTTCGCTCGGCCTTCCGCGCATGAACGTTTCCGGCACGCTTCTCGAAGGCATCGCGCTATGGGGAGAGTTGCGCCCGATCGTGACGAAGGAAGAACTCGTGGATCGTGCGTTGCGCTACTGCGATCTCGCCGTGACGCAAGGGCTGCTTTTCATTCGCAGCCACGTCGACACGTCCGATCCCAGGCTGGTGACGGCGCAAGCGCTGCTTGAGGTCAAGGAAAGGGTCAGACCCTATATCGACCTGCAGCTCGTCGCCTTCCCGCAGGATGGATACTATCGCGCCAAGGATGGTGTCGCGTCTCTGACGCGCGCCCTCGACATGGGCGTCGACATCGTCGGAGGCATCCCGCATTTCGAGCGCACCATGGACGAGGGCAGAGCCTCAGTCGAAGCTCTGTGCCGGATCGCCGCTGATCGCGGTCTTCCCGTCGACATGCATTGCGACGAGACCGACGACCCCATGTCGCGCCATATCGAGACGCTGGCTGCGGAAACCATCCGCTTCGGACTGCAAGGCCGTGTTGCCGGCTCGCACCTGACCTCGATGCATTCGATGGACAATTACTACGTATCCAAGCTCATCCCCCTGATGGCGGAAGCAAGCATCAACGTCATTCCCAATCCATTGATCAACATCATGCTGCAAGGCCGGCACGACACCTATCCCAAGCGCCGTGGCATGACGCGCGTGCGCGAACTGATGGATGCCGGGCTCAACGTCTCCTTCGGCCATGATTGCGTGATGGACCCCTGGTATTCGATGGGTTCGGGCGACATGCTCGAAGTCGGCCACATGGCCATCCACGTCGCGCAGATGGCCGGCATCGAAGACAAGAAGAAGATCTTCGACGCGCTGACGGTGAATTCAGCCAAGACGCTCGGCCTCGATGGTTACGGCTTGGAGAAGGGCTGCAACGCCGATCTGGTGGTGCTGCAGGCCGTCGACACGCTGGAGGCCCTCCGCCTGAAACCCAACCGTCTCGCCGTCGTCAAGCGCGGCAAGGTCATCGCCCGCTCGGCACCGCGCATCGGCGAGCTTTTCCTCGATGGCAGACCGTCGCGGATCGATGGCGGGCTCAACTACGTGCCTGTCCGGAAGTAGCGCTGACCGTTTGGCAGCCGGAACCATTGCCAACGAACGCGCGACGCATCCAGCGTCCGTCGCAGCGGCGGGCTATGCTCTCCACGACTATAGCATCGCTTATGCGCACCCGAACAAAACCGCGCTTTACAACTAACATGTCAGTATGCTACGCAGTGATCCTACAAGATCGGGAGGATCGGATGAAAGAGAGTTTCGGGTTGTCGGCCGCCCTGGCAACGCCCTTTGACGCGGACGGCGAGATCGCAATTGCGGGCGTGATCGGACAGGCGAAGCACTGCCTTGCCAATGGCTGCAAAAGTGTCACGCTCTTCGGCACTACGGGCGAAGGCGCTTCCATCGGCATGCAGGAGCGCAAGCAGGTTCTTGCCGCCATGGTCGCCGCCGGCATTGCGCCCGAGCAGATCGTCATGGGCGTACTTGTCGACGCTGCCGAGGATGCCGCGGCTCAGGCTGGGCAGGCGCTCTCTCAAGGCGTGCGCAACATCCTTCTGGCGCCGCCTTCCTACTTCAAGAACGTCAGCGACGATGGCCTTTTCAAATGGTTCGCAGCCGTCTTCACCATGCTGGGTACCCATGCCCGTGACGTGATCGTCTACAATATTCCCTCGGTGACGATGGTGCCGCTGTCGATCTCGCTGGTCGGCCGCCTGCGCGCTGCCTTTCCGGATATCGTCGTCGGCGTCAAGGACTCCTCCGGCGACTGGTCCTATACCGAGGAACTGCTGAAGATGCATGGCGACCTCATCATTCTGATCGGCGACGAGCGGCATCTGGCGCGCGGCGTGCGCCTCGGCGGACAGGGCGCCATCTCAGGCATGGCAAACCTCCTTCCCCGCGAGGTTCAGGCCATGGCGGAAAAAGGCATCGACGACGTCAATGTCGAGCGTTTCGTCGAGCAGCTGCTGAACTATCCGGTCATCCCTGCGATCAAGGCCATTCTCGCCCGTTTGACTAAGGACGATAGCTGGCTTGTCGTGCGCCCACCGCTCGTGGCATTGAGCGGAGGTGATTCCGACACGCTCTTTGCTGCCTTCGGCGCGCTGTTTCGCGCCAGGGCGGCCTAACCGAACAGCCCGGAGCCGCTGATGGACGGACCAGGCGAACAGACGACGTTGAGAGAGAAAGCCTATGAGAGCTTCACGCGCCATCTCTTGGCGCGCGACGTTCGCCCCGGGCAATTCATCTCGCAACGACGGCTCGTCGAGCTGACGGGGCTGACGCTTGGCGCGATCCGGGAATTGATCCCACGCCTGGAAGCCGAAGGGCTGATCAAAACGGTGCCGCAGCGCGGGCTGCAGATCGCCCATATCGATCTGGACCTGATCCGCGAGGCCTTTCAGCTTCGTCTCTTTCTGGAAAAGGAAGCCGTCGCGCTATTCACCTATTCGGCGTCGGACGAGACGATTGCCAAGCTTTTGAAGGATCATCGCGATATCGCCGATGCGATCCGGGCCGGCGACAGCACGCCGGAACTCGAACTTCACGCGCAATCGGTGGATTGGGGCATGCACGATGCCTTCATCGACGCGCTCGGCAATACGATCATCTCGAATGCCTATCGGGTCAATTCGATCAAGATGCGCCTGATCAGCCAGGATAGGTTCCGCATTAATGGCCATGTCGGACCCGTGATGGAAGAGCATTTGAAGGTGCTTGAGGCCATTCAGCGACGATCGGCCGACGAGGCGGTTGCCGCTCTCGTATCGCATATCGGCGGAGCACGGGATCGCGCATTGAAGATGTGAACAGCTTTGAATAACAGGCCGCGAATGAGGAGATTTTCGGCCAAAAGAGGAGGAACGGAATGTCATCGTCATTTTTCAACCCGACACGTCGCGGCTTCATGGCCGGTACGGCAGCACTTGGAGCGGCAAGTCTTCTGGGTGTCCGCACCGCCTCGGCGGCCGTCGACTGGAAGCGCTTTTCCGGGACGACGCTCGAGGTCAATCTGATCAAGAGCCCTCGCAGCGAAACGATCCTCAAATATCTGAGCGAGTTCGAAGCCCTGACAGGCATCAAGGTCAATGCGGAGGCGACGCCCGAGCAGCAGCAGCGCCAGAAGACCACGATCGAGCTCAGCTCCGGCAAGCCGAGCTTCGACGTCGTGCATCTGAGCTACCATGTCCAGAAACGCCAGTTCGAAAAAGGCGGCTGGCTTGCCGATATCAGCGGCTTCATGAAGGATCCGTCGCTCACCGATCCGTCGCTGGCGGAAAGCGATTTCGCCGAAGCCGGCCTGAAATTCGCCAAGGATAGCAGCGGCGCCATGCGCTCCCTGCCCTTCTCGGTCGATTACTGGATCGTCTACTGGAACAAGACCCTGTTCGAGAAGAAGGGCCTCGCCTATCCGCAAACCTTCGAGGACATGGCCAAGGCCGCCGAGGCGCTGACAGACAAGTCGACCAACACCTACGGCTTCGTCGCCCGCGGCCTGAAGAACGCCAATACGCCTGTTTGGACCGCCTTCATGCTTGGCGACGGTGCAACGCCGCTCTCGGCCGACGGCAAGCTGCAGACGGAATCACAAGGGGCCGTGGATGCGGCGAAGCTCTATCAGCGCCTGATGACGAAATCCGCACCTCCCGGCGTATCGGGCTTCAACTGGGCGGAAGCGCAATCGGCCTTCCTCCAGGGCAAGATCGGCATGTGGCTCGACGGCGTCGGATTTGCGCCGCCGATCGAAAATCCCGAGAAGTCCCGCGTCGTCGGCCAGATCGGCTACGGCATCATGCCGAAGGGGCCGAATGCGCAGGCCGCGGCAACCTTCGGCGACGGCATCGGTGTTACCGCCGCCAGCCAGAAGAAGGAGGCCGCCTACCTCTTCTGCCAATGGGCGATCTCGCACGACATGGGCGCGCGCCTGCTGCAGGCCGGCGCCGGCGTTCCATTCCGTCAGTCCGTTCTGGAGGATCAGAAGGTCCGTGAAGGCGTGAAAATGCCAGGCGCCTGGCTGGATGCCGTCGCCGGCTCCGCCAAGGTCTCGCAGCTGGCGCTACCCGTCATCATCCCGGTCACCGAGTTCCGCGACATCTACGGCGTCGCACTGACGAACATGATCGGCGGCGCCGATCCGGCAGCCGAGCTGAAAGCGGCAACCGCCCAGTTCGAGCCGGTACTGGCGCGAAGCGAGGGATGATGGCCTCCGTGAGCATCGAAGATACCGCCGCGAAGGCGGACGAAAGAAGGAGCAAGCCGAAACGGCTTGTTCCCAACTACTGGCCCTTCGTCATTCCCGCGCTGATCGTGATTGCCGCCGTCATCGTCTTTCCCTGGGTCTTCACCCTGTGGATGAGCGTGAACAAATGGACGCTCGGCCAGTCGCAGAGCTTCATCGGCTGGGACAATTACGTCCGGCTGGCGGCCGATCTCCGCTTCTGGGAATCGCTTTGGCACACGGTCCTCTATACGGTGCTGTCCGTCGTCGCTCCGCTGATATTCGGAACGCTCGCGGCCCTGATCTTCGATACGAATTTTCCGCTGCGCGGCTTCCTTCGCGGCGTCTTCGTCATGCCGATGATGGCGACGCCGGTCGCGGTGGCCCTGGTCTGGACGATGATGTTCCATCCGCAGCTCGGCGTGCTCAACTATCTGCTCTCGCTTGTCGGCATCGGGCCGCAGGAATGGATCTACAATCAATATAGCGTCATCCCCTCGCTCGTCCTCGTCGAGGTGTGGCAGTGGACGCCGCTCGTCATGCTGATCGTGCTCGGCGGTCTCGCTTCCGTACCGCGCGAGCCCTATGAAAGCGCCGAAATCGACGGCGCCAATGCCTGGCAGAAATTTCGCTACCTGACGATGCCGATGATTGCGCCCTTCCTGATGATTGCCGTCATCATTCGCGGCATCGACGCGATCAAGAGCTTCGACATCATCTATGCGATGACGCAGGGCGGCCCGGGAACGGCGTCCGAAACCATCAATATCTATCTCTACAACACCGCGTTCGCCTATTACGACATCGGCTATGGCTCGGCCATGGCGGTGGTGTTCTTCATCGTCATCGTCGCGCTCTCCTTCATCCTCCTGATGATCCGCCAGCGCACGCGATGGACCGACCAGGAGGGCCATTGATATGAGGCGCACGACGCTCAACCGCATCGGCCTGTTCTTCGTCGCCCTGGTGATCGTTTCGCCTGTTGTCCTGTTTTTCCTCTGGATGATCTCGTTGTCGTTGAAATACGAGATCGACAATGGCGCCTATCCGCCGATCCTCATCCCGGATCGCATCGCCTGGACGAACTACGTCAACGTCTTCCAGGAAAACAACTTCTTCCTCTATCTGTGGAACTCCGTTCTGGTGACGGGTGCGGCCACCCTGCTTGCCCTCCTCATCGGCGTGCCGGCAGGCTACGGTATCGCGCGGCTGAAGGCGGAGAAGTCGGCGATCGTCATCATGATCGCCCGCATGACGCCGGGCCTCTCCTTCCTCATCCCGCTGTTCCTGCTGTTCCAATGGCTCAATCTGCTCGGAACGCTCTGGCCGCAGATCATCATCCATCTCGTCGTCACCGTGCCGATCGTCGTCTGGATCATGATCGGCTATTTCGAGACGACGCCGATGGAGTTGGAAGAGGCCGCAAGTATCGATGGCGCGACGCCCTGGCAGGTCTTTCGCCTCATCGCCTTGCCGATCGCCCGTCCCGGCATCGTCGTCGCTTTCATTCTCTCGGTCATCTTCTCGTGGAACAACTTCGTCTTCGGCATCGTGCTTGCCAGCCGCGAGACCCGCACGCTGCCCGTCGCCGTCTACAACATGCTCTCCTTCGAACAGGTGAGCTGGGGACCGCTTGCGGCCGCGGCCCTGATCGTCACGCTGCCGGTCCTGGTGCTGACGATGTTCGCGCAACGCCAGATCATCGCGGGCCTGACCGCCGGCGCCGTCAAATGAGATTGATCGTGGCATCACTCCCCTTCCTGCTCGACAAGACAAGCGGAAAACGGCCTTGATTTCCTCCACTGCATTTGATCCGCCAACGGGCGCCCCAAAGCATATTTTATGCGTCGGCGCGGCCGTTCTCGATACGCTCTTTCGCGTCCGCACCCTTCCCCAAGGTCAAGGAAAGGTTCTGCCCTACGACATGCTGCAGATCGCCGAAGGCATGGCCTCGAGTGCCGCCTATGCCATTGTGCGGCTCGGCGGCAAGGCGTGCCTGTGGGGCGCCGTCGGCCGCGATGAAACCGGCGAACGTATCATCCGCGATCTCAAAGACGACGGCATCCATGTGGACGGCATGCTGCGTGTGGACGGCGCCCGCTCTGCCGTCTCGGCGATCCTGGTGGACGACGATGGCGAAAGGCTGATCGTTCCTTTTTACGATTCGAAGCTGCACCACACCGTCAAGGAATTCACGGCGGCCGATATGGCCTCATTCGGTGCCGTGCTTGTCGACGTTCGCTGGCCGGCGCTGGCGCTTCAGGTTTTGAAGACTGCAAGAACAATGGGCAAGCCAGCCATTCTTGACGGCGACGTCGCTCCCGACGGCATCATCGAGCAGCTGGCGCCGGAAGCGACCCACATCATTTTCTCGGAGCCGGCCGCTGAGCGCCTGACGGGAACCGGCGATGTTTCCGAGATGGCGCAACGGCTGAAACAACGGTTCGACCATGCCTTCATCTGCGTGACGGCGGGTGGCGCCGGCAGTTACTGGTTCAATGAAGAGATCGGCAAAGTCCAGCACTGTCCGACCATGTCCATCAACGCCGTCGATACGCTTGCCGCCGGTGACATTTTTCATGGAGCTTTCGCGCTCGCCATCGCCGAGGGAATGGCGGCGGAAGACGCGATCCGCTTCTCCTCCATCGCGGCAGCGCTCAAGTGCGAGGTATTTGGTGGACGATCAGGGGCGCCGACCCGCGCCGATGTCATCAGCCGGTCCGATCCGCTTCGCAATCTCTGAATGAGGGCGCATCACCATAATCCAGCAGGCGCTATTGGAGCTTGCGAAAGGTCGCACGACGCTGGTGGTCGCGCACCGGTTGTCGACCCCATCCGCAATGCCGACCGCATTATCGTCATGGGTGATAACGGCATTGTCGAAGAGGGATCGCATGACGCGTTGCTTGCTCGCCACGGTGCCTATGCGCGGCTGCACAATGCGCAATTCGGGCTTTATGCCTGATCCATCCGTATCGATGGATAAAAAAGAGAGCCGAGGCTGATCGCCTCGGCCTTCGTCAAGCCCAGACCGGCCGGGCGATACCCAAATGATCGCGCAGCGTCGTGCCTTCGTAGTCGCGGCGGTAGAGGCCTCTTTCCTGCAGGATCGGCACGACGTCGTTGGCAAAATCCTCAAGGCCGCCGGGGAAGAAGGGTGGCATGACGTTGAAACCGTCTGCGGCGCCGTTTTCGAACCATTGCTGCATGCGATCGGCGATTTCTTCGGCCGTTCCAAGCACGATATGATGGCCGCGGCCGGCGGCGACGCGCAGGGCAAGCTCACGGATCGTCAGTTTTTCGCGACGGGCAAGCTCGGTCAAAAGCTCGGCGCGGCTGCGCAGCTGGTCTGAGATCGGCAGGTCGGGCAGTGGGCCATCAAGATCATAATCGGCAAGGCTATGGCCGAGACGCTCTTCGAGCAGCGGCATGGCGCTCTTGATATCGGTCCAGCGGTTCAGCACGTCCAGCTTCTCGCGTGCTTCGGCAACCGTTCTGCCGATAACGGGCAGGAAGCCTGGCATGACCGCAACATCGTCCGGGCTGCGCCCGACGCCGGCGACCTTGCCCTTCAGGCTCTTATAGAATGCCTGCGCCTCGTCGAGGCTTTGCTGGGCGGTGAAGACGATGTCGGCGGTGCGGGCTGCAAGATCCTGGCCAGGACCGGAGGAGCCGGCCTGGATCAGCACGGGATGCCCCTGCGGCGAGCGTGGAATATTAAGGGGACCCTTGACCGAATAATATTTGCCGGCGTGATCGAGCATCCGCACCTTGTTGGGGTCGGCATAGACGCCGCTCTCCTTGTCCTTGGGGAAGGCATCATCGGCCCAGCTGTCCCAAAGGCCACGCACCACATCGACGAACTCTTCCGCCACCGCATAACGCTCGTCATGCTCCGGATGGCTCTTGGAAAAATTGGCGGCCGTGCGGGCGTAGGAGGTGGTGACGATGTTCCAGGCCGCGCGACCATGGCTCAGATGATCGATCGAGGCGAAGGCGCGGGCGAGATGATAGGGCTCGCCATAGGTGGTCGATGCCGTCGCGGCGAGGCCGATCTTCTCGGTCACCATTGCGAGTGAGGCAAGCAGGGTCAGCGGCTCGAAGCGGGCAATCATCGAGGGATGCGCGTCGAGACCGCTCGTCAGGCCGTCGGCCAGAAAGAGCATGTCGAACTTCGCAGCCTCGGCAATCTGGGCCACACGGCGCAGCAGGTCGAAATTCTCGCTGCCGGATTCCGCTTGAGGATGACGCCAGCCGGAGACGTGATGGCCGGCACCTTGCAGGAAAAGGCCGAGATGGATCTTGCGGGTCTTGCTCATGGGTGCATGCCTTGCGTTTCTTGAAACTTGGATCAGTTCAAACTGTTGGATAGAAGCTGGATGAGGCGATGAAGATCGTCCTCGCCCTGCATGGTTCTCACCAGATCGGGAACGGCCGACACGGCCGGATGGTTGCCGGTCGCGTCGCGGAATTTTTCCGTGGGATCGCTCAAGCCGGGCAAGCCCTTGAACTCGCGCGTCAGATGGCGTCCATCCTTGAGCGTTACCTCGGCAATGACGAAGCGCGTTTTCGGATCGCTCGAAAGACGGGGCGCCGTCTCGTCATGCCGGCGGCGAACACGCCGGGCGATCGCCATCAGATCCTCCCTCACCGGCGTCTCACCGAAATGGCCGATCTTCAGAGCGCCGTCGGCCAAGGCGGTAGCAAAGACATATTCGGCGCTGAAGCGCGCATCGATGCCGGTTGTCGGATCGGTCACGACCAGTGCCGCATCGCCTCCCGGCGGGAAGGTGATGACGACGGCCTCGATCTGTTCTGCGTTCAACCCCTCTTTGCGAAGCTGAAGGCCGATCATGGCGACCGGGTGGCTCGCCGTGCAGCAAGGAAAGGCCTTGAGCGTCAGGCCGGGTGCCACGATCTGCCAAGGGTCGCCCCAGCTCTCGATGGCCGCCTGTGGCCGCTGCTCGCCAAAGGCGAAGGCCGAATAAAAGCCGATCGGATTGTCGAGGAAGTCCCTGGCGCCACCGAAGCCTGCCTTGGCAAGCCTGGCCGAAAGCAGGCCGGAGCGCGCCGCCATGCCGGCATGATAGGGCTTGGCATCATGGCCGAACTGCAGGCGCAGGCCGCTCGAATGCGTGGCGGCAAGCCCCAGCGCCGTGGCGGTCTCGACCACCGAATAGCCGAGCACATGGGCGACGGCCGCCGCCGCACCGATCGTGCCGAGCGTCGCCGTTGCATGAAAACCGTTCTCGTAATGGCGCATGCCGAGCGAGAGGCCGAGGCGCGCCATCGCCTCCAGGCCGACGATATAGCCGGCGATCAAGCAGTCCGCCGATAGCGGCGTCTCCGATGCCAGCGCCAGCAGGGTAGGAACGATGACCGTCGTCGGATGACCGCGTACGCTCCCATGCACGTCGTCATAATCGAGCACATGGCCGGCATGGGCATTGACCAGAGCCGCGGTCAGCGCGTCGGTGCGCCGCCCCTGCCCGATGATAACGGCATCCCCCGGGCCTGCAGGCAACTGTTCCAGCAGGATGCGTGTCGTGCGGTCGGCGGAGCCGCCGAAGGCGCAGGCCAACCAATCGATGATTGCCGTGCGGGCTGCGGCAACAGCCGCCGCATCTTGCAGCGGATCGGCCGATGTGATGGCTTCGGCAAAGGCAGTCGTGAGCGGGAAAGCCTTTTCCATCGTCAAATTCCCTCACCGTCCTCAAGCGAAGCCCGCGCACCGGCAAGGCCGTTGACGAAGCGGCGGATGCGCGCATTTGCCGATGCCTGGAAGATAGCTTCGGGCGGCCCCTGGTCAACGATACGGCCGTTTTCAGTGAAGACCACGACATCGCTGATTTCTTCGGCAAAGCGCATCTCGTGCGTGACCAGAATGCTGGTCATGCCTTCCTTGACGAGATCGCGAATGACGGCAAGCACCTCGCCGACGGTCTCCGGGTCCAGCGCCGAGGTCACCTCGTCGAAGAGGACGAGATCCGGCCGCATCGCCAAGGCCCGCGCAATCGCCACGCGCTGCTGCTGGCCGCCGGACAACTGTCCGGGATAGACGCTTGCCTTCTCGGACAGGCGCACGCGTGCCAGAAGATCGCGGGCGTGACGTTCGGCATCGGCCTGGTTGACGCCGAGGATTCGCGTCGGGGCGATCGTGATGTTGTCGAGCACGGTCAGATGCGGAAAGAGATTGTATTGCTGGAAGACGATGCCGATCTTCTGCCGCAGCTTGATGCGTTCAGCCTCGCTGCGCATCTGGTCGACGCGCGCGCCATTGACCGAGATGCGGCCCGTCTGCGGCGCGACCAGCGCATTGATGCAGCGCAGGATCGTCGATTTTCCCGAACCCGACGGGCCGATGATCGAGACGGTCTGGCCGCGAGCGACCGTTAGATCGATCCCCTTCAGGACCTCGGTCGATCCGAAAGCCAGATGCACATCGGCCAGTTCGACGATCGGATTGGTCTGAGCTTGGCTCATGCCGGCTCCTTTAAGCTTTCAGGCGACGCTCGAGGCGACGCGTCAGGCTGGAAATGGGATAGCAAAGCGCAAAGAACGCCGCCATGACGACGATATAGGCAAGCACGGTGAAATCCAGCCGGCGGACGGCCGTGCTGGCGTCGGTCGCCGCATGCAGCAGCTCATGCACGCCAACCAGAGAGGCAAGCGCGGTCCCCATGGTGATCGAGGCGAAGAGGTTCATCCAGGGCGGCAGCGAACGGCGCGCGCATTGCGGCAGAATGATCCAGCGCAATGCCTGAGACCGGGAGAAGCCGAGGCCTTTGGCCGCCTCCCACTGCGTCGTCGGGATCGACTGGATGGCGCCGCGGGTGATTTCGGCGACATAGGCGCTGGCCGGAATGGCAAGGCCGATCACGGCCTTCACCCAATCGGGGAACGGCAGGTAATGGCCGAAGACCACGATCTCGAAAGGGAAGATATAGGTTGTCGCAAAGATCAGCACCAGATGCGGCGCATTGCGGAAGACCTGGACATAGAGGCCGACGGGGTAGCGTATGATCTTCAGTGGTGCCAGCTCGAGGATACCAAGCAAGACACCGATCAAGGTTCCTCCCGCCATGGCGAGCAGGCTGATGAGAATATTCATCAGGAAGCCGCTACCGAGATAGGGCAACCATTCGATCAGCACAAGCAGCAGCGAGAGGTCGGCCAGCAGCCAGATGACCGCAATCGCGACCAGCGCACCGAACAGCCAGGGCAACCAGTTGCTCGAAGGAGCCGAGGAGAGCTTCGCCACGCTCATGTGCCCACTCCGAAACCAGGCACGGCCAGACGCTTCTCGATCCAGCGCCCGGTCTTGGCGAGGGCAAGATTGATGGCGCTGAAGAATAGCAGGATGACGATCATTAGCTCGACGACATTGTCACGCTGTGTCCACACCATGATCGAGGCATAGGTGATCTCGCTGACGGCAATCGCGTTGCCGACCGTCGTCAGCTTCACGAGATTGATCATATTGTTGACGATCGCCGGCAGCGACGCCCGCAACGCCAGCGGTATCGCGACGAAGCGAAGGATCTGCAGGTGTGTGAAGCCGATGGCGCGAGCCGCCTCCACCGTCTGTTCCGGCACGGCCTCGATGCCGGCACGAAGCGCATCGGCGTGGAGTGCTGCCACATGCAGGCCGACCACGGCAACCACCCAGAAGAACGGCGTCAAAGGATTATGCTGCGCGCCGCCGAGACCATTTGAGACCAGCGTGTTCAGCACAAGGAAGCTGAACATTAGCTGGACCAGCGTCGGTGTATTGCGGGTGATCTCAATAAGCACCCTGACGGGTGCGGCCAAAGCCTTGTTTCCCGAGGTCAGCATGGCCGCAAACAGCAGGCCGAACAGCAAGCTGACCGGAATAAGAAGCACAATGAGATAAAGCGTGGTGATGAAACCACCACGCCAGATCTGAGCTTCATAACCGCTGGCCAGGAACTCGTAGTGAAGTCCGATCTTGCCAGTCCAGTCTATGAAGGTCTGAAGAAGCGAACTTCCCATGCAAACCGTTCCTCAACCGACCGATAAGGTCACTTGCCCTCGAGCTTCTTGTGCTCTTCCTCAAGATAGGTCGTGCTGAGCAGGCGGTTCGCCTTGGCATAATCAAGAAGCTTGCCGTTGGCATGCAGTTCCTGGATGGCCTTGTCGAGTGCATCGCGCGTATCGCCTTCGCCCTTGCGCAGCCAGATCACCGAATCGGAAGGAACGAGTTCGGTCGGGAACAGGATCTTGTAATCCTTCCATTCTTCCGGCCGATCCTGAAGCAGCAGACCGACGGTCGCGCCAACATGGACGGCGGCAACGCAATTGCCGCCCTGCAGGGCCAATAGCGATTCCGGCTGGCTCGGCAGTGCCTTCACTTCGGCGCCATATTGCTCCATCAGCGGCTGCGTGTAGTTCGAGCCCTGGGATACGCAGACCGGCTTGCCCTTGAGGTCGCTCCAGTCGTTGAGGCCGCTATCCTTGCGGCCGACGGCAGCGCCGCCGCTGCGATCATAAGGCGTCGGCACATAATCGAGGATCTTGGCGCGCTCTTCCGTGTACTGCATGTTGGCGATCAGGATATCGACCTTGCCCTGCTGCAGGAACTGCACGCGGTTCGGCGGCGTCACCGTCACCGTTTCCAGCTTGACGCCGAGCTTATCGGCAAGCGCCTTGGCGATGTCGAGGTTGAAGCCCTTCTGCTCCTGGCTTGCCGGATCGATATAGCCGAAGGGTGCTCCGGAGAGGATGACGCCGGCGGTCAGAGCGCCGCGACCCTTGATGCGATCGAGCGTCGCATCGGCATGCGCAATCGTGGTGAATAGCGCGCCGCAGGAAAGCGCAGCGGCAAAAAGGACGGCAGATGTTCGCTTGGCAAAATTCATAGGCGTCGGACTCCTTGTCTGCGCGGAACCTAGAGAGGGCAAGCGCAGCAGGCGAGGAATGAGATCCTATTTATCGAGATATCGACGCAACAATTGCCCACATAAACGATAGATTTTAATATACTGAATTTGCCGTCGCTCATGCGCAACAGCAACAATCAATACGATCACTGGAAATCGAATATGCTCAGGCCCGTCGCCATTTCGTCGAGACCGAGCGGGCGCGTCACCGGCGGCTCTGCTCTCGCCAGACAGCCCTGACGCTCGCACAGGCGACAGGCCGGGCCGATCGCGACTGGCATCGGGCCAAGCGCCTTGCCGTAGATCACCTCGTCGCGATGGGCGATATCGCAGCCGATGAGGAGCGCGGTGCGGCGTATCCTTTCCCCGAAGTCGGCCCGCGGCCCCTCGACCGTGCGCGATATGGTGAGAAATCCGCCACCGTCAGGCATTTGCGTGTCGTCCACCAATATCTGCCCGGGTTGGGCAAAGGCGGCATGGATATTGAGCTTGGGACAGCCGCCGCCGAAGCGCGCCTGCGGAAAGCCTTGGCCACCCGCCTTGCGCAGGCGATGGCCGGCACTATCGATCTCCATCAGGAAAAACGGAATACCGGATGCGCCCGGACGCTGCAGGCTGGCTAGTCGCGTCGCGGCCTGCTCGTAGGACACGCCGAAGCGGGCAGCGAGCCCGTCGATGTCGTAGTGCAGGCGCTGCGCCGCCGAAAGATAGGCACTATAAGGCATCAGCAGGGCATGGGACGCGTAGCGCGCCAGCTCGAAGCGGGCGATACGCTTGGCTTCCGGCGTCGAGAGCGCAAGCGCCTCCAGTTCGGCGGCGATCTCTTCGCGCATCGCCAAGGCCGAGACCTCGGTCGCAATCTCCCGAAGCTGATCGAAGGGCGACAATCGTTCGGACAGGAAAAGCCGCATGGAATGCCGGTCGTAACGCCGGCGCAAGCCCGGCATGGCGCGCACCGGCAGCAGACGCACGGCAATGCCATGCTCGCTCTTCAACCACGCCTTCAAACCGCCCGCCATATCGTCGCCGGACGAAAGGCGCTCATGGAAGCCTTCGGCGGCATCTTCGATGCGGGCAAAAAAGTTCGGGCGCGCCTGCAGACGATCGTGAACCTCGTCGAGCGGCAGGCGGGGACCGGCGACATCGGCAACCCGGCCTTCGCGGGACAGAAGCTCGGCGAGATCGGACAGTCTTGCGGCCTGCTCGCGATAGGCGCGATAAAGCCGGATCACGCCGTTTGCCGCATTCGGCGCGGCTTCGGCAAGCTCGATCAGCTCCTGATCGCCGGGGATTTCACCTGATAGCAGCGGATCGGCAAAGACTTCACGCAACTGCCCCGCACTACCGCCCTGCTCGCCCTGCAGCTCATCCAGATCGACCTTATACACCGCCGACAGCTTCAACAGCAGCTGCACGGTCAACGGCCGCTGATTGCGCTCGATGAGGTTGAGATAGGACGGCGATATATCAAGCGCCTGCGCCATCGTCGTCTGCGTCAGACCGAGACCCATGCGGATGCGCCGAACCCGAGGTCCCGCGAAGATCTTGCGCTCAACCATATGTCAAACCTTTTACAAATTTTTGCCTAGCCGAATTTTACAGGATTTACAATTTTACTGAGAACCGATGTCAACGATAGCACATCCTAACCCTTTTATCGAACGGGAACTTCCGGTTTTTCTGGCTGGGACAGCAGCGATATTGTAAAAATAGTCACGCAATCGAGATCGATCGGAGGATCGAGAGAAAGTATCGGGAGAATAGCATGACAGATTTTTACAAACTGGTCCCAAGCGCACCCGCCGGGCGTTTCGATGGCATCGAGCGTCCCTATCAGGCTGCGGATGTGGAGCGCTTGCGCGGATCGGTCGCCATCCGCCATACGCTCGCCGAAATGGGTGCTAACCGCCTTTGGCAGCTCATTCACGAGGAAGATTTCGTCAACGCGCTCGGCGCGCTTTCGGGCAACCAGGCCATGCAGATGGTCCGCGCCGGCCTGAAGGCGATTTATCTTTCCGGATGGCAGGTGGCGGCAGACGCCAATACGGCCTCGGCCATGTATCCCGATCAGTCCCTTTATCCCGCCAATGCGGGTCCGGAGCTGGCGAAGCGCATCAATCGCACCCTGCAACGGGCCGACCAGATCGAGACGGCCGAAGGCAAAGGACTTTCGGTCGACACCTGGTTTGCGCCGATCATCGCCGATGCCGAAGCAGGCTTCGGCGGTCCGCTCAACGCCTTCGAGATCATGAAGGCCTATATCGAGGCGGGTGCCGCCGGCGTCCATTTCGAGGACCAGCTGGCATCGGAGAAGAAGTGCGGCCATCTCGGCGGCAAGGTCCTTATTCCGACGGCTGCTCATATCCGCAATCTCAACGCGGCGCGGCTGGCAGCCGACGTCATGGGCGTGCCGACCCTTGTCGTCGCGCGCACGGACGCCGAGGCCGCCAAGCTTCTGACGTCGGACATCGACGAGCGCGACCAGCCCTTCGTCGACTACGATGCCGGCCGCACGGTGGAAGGCTTCTATCAGGTCAGGAACGGCATCGAGCCCTGCATTGCCCGCGCCGTCGCCTATGCGCCGCATTGCGATCTGATCTGGTGCGAAACGTCGAAGCCGGATCTCGAACAGGCACGCAAATTTGCCGAGGGCGTGCATCGAGCCCATCCCGGCAAGCTGCTTGCCTACAATTGCTCGCCGTCCTTCAATTGGAAGAAGAACCTGGATGATGCGACAATCGCCAAGTTCCAGCGCGAGCTCGGCGCGATGGGCTACAAGTTCCAGTTCATCACGCTTGCCGGCTTCCACCAGCTGAATTTCGGCATGTTCGAGCTGGCCCGCGGCTACAAAGCGCGCCAGATGGCCGCCTATTCCGAGCTGCAGCAGGCGGAATTTGCAGCAGAAGCCAATGGCTACACCGCGACCAAGCATCAGCGCGAAGTGGGCACCGGCTATTTCGATGCGGTTTCGCTGGCGATCACCGGCGGCCAGTCATCCACCACGGCCATGCACGGATCGACCGAGCATGCCCAGTTCAAGCCGGCGGCAGAGTAATATCAAGATCATAGGAGGAGAATGAAATGGCATCGATAGCACGCGTTCGCGAGAGAGCCGAAGAGCAATCTCTCACCATGAATACCGATCAGCAGGCAGTCATCCGCATGCTGGCCAATGAGCTGCATCGCCTCAATCAGGCCGTCATGACTGCGGTGGAGGCCGGCGTTTCCGTCGAACTCATCCGCTCGGCCCGCCACCATGGCGGCAACGGCAACTGGGGCGATCTCTTGATCCCCGTCGTCGTCGCCAACGCCGCGCACCAGCCTTGACGAACATACTTTCCAGCCAAACTTCGGGCCGCGCCGTCAATCACCGGCCGGCCCGCTCTCATGGCTGGCATTGACATGCCTCAATTGGGAGTATTTTTGCCGAACTGGATGTTAATCCAGCCAGTTTTCGACACGCAGATCGCGGATGTGCTCAAACTCCCTGGTATGGCCGTGACCAGCACTGCCTCCAGCGCATGGGCATGGGCAGCTATCAACGGGTCGTTTGGACCGATAGGTTTGCTGCCAGTCTCCAGCTCAGCCCCGATGCTGCCGTATTCGGCAATCCGCAGGGATATCGAGTGCGAGCACCGGTATGCTTCCAAGAATGGCCTTGATTTGCGCCAGTAGTTTTGGCGATCCCTTTTTGGCGCAGCCATAGCGCAACTCTGCAGCCGTAATGATGCTGACGCAAATGGCATCTGGCCCAACCTCGACGATGCGTCTGGCAACAGCACCCTGCGGGTTGCGGGCAAGTTCGGACACAATATTGCTATCCAGCATGTAGAGCCTGCTCAAAGAGCAAGTTCCGTCACCAGCAGCAAGGCATCATCGATATTCCGGCCAAGACCGCTTGACATTAGGAGCATATGCTCCAATATCTTCCTCATCGAGAGCATATGCTCTTATCAGATCGAGGAGTGAAGATCGTGAGCCAAGCTGAAATACTTGTAAGCGGTGCGACCGGAAGAACTGGGACGGCCGCCATCGACGAACTGCTCAAGATGGGCAAAACTGTTCGTGCCTATGTGCGCTCGGACGATGACCGGGCAGCAGCCCTGAGACAGCGCGGCCTTGAAACCGCCATCGGTGATTTCACCGATATCGATGCCATCCGGGCCGCCATGGAAGGCATCAGGTCTGCCTATTTCCTGCATCCGATAGCGCCCGGGATCGTTGGGGCAGCGGCCTATTTCGCACAGGCCGCCAAGGAAACTGGCGTGTCGACGATCGTCAACATGTCGCAGATCTCAGCTCGTCGGGAATCGACAAGCCACGCGGCACAAGATCACTGGGTTTCGGAGCGTATCTTCGACTGGTCGGGCGTCCCGACAACCCACCTGCGTCCAACGTTCTTTGCCGACTGGCTCGTCTACCCGCATTTCGCAAAGGAAATCTGGGCAATGCGGAAGATCCAGTTCCCCTTCGAGAACGGTCGCCATGCACCTATTCCCACTGATGACCAGGGTCGGGTGATCGCTCATCTTCTCGCCCATCCGCAGGGCCACGAAGGCAAGATCTACCCTCTCCACGGTCCTGTCGAGATGAACCACACCGAGATCGCCGCCATCATGAGCGACGTCCTTGGCGTGAAGATCGAATACGCGCCGACCTCGATCGAGGAATTCAAGGACAAGATGGAAAATCTTTACAAGTTCCCGCCGTTCCTAGTGCAGCACCTGGTTGAAGTCGCACAGAACTATCGCGACCGCGTCTTCTCGGGAACGAACGACGCAGTCGAGAAGATCACCGGAACTCCCGCACTGACGGTCAAGCAATTCATCACAAACAATCGCGCCGCCTTCGAGTGACGGTCGAGCAGACAGGAGACATTGCAATGGCATATGAACATGAACGTCATCCCTTCCTGGACGACCTGACGGCCGACGCGGAGCTCACCAGTTCCGTAATAAGAGGGCCTGTCATCGGACGCGAAGAGATCAAGCTCACTGTCAATACCGTCGGAACCTTCTACGCTTCGCAGAGCCCCGCGTTTCTGGAGACCGTCGGATCGAGGCTTTTCCTCGAGTACCAAGCCGAATTAACCAGTGGCGAAAAACTCACCGCCACGGTTGTCGTGGATCGTAATCCCGATGGCTCCGTGCCGCGGGTGAGCGTCCGAATGAGCCCGCTTGGCTCGGTCATGGCCCTCTCCGCTCATCTGCGGGGAGCACTCTCCGGAAAGTTGCCGGAAGACCTCTTTCTTTGAACCCAACACCCATCGCGCCAGTAGGCGCAACGTTGCCCTGCCCCTCACTGTTTTAGAAAGGAAATTCAGTCATGGACGTCGCCAACAACACAGTCTTCATCACCGGTGCCAATCGCGGTCTGGGCTTGGCCTTCGCCCGCGAAGCCGTCCGCCGAGGAGCCTCCAAGGTCTATGCGGGGATGCGCAACACCAGCGGCTTTAGCGAGCCGGGTATCATTCCAGTCCAGATCGATGTCACCGAAAAGGCATCGATCGCCACCGCCGCCGAAATCGCCGCTGATACCAACATTCTGGTCAACAATGCGGGCATTGCCGCTCTGATCGACGGACCACTGGCGGAGGATTTCGAAACTCAGTCGCAGCGTCTCTTCGATACCAACTACTACGGCGTGGTCCGCGTGAGCCAAGCCTTCGAGCAAGCACTCTCGAACAAGTCCCATGCCGCCATCATCAATGTTCTGTCTGACATCGTGTGGCTGCCACGGCCAATCCTGACTCCATACGCCGCCTCAAAAGCGGCCGCATGGAGCTTCACGAACCAGCTCCGGCATCACCTTCGTGATCGCGGCATCCAGGTTCTCGGTCTTCACGTAGGCTTCGTCGATACAGATCTGACCAACGGCATCGACGTCCCGAAGGCCAATCCAGCGGACGTCGTGCGCCGGACCTATGATGCGCTCACCATTGGCAAGAGCGAAATCATGGCTGACGAGGGAACGACTTTGCTGAAGAGTACGCTTGCAGCCGTAGATCCCGGCTATATCACGCCTCCCCAAGGCATGTTCTGATAGTGGGGAAGGCCGCCGGTATCTATAAGCAGGCCATGGGCAGGAGATTTTCAGAATTTTCCTGCCCATGGCTTTAGCAATGCACGGCTCTCGAGAGGAAATTGAGATGTTGACAGCTAACCAACCGCTAGGAATCGATCAATGCACCTGCTCCGCCATGAGAAAGGCTGCTCGGCAGATTACCCGTTTCTATGATAGCCGCCTAGAGCCAACCGGACTACGTATCACGCAGTTTTTGAGCCTCGCCGCCCTTGAAGAAGCGGGCGGGGCTGCTGTGAACACTCTCGCCGAGCGGCTCGATATCGAGCGGACGGCTATGGGAAAGATGGTCGGCTTTCTTGAGCGCGACGGCTTTGTCACGATGAAGCCGTCTCTGACGGACGGCCGAGTTCGTATCATTGAACTTACAGACCAAGGCCGCCGCCTCCACAAGCAAGCAGAACCCCTCTGGCAAAAAGCGCAGCTGGAATTTGCGCAGCTTAACGGACCTAAAAAAATCCAGACGCTGCGGCAGGAACTGAACGCCATCGATGTCGGAAGTTCGGCGGCCGCTTCCGGAGAATAATCCATCGGGCTGGCGGCGACCGAAAAGCACGACGGAAATCCCCGTCGACCGGCCGTCGCGACCATTCACGACGGAATAATCAACGCTCGTTGAACTATTGTTCTAATCGGACCCTGCGCAGTTAAACCGGCTATATCGGCTCGATTTTGATGATAGCCTTGATGGGATACGAACCCGCCGGCTCGCTCTTGCGCAATCGAAGCCCCTGATGGGCTCGAAAGCCCAGGCCTTCAGGGTGTGGCGTTGGCTCCGAAGTCCGCAAATGCCTGCTCGATGACTTTAGCGCTAGCGTGGGAGGCGACGAGGGCTGCCAGCAGGATTCTCGCCTGCCCCGGCCGCAAGGTGGAGGAGTGAGTGGCGCCGGCATCGGCAAGATCATGCCCGCCACCGCCGCCGCCATAGCTTGAGACGAGCAATCCGTCCGGCACTCGGCTGGAGACCGCGACAGGCACGCCGACATCGGCGCAGCGCCTGACAGCTTCGACCAGATACGAATTGGCATTGCCCGAGCCGAGGGCCGCCAGAACAATGCCATGGGCGCCGGCCCTCAGGCTGGCATCCACGTGTATCGAGTCGCAACCTGGATAGATCGCCACCACATCGATGCGCACGCTGTCGAGCGCTGCCGCAAGGCGCGGGCTTGGCGGATTTTCGAGCGGCCGCGATTGCCGAAAAGCGTCGGAAACATCCGACGAATGCTTATAAAGCCCCCAAGCCGGCAGCAGCCGGCCGCCAAAACAAACGAGCACGCCGCGCGCGGCATTGACCGGATCGATAGCGGCGGCAACGGCGGCGGCAAGGTTGGCGGGTCCGTCAGCCTTGGGATGATCCGCGGTAAACTGCGCACCCGTAAACACGACGGGCTTGTTCAGCCCATGCTGCAGGTGGACGAGCAGCGCCGTCTCTTCCATCGCGTCGGTGCCGTGCAGGATGACGACGCCGCTGACGGCGGCATCGTCAAGCAATTCACCCACCTTGTCGCTGATAGCCTGCATGTCGGCAAGCGTGAGGCTCGCCGAATCCTTCGCCATCAGTTCGATGGGCTTGAGATCGACAGGCATGTCGGGCAGCAACGCCAGCAGGCTTTCGCCTGTCAGAGACGGCGAGCTGGCGCCGTTGTCGGCGCGCTCGCTCGCAATGGTGCCGCCGGTGGCAATGACTGCCACCAGCGGATTGATCCGTTCAGTCGTCACGCCTGGCCCCGCTCAGCCGCCAGCCGGTGGATACGGTCGCGCAGCAGATACCAGCCGATGACCAGGGCCGGAGCGATCAGGATGAGCGACGCGATCGTCCAGGTGCCGACAGGATAGTCGAGCGCCATCAGCACCAGCACCGCGAAGAGGAAGACCAGGGTCAGGATGCCGGTATAGGGCGCGCCGAACATGCGGAAATCCGGACGGGCCATCTCGCCGCGCTTCGCAAGCTTCCAGAGCTTCAGCTGGCACAGTACGATGACGGCCCAGGCGGAGATGATGCCGAGTGCCGAGAGATTGAGCGCAATCTCGAATGCGGCCGACGGCACCACGGCGTTCAATGCCACGCCGATGACGGTCACGGCGGCCGTGACCGCAATGCCGCCATAGGGCACGCCCGCCCTGTTCATCCTGGCAAGCGCCGCCGGCGCCGAGCCGGAAACCGCCATCGAATGCAGGATGCGGCCGGTGGAATAAAGGCCGGCATTGAGCGATGACAGCACGGCCGTCAGTACGACCAGGTTCATGATGACGTCGGCGCCTTGGATGCCGATCGTCCCGAAGAAGGTGACGAAGGGGCTCTCGCCGGCCTTATAGGCCGTATAGGGCAAAAGCAGCGACAGAAGCAGCACCGAGCCGACATAGAAGATCAGCAGGCGCGCAACCACGGTGCGGATCGCGCCCGGCATCACCTTGCGCGGATCTTCCGTTTCGCCGGCAGTCGTGCCGATCAGCTCGATCGACGCATAGGCAAAGACCACGCCTTGTATGATGACGAAGGCAGGCAGGATGCCATTGGGGAAAAAGCCGCCGCTGTCACTGATGATGCTGAAACCAGCCGTATGGCCGGCGATCGGCGTTCCCGAGACGACGAAATAGATGCCGATGACCAGGAAGCTGGCAAGCGCCAGAACCTTGATCAGGCTGAACCAGAATTCGAGTTCGCCGAAAACCTTGACGGATAGCAGGTTCATGACCAGCACCACCATCAGCGCGATGAGCGCGAAGACCCACTGATCGATGCCGGCGAGCCAGGGAACGTAGTGCTTGAAGAAATTCATGTAGAGCGCGACGGCCGTCACATCGGCAACCGAGGTCATCGCCCAGTTCAGCCAGTACATCCAGCCGACGGCAAAGGCCATTTTCTCGCCGTAGAACTCGCGGGCATAGGAGACGAAGGAGCCGGAGCTCGGACGGTGCATGATCAATTCGCCGAGCGCACGCAGCACCAGGAAGGCGAAGAAGCCGCAGAGCGCATAGACGAAGATCAGGGCCGGACCGGCTGCGGCGAGCCGCCCGCCAGCACCAAGGAAAAGACCGGTGCCGATCGCGCCGCCAATGGCGATCATCTGGATCTGGCGCGGCTTCAAGGCCTTGTGATAGCCAAGGTCTTCATTGGCCGGCGGCTGGCGTTCCGCCGGCACATTCTGGATGGTTTCGACTGACATTGCTCCTCCCTTGAGCCGTTTGTCCGTGGACGGGTCCGGGGTGCTTGTTTGCACCCGACAGGATGCCCTTTCGCTTTAATCAAGCCGTCGATCGAAGCTTCTGATCGCCGGTCATGCTGTAATGCTGTATGACAGATTTTTTCTTCTTAGCCATAGAGTTTGGCGCTGGTCAACCCAGCCGCAGGCTTATTGACGCGGTTCGGCGCAATCGATAACAGGTTTTATATCTGTCATACAGCTTGACAGATAAAGTGTGATTTCGACCGTAGGAGGATAATGTGGTCAAGACGCGAAGCGAGTATGATCTGCTGGGCGAAAAGGATATTCCGGCCGATGTCTATTGGGGGGTGCACACTGCAAGAGCGGTCGAAAACTTCCAGGTAACGGGCACGCCGATCGGACGCTACACGCATCTCATCCGCGGCCTTGCCTTCGTCAAGGAAGCAGCGGCCCTTGCCAATCATGAGCTTGGCCTGCTCACCAAGGAGAGGCTCGATGCCATCGTGCGCGCCTGCCGTGAAATCCGCGCCGGCGAGCTTCATGAGCAGTTCGTCGTCGACGTCATCCAGGGCGGCGCCGGCACTTCGACCAACATGAACGCCAACGAGGTCATCGCCAATCGCGCGCTCGAACTGCTCGGGCATGCCAAGGGCAACTATGCCCATCTCCATCCGAACGATCACGTCAATCTCAGCCAGTCCACCAACGATGCCTATCCGACAGCCGTCAACGTCGCGGTGATCGAGGCGATCGATGGTCTGGCGGCGGCGATGGAGATATTGCAGACGGCCTTCGAGCGGAAGGCCAAGGAGTTCGACAGCATCCTGAAAGTCGGCCGCACGCAGCTGCAGGACGCCGTGCCGATGACGCTCGGACAGGAATTCAGGACCTTCGCCGTCATGCTCGGAGAGGACAGAGCCCGCCTGCTCGAATCAGCTTCCCTGCTCCATGAGGTCAATCTTGGCGCCACCGCCATCGGCACCGGCCTCAATGCGCCTGCCGGCTATGCCGCCCTTGCCTGTGCGCATCTGACCCGGCTGACAGGCCGCCCGCTCGTGACCGCAAGCGACCTCATCGAGGCAACGCAGGATCCCGGCGCCTTCGTGCATCTTTCGGGCGTATTAAAGCGAGTCGCGGTCAAGCTTTCGAAGACCTGCAACGATCTGCGTCTGCTCTCCTCCGGGCCACGGGCCGGCATCGGCGAGATCACGCTGCCGGCGATGCAGGCCGGTTCGAGCATCATGCCCGGCAAGGTCAATCCGGTGATCCCGGAAATGGTCAACCAGGTGGCCTTCTCCGTCATCGGCAACGACATCACCGTCACCATGGCGGCGGAAGCCGGCCAGCTGCAGCTCAATGCCTTCGAACCGATCATGGTGCGCGCGCTATCGGAAAGCATCATGCATCTGACAGCGGCCTGCCATATCCTTGCCGAACGCTGCGTCGATGGCATTACCGCCAATCCCGCCCTCATGGCGCAGCGCCTGCGGGAATCGATCGGCCTTGCGACGGCGCTGAACCCGCTGATCGGCTATCAGGCGGCGACCAAGGTTGCCCGCGAAGCGCTGGCGACAGGGCGCACCGTGCCAGAAATCGTGCTGGACCATGGATATCTGACCGCGGAAGAGCTCTTCGAGGCATTGCGTCCGGAGCGGCTCGCCAATCTGCCAGCCGCCGTCAATGGTGCGGCTGATCCTCGCCGATGATCGTGGTCACCACGCGCTTGACCTGACCGAGATGCGCTTCCATCGCCGCGATGGCCCCCTCTTCCGATCCCGCCGCAATCGCCTCGACGATGCGGCGGTGCTCGACATTCGAGGCCACGCGGCGCTGCGCCATCATGTTGACGAGCTCCGACTGCCGCATCAGTGCGTCGCGGGCATCGATCACGATCTTGTAAAAGACGGCATTTCCCGAAGATTCGGCGATCATCGAGTGGAATTCCGAATCCAGATTGACCCACTTCAGAGGATCTTCTTGCCCGTCCATCTCATCGCAAAGTTCGAGCAGGCGCGCCAGCTGCTGCCCTGTGCGCCGAAGCGCCGCCCAACCGGTAGCCGGGACCTCGATGAAGGGTCGCGCCTCGATCAGATCGCGCGCGGAATAGCCGCCGTAGCGCAGTTCCGGACCGGGCGTGGAGGTTACGACATAGGTGCCGCTGCCGGTGCGGGTCTGGGTAAGGCCGAGTGTCTGCAGCGAGCGGAGCGCTTCGCGGATGATCGGGCGGCTGACGCCATAGCGGGCGGCAAGCTGAGACTCGGCGGGCAGTCGTGTCCCGACCGCCAACCGTCCCGATGTAATTGCCGAACGAATATCATCAAACACCGCCTCGGCAGCGTTTTTCCGACTGATCGGACTTGTATAAGATAACCAATCAGCCACCTCACTCATGGCGACAAGCCTTTACAAACATTGTTGGCTTGTCAAGGATCCAGCCCTGAAATGGCATATGTTTGACAGCCGAAAACGATCCGAAAAATCGCCTTTTGAGGAATGAATACAACTGGTTCAGGCGTGGCTCGTTCCTTTGCTCTTGCCGTCGACAACGAGATCTCGCACTTGATGCGCCCTCGGCGGTAATTTAGAGAAATCCTTATACCTTTATATGGGAGCTGGATTTGCCCTTACCCCTGTTCGCTTTGTTTCTGGCTGCATTTGTGTTCGGCACGACCGAGTTCGTCATTGCGGGCATTCTCCCGGATGTGGCTCAGGGCCTGGGTGTCTCGATCCCGTTTGCCGGCTATCTGGTTTCCGGTTACGCGCTGGGTATTGCAATCGGCGGCCCGCTCCTGACCATGGCGACCCGGCAGGTCTCGCGTCGGACCATTCTGATCGCCCTTACGATCGCCTTTTGCCTGGGGCAGGTCGCTTGCGCGCTCGCGCCTGACTTCGCCACCATGCTTCTCTTCCGCGTTGCGACCGCGATCGCCCATGGCGCTTATTTCGGCATTGCCATGGTGGTTGCCGTCGGCCTCGTCCCGCAGGCGTTCCGGGGACGTGCCGTTGCGGTCATCCTCGCCGGCCTGACGGTCTCGAACATTATCGGCGTACCCATCGGCGCGGCGATCGGCGGACTTTGGGGATGGCGGACAACATTTTGGGCCATGACTTCGGTCGGCGTCCTCGCATTGGCCGCAATATGGACTCTGATCCCGTCAACGAAAACCGAAGTTCAGCCGTCCGGACATCTGAGCCGCGAAGTGCGCGTTCTTGGCCGCCAGCAGGTCTGGACGTCGCTTCTCATCGTGCTCGCCCTGATGATCGGGCAAATGGTGCCCTTCACCTACATCACGCCGCTCCTGCGGGAAGTGACAGGCCTCGATGCCATGCTTATTCCTTGGGTGCTCCTGCTCAACGGCGTCGGAGCAACATTGGGTGTCTTGTTGGGAGGCCGGCTCTCGGATTGGAAACTGATGCCGTCGCTGATCGTCATGCTCGCCATTCAGGCCGCGATATTGGTCGTCCTTTACCTCGTCAGCCCCTATCCCTTGCTGATGACCGCGACGATCTTCATTTGGGGCGCGCTTAATTTCGCGATCGGCGCTCCGGTTCAGGCCCGCATTCTGATGTGGACGGCCGATGCGCCGAGCCTCGCTTCCTCGCTCATCCCTTCGGGCTTCAACATCGGCATTGCGATCGCCGCGGTCGTCGGCGCCGCTCTGCTCGAGGGTGGATATGGCTATCGCAGTCTGCCGGTGCTGGGTGCCGTCGCACTTGCTCTGGCCTGCGTGGTTGCCATCCTCTCCGCAGCACACGAAAAACGTGTCGGCGCCATGCCGCCAGCCGCGGTTTTCACGTGATTTCGCACGGCGTTCGGGTTCGGCGGGATGCGGCGCAGACGGTGGTGGCCGTTGGGTGTTTTGAAACGCAGATCGGCTCTGCGATCAAGCCGCTCCAGACAATGTCAACTGTCCCGTTGACACGGGTATTGGAATGCCTGGAGCTGCTCTTGTTCCGGCTCCTGGAGCGGCTGGGAGAGGTCTGACGAACTGATTAAGCGCTTATAAACCGAATTTCGTAAAAGTAATCGAAGGATAGACATCCGGCATGACGCTCTTCATAAGGTCACGCTCGGCGGGCGTGGCTTCCGATCCCACCACGCGCGGGTCGCTGCGCGTTCCTGCCAGCCGGATATACCCTGCGTCAACAATCTGCCCCGGGCCAATCGTGATGGTACTTTCACCCCCAAATGGGCGGACATAGCTGAATGTTCTGCCGAAGAGTCCGTTCTCGTCACCTCCCGCCTCGATGGTCGTATTTCCATAGCGGCACGACGCGTATGTAATGGCGTAGCGACCAGGGGCAACGGGTACGAACCATCTCTCATATCTTTGCGCGGTCGCGGAGAACAACTGGCCGAGGGACAGTTTATTTGGATTTTGCAAACGATACGCAGCTGCGGAACCAACCGAAAGAGGCGGTTCCGCCTCGTCTGGCTTTCCCGCATTGATCCTGCGCAGCGTGATATAACCGTCACAATTCACGTCGCCCAAGAACGGTGAATCCACCATTCGCACAAGAAGGAGCGAGCCCTTCTTCTTCTGGTCTGCGAAAATCTGGGCCGACCCTTCATGCTGCTGGGCAGCGACCTTAGCTGGGTCCGGTGTCCCGGCGCAACCGGCTAAAAGGCCGAAGACAAACCAAACGCCAACAGTTTTTAAACGCATCCCCGGATTCTCTTTCTTAATTGGAGTGTACCTTGCAGCCCTAACCGGCCTTCGCTGATGATTGAGCTGCATGATTGTCAGTTCTGGCGGGCTGCAAGTTGGCGCTGGACAAGTTCCTGATCGAGAACGCGATCCGGTGAAAGCTTGACGAGTTCAGAGCGGTCGACCGGAGCAAACCCTAAAGCGAAGTCTGCGATCGGTCTTGGGGCGATCGCGTAATCTAGGTTAAATCCGTCAGGCCCGTTTTGATAACCGTTCGCGGTCAGCAGTTTTGCCACCTCGTCCCAGGATGCAAAACCAAAGACGCTGTTAGCGCCCTCTTGCCGTGCCAATAGAACGAAATCAACTTCCGGCAAAACTGCCGGCAGTGCGTCACCCCAAACAGCGATGGTATAAACACGACCGGCAATCAGCATGTATAGGATTTGCGGGACAAACTGTTTGTCCCCACACTTGGCTTGCCGGAGCGGCAGGTCATAGTTCCAGCGCCATGCGTTGTGAAGCTGCGACGAGGGGAGATACAGGATCGGATCACTGGACTGAGAGAGAATCGCATCGACACCGAATTCATTGCCGGCGTTCCAACCGCGCAGAAATCCCTCCTTGGAATAAGGACCATCCCCCATCCCATTCATTTGGGGATCATGAATCTGGCAAGGGAAACGCTGAAGAAGAGGGGTAATTTCTATCTCAGCTTCCAATCCAAAAAAGCTTGGTCGGCAGTAATTGATATTTATATCGGCTTTTGCTGTATTCTTGCGAAATAAGCCCCGCTTTTCCTCACTGAAGGCGAGCGTGAAATAAACACCGGTAATCGCGTTGTGATAAACTGCCTGCTTGCCGCTTAGCTGATAATTTCCACGCGCTGAAAGAAATTTGGTTATTTCTTCAATTCCAGCCGATGTATGAAAATCAAGGTGTAGATCATAGCTCATCGTGTCACGGGTCTCACTTGGCTATCTCCTTCGGCAAACTACTGATGGAAGCCTCGATGGCTTCATCCATTTAAATAAGCCAGACCGAGTAGCCTAAGAATGTGATACTGAGTCAAACGCAGCAACCGCTTTCATTAAGCCTCTAATATCATATATATCCCTCGACAGTATTCGATTATCCTCATCTCTGTCACATCTGTACAAACTTATAAATTCACCATTTTCCATTGGAACCAATTCTTTTATTAAAAGAAAACTCATTGTATCCCCCTTAAGAGAGAATACACGTATAAAAAATTCACCATCTCCGTAACGCTCGATCGATTTAAGAAAATAATACTCTTTGCCTTCTTCTTCCTTCTTCATTTGAATGTCCCTCCTATCACGTACTTTACGACCCAGGAAGAATCGACAGTATACGAGACGCCCTTTGCGGTATCATATACCTTAAATGTACCATTTTCCGCGCTAATTGGTACCAAAGTTACCATGTGACTGTCATATCCAAATGCTTTAAGTTCGGCTCCCATCATTCCCCGTTTTGCAACCATCAAAGCATCTTCCCCAGTATCGAAATAGCCGCCTCTCCAGCCAGCTCCAGGCATTGCTTCATTAAGCGCCTTTGCCAGTGATGGCGAGTTGGACCATTCTCCAAGCTTATCTAGCAGTTGAGCTTCGGCCAGTGTACCACCGGTCAAAATTTGACCGGTGGCGGAAACGCACGATCCCCCCGCGCATTGGACAAAGGTGGCTCCCTCTACGATGTCTTGAACGCCTTTTGTCCACGGTGCATTGTAGAGAGAGCTACCGGCACTTCCAACAGACAGTGTCGCTCTAGCCTCGGCGAGCGCCGCTCCCAATAGGGTGGCTGCGGTAGGCGATCCGCCAAATTCGGATGTTGTTGCTACAACATCATGAAGCGCCATGTTAAGATACGAAGCGTAGCAGACAGAGCTTCGGCCACAAGTTGCAACAACGGTGGAGACGGCTTCTTGTCCGGCAATGACGGAAATTGTTCCAAGAGCAGCAGCGGCTCCGGACACAGCTCCCAACTCAAAGCCCTTCGTCATCTGATAGACTTCGCCATACTCCTGGGTCTTGGCCAGTTCCCTGGCGACGATGCCGGCTGCGGCCAGGTTTTTATAGTTTTCGCCCATTCGCGCGAAATCGGGGTCATTGGCTTCGGCCGAGCTGTTCTTATTTGCATCCATCCATGTCTGGTAGGCTTGCTGCCATTTTCCCTGCTCTATGGTACATGACAATGCACCCCTATCCATGCATGCTTGCAGCAGAGACATGGTGGTTTGGTAGTCAAGGCTCTTGAGGCTGTCTACTTGCGACTGAAGCAGCGCTTTGTCCGTAGCGGAGCAGGTAATAGGAGATACTTTGCAGGCTTCCAAAGCCTTTTCAGCGTCCGTAAGCTCCCGGGCCTGCTCATGCGTGAGATAATTGTATTGATAGTTGGCAGCTCCGTAGGATCCTCCTTCTCCACCGCCGACTACGCCACCAACTGCCGAACTGAGGCTCGTTCCAATCAGATTGGCAAGCGTCTGCTTGTCCTGGTCTGACAAGGTGCTGTCCTTCAGCATACCCTTGACGAGGTTTGCGATTGCCGGTGCCATCAAGGCTGTTGCTTCGCCGCCCAAAGCACCTTTAATCGCCCCCTCCCAGCCATTGACACCACCTAGGATACCGCCGCCGATCGCATGCAAGAGCGCGCGACCCTGGCCACCTTCGGCCCAGAGATCACGTTCAGCCTGGGTTTTGGCATTGTCATACAAATTGGTAGCAATATCGCCGACCAGCCCCGCCATGGTGGCTTGCGCCGCCTGTAGATCGGCCTGAGTCTTGTATTGGTCGCGCAGGATATGTTCGAGGTCCGGCAGGCCGGGCAGCGAGGTGTTGGTGTTTTCGGTATCCCGGCGGATCGTGCCGATATCCTGCGTCTGGTGCGCCGGATCGGTAACGGTGATTGGAATATTGCCGCCGATGGCCGAGAGCGCCTGACCGGTCTTGTTCTCGCTATCCTTCACCGGCGGCGTTGGCATGATGCCGCTGGTGCCGATCGTTCCGCCATAGGTCTCGGCCTTCCAGGTCGAATGCGTGTCGATATCAGCGACCGTCAGCGTGCCGGTAGAGAAGGAATTCTTGTCCGCTGTCGCCTGGCTGGTGATCAGACCGCCAACAAGGCTGGTCTGGCCGCTGACACTGATATCAAGGCCGGCAGTGCCGGCATGAATACCCGACTGCTCTGTGACAATAGCCGCGTCGCCCTTAGCCTTCTGGGTGACGCCAGAGACACTCGTCGAGCCGAAGCCGGTCTGGGCTGAGAGATTGAGCTGGTCGGCCTTGGCCTTCGCCGTATCGACTTGGCTTTCGATCGTCAGGTTCTTGACGTCGGCTGTGACGGAGTTGCCGGTGATCGTAGCTCCACGCAGCGCCAGGTCGTTGGTGATGATGGTGATGTCACCGGTGCCATTGACATGCGTATTGGTATGGCTGACGCCGCTCGTATCGGCACTACCCTTGCCGTAGCCGGCATTGGCAACCAGACCAAGATCTGCCATGCCCTTGCCGCCACCGCCAAAGGTCGCGCCGACGCCAACACCGACGCTCCAAGAGCTGTTGGCGCTCGTTGAATCCGACATGCCGGTGGCGGCGTTGAGGTTGATGTCGCCATTCTTGGCCGAGAGGAAGATATCGCCGGTCAGCGGATCGCCGGAGACCGTGGGGATGCCGTTCTTGTCATAGCCGGCCAGGATCTGCGCACCATCGCTGGTGATGGAGCCGTTCTCGGCCTCCATCGAGATGGAGCGGCCGGCGCGAATGTCAGTAACGACCGGAGTCGAGGACGATGAGGACCAGCTGTTTTCCTGATGGCTGGCACCGACTGTCAGTGAGACGTTGACGCCGATATCACCGGATTTTTGATATTGGTCATAAACGCTCTGCAGGTCCTTGTAGGCCTTATAGAAGCCAAGCCCAGCAATAGCGGTGTTGGTGACAGCATTGACGGCGCCGCTGTCCGACCTGGGTCGAGACGGTAAGCGTCACGCCGGCAAAGCTTTTCTAGTCTATGAGCTAGTTTCGTTGCCTGCTTTCAATAGCGATCTTACCACCTGCACCAGCGCTATATCAGACGGATTCGCCTCCAAATAGACATCAAGTCCTTTCCGGACATAGTGATGAAAGGCAGAGACGTCCATGAAGATATGCGGATGCGCTAAACGGTATACATCTGGATCCACATATGCGTGGAATCGCGCGTTTTCGGGCCAGTTCTCGTAATAAAACACATTGCCCAGGCCCTCATCTCTACGCTCAATCATCCATCCTGGCTCACCCTCCACTCCGCCGAGCTGATCTCCATCCGTCAAAAGATGCAATAGCTCGGGAAGGCGACGATCCATCAAAATTATACTTATAGCGAACTTGACGGCGGCATCCTCGTCAACATGTGGCTTAAACCCTCCGAAGGCTTCCTCAAAATAATCCATGCTGTCGCTTCTCACTTTATCGGGTGAACATTGCCAATGAACGGATTACCATTTGCATCAAAATTAATATACGAACGAAATCTAACGCCGCCCACGGTGTTGTCTATCGGGGCGGTCATTGCCGGATTTTGCAGAAATTTTGTCCAGGCTTGCTGAGCGGCCGTCTGCGCAAGATCAACCATCGACTGATCGCTAAAGACCCGCGGATCATATACCGTTTTACTGCCAGACACTACTTTTCCACTAGGCTGAACATAAGTGTATTGAAGCTCATCTATGCCAGGAGTGGTCGTCGGATTTAGGGAGTAAGTAGCCCCTTTTCCACTCAACTCGGCAGTTGCATTGTTGAGGTTGTGAGTCCCGCTCAGCCGCCCATTCTTGGCAAACCCATCCGGGCCTACTAGGTGACCGGCCAAATCAAAGCGGAACGACAGTCCATCCATCGCTCCCAAAGCCGCCTGCTGCGCATCCGCAACGCTGGCGTAGATATTTCCGTCCGTGCCAACGATAACGATATTGCCCTTAACATCGGTAGCGCGTGCAAACCCATCTGGCAAACCTCCAACATCATTGCCGGCCGATCCGGCGCCTGCGAGCGGCTTATAACCCGGTGGCAGAGTGATCTTTTCACCATTTGAAGTTGTGATGATCCTCGGTAGCGCAGCCGCCTCGTCAAGCGTAAGAATGCCGCTGTCGACTAGGCTGCGTTCAGCGCTCGTCAATGAGGTCGCTGATTTTGCAAGGGTAGGCTTCAGCCCGACGCCCAAGCCGGTGATCACTGCGCCAAGATCGATCAGATTCTGGATCGCAACGGCATTGGCGGGCGACATATCATTGGCCTTGAGGAGCTGTACAAGCCCAGGCTCGGTGACAACGCCCGTTATGCCCTGTTGAACATCGCCATACAGGTGGCTGCCGGAAGACGCAGCGCCCAAACCGCCGGCAACAATAGGCAGCGCTGTGCCATCGGACAATATAAGGACGACACCACTACCGACGAGACCAATCCCGTTCAGAATAGCGTTCAACTGCCCCAGATTTTTGTTGGACTGGACAACGGTCGTGATGATGTTTCGTCTGGCTTGCTCCGGTGTCTGGTCTCCCGCCAACACGGTGGTGAATTGCTGCTCGACCAAATAATCGAGCCTGAGACCTCCGTCGACGGCCTCGTAGTATCTAACCTGATTGGGTGTTGGATTTGACTGTGGAGACGACCCTCTCGGATTGTTCTGCATATTGACGAGCTCGGCATTCACGGCCTCGTTAAACTGCTTCAGGTCTGCCATCATGGAGATGCAGTTTGCCGATTGACCCTGGCTGCACTCCCTTATGAGAGCTGCGGTGTTCTCTGCAGATAGTTTGCGATAGGCTTCCAGGTCTTGTTTGAGCGCGTCGTAGCTTGCGCAATTTGCGATGATGCCTTCACATTTAGCGAGAGCGGACGCGAGTTTCTTGGCTTCTTCCAGTTGGATATGCGTGAGATAATTATATTGATAGTTCGCGGCACCGTAGGACGCTCCTTCCCCACCACCGACTACGCCACCGACGGCCGAACCGAGGCTCGTTCCGATCATATTGGCAAGCCTTTGCTTGTCCTGATCAGACAAGGTGCTGTCTTTCAGCATACCTTTGACAAGGGAAGCGATGGCAGGTGCCATCAATGTAGTCGCAGCACCGGCTAGAGCCCCCTTGATTGCCCCTTCCCAACCATTGACGCCTCCAAGGATACCGCCGCCAATCGCGTGCAGCAGTGCACGACCACCCCCGCCTTCAGCCCAGAAATCTTGCTCGGCCTGTGTCGTTGCGCGATCGCGCAAGCCATCCGCGATATCACCCACCAGCCCCGCCATAGTGGCTTGAGCCGCCTGCAGATCGGCCTGCGTCTTATACTGATCGCGCAGAATATGTTCGAGATCCGGCAGGCCAGGTAGTGAGGTATTGGTGTTGTCGGTATCGCGACGAATCGTGCCGATATCCTGCGTCTGATGCGCCGGATCGGTGATTGTGATCGGAATGTTGCCGCCGATGGCCGAGAGCGCCTGACCGGTCCTGTTCTCGCTATCCTTCACCGGCGGCGTTGGCATGATGCCGCTGGTGCCGATCGTTCCGCCATAGGTCTCGGCCTTCCAGGTCGAATGCGTGTCGATATCAGCGACCGTCAGCGTGCCGGTAGAGAAGGAATTCTTGTCCGCTGTCGCCTGGCTGGTGATCAGACCGCCAACAAGGCTGGTCTGGCCGCTGACACTGATATCAAGGCCGGCAGTGCCGGCATGAATACCCGACTGCTCTGTGACAATAGCCGCGTCGCCCTTAGCCTTCTGGGTGACGCCAGAGACACTCGTCGAGCCGAAGCCGGTCTGGGCTGAGAGATTGAGCTGGTCGGCCTTGGCCTTCGCCGTATCGACTTGGCTTTCGATCGTCAGGTTCTTGACGTCGGCTGTGACGGAGTTGCCGGTGATCGTAGCTCCACGCAGCGCCAGGTCGTTGGTGATGATGGTGATGTCACCGGTGCCATTGACATGCGTATTGGTATGGCTGACGCCGCTCGTATCGGCACTACCCTTGCCGTAGCCGGCATTGGCAACCAGACCAAGATCTGCCATGCCCTTGCCGCCACCGCCAAAGGTCGCGCCGACGCCAACACCGACGCTCCAAGAGCTGTTGGCGCTCGTTGAATCCGACATGCCGGTGGCGGCGTTGAGGTTGATGTCGCCATTCTTGGCCGAGAGGAAGATATCGCCGGTCAGCGGATCGCCGGAGACCGTGGGGATGCCGTTCTTGTCATAGCCGGCCAGGATCTGCGCACCATCGCTGGTGATGGAGCCGTTCTCGGCCTCCATCGAGATGGAGCGGCCGGCGCGAATGTCAGTAACGACCGGAGTCGAGGACGATGAGGACCAGCTGTTTTCCTGATGGCTGGCACCGACTGTCAGTGAGACGTTGACGCCGATATCACCGGATTTTTGATATTGGTCATAAACGCTCTGCAGGTCCTTGTAGGCCTTATAGAAGCCAAGCCCAGCAATAGCGGTGTTGGTGACAGCATTGACGGCGCCGCTGTCCGACAGGCGCTCGGCGGAGTTCATGATGCTTGTCGCTGCAGCGCCGACCTGGCTCGACACGGTGAGCGTCACGCCGGCAAAGCTCTTTTCATGCGCTTCCTGGTAATTCGTGACGTCATTGGCTGAGAGAAGATTGATGTCGTTCTTGGCAAAAAGGCTGACGTCGCGCTCGGCGGAAGCGCTGGTGGCCTGCAGGTTGACGTCGTGGCCCGCCGAGATGTTGAGATCGCGGCCGGCCGAAAGGGTCGACATGGCGTTCGTGTCGGATTGTTGCGCTTTGCTGTCCTTCGTCGACTGCGCACCAATACCGATCGAGAAGCCGCCGCCACCTGCCGAGAAGGCGAGACCGAAACCGGACTTCTTCTGCTGCTCGGATTGCGACAAGCTCTCGGCGCCGGGCGTGACATTGACGTCTCGGGTTGCCGACAGGTTGATGTCGCGATCGGCTGTGACCGACGAGCCCATGATGTTGAGATCGGTCGCCCTTGCCGTCAGGTTGACGTCCTGACCGGCTGAAAGCGTCGAGCCGACGTTGTTCGTCGAGGATTGCTGGCCCTGCTTTTCATTCTTGCCGTAGAGCGAGATGAAGCCGCCGCCGGAGCCGACAAAGAGGCCGGAATCCTTGCGCTGGCTGTCAGATTGGTGGTTCTCCTGCGCGCCGATGATGGAGACGCTCTCGCCGGAGACGTTGAGCGAACCATCGGCGTTGACTTTCGAGCCGACAATGGCGGCAGCCTTGCCGGCATCAAGGTTGACGTCGCCGGAGGCCGAAAGCGCAGAGCCGACCGTCGTTTCGTTATAGCCGTCATAGCTCGCGCTGCCGCTGCGCAGGAAACCCTTGCGCTTGGCGCTGTCATGCTCGGTTTCGGTATCCTTGCCAGCGGTGACGATCAGATTGCCGCCGGTCTGGACATTGAGATCGGCGGTATGGGTTGCATCCCCGGCCGTGACCTTCGAGGCTGAAACCGTCGTATCACCGCCGGAGATGATGGTGGTCCCTTCCTTGCCGGAGAGTGACGAACCTGCCGCCGTCGTGGTTTCCAGATGGCCGGAGGCGTTCTCCTTCGTCGAACCGAGAAAGCCGCCTTTCTTGCTGGAGCTTTTGACATCAAGCGTGGCGCTGTCGGTCGCCTCGGCGATGGTGACGTTTTTACCGGCCTGCAGGCCAAGCGTGCCGTCCGCCGTCATGGTCGAGCCGATGACGTTGATGTCATTCTTGGATTTCGCGACGAGATCGCCACCGGCCGTAATGGTCGAGCCATTATGCATCAGCTCGGACGAGGAATTTTTGCCGAAAGTCGAGTTCGACTGGTTCTGCGACGTGGTGACATTGATGTCACCGTTGGACGTCAGGCCAACATCGCCCTTGGCGGTCAGATCCGAACCGGAGATCAAGACACCGGTGTTGGCATTGATCGCGAGATTGCCGCCGGCTGAAAGCTGCGAAGCTTGCTGGTCCGTACTTGATGTCTTGGTGTAGCCGTCATCCGTGCGGCGGGCGACATCGGTCGAGACGATATTCACCGCGCCGTTTGTGGCCTTCACGTTAAGATCGCCACCGGCCTTAGCAGAAGAGCCGATAATATTGACGTCGTTGGCGCCGGCAATGTTCAGGTTGCCGCCAGCGCTAACACGTGCGCCCGTGGCATTCTCAGCGCGATTGCCTGCAATCGTGGCGGGCTGGCCATTGTTGTCAGCGGAACCGCCCGCGGTTCTCGCGTCGACCTTGACCGCGGCAAGGTTGACATTGTTGCCGGAAAGCTGGGCGTTGCCGCCCGCCTTGACGCTGGCGCCTTGCAGGTTCAGGTCGCTGCCATTCGCGGCGAGCAAGACGTTGCCGGTGGCCGATACGCCAGTATTCGGGTTGACGAAATTCTGCCCACCAATGGTCATCGTCTGGGCGGCAAGCGTAATGCCGTTCGATGCCGTGAGGTTCAGGTTGCCGCCGGCATAGAAGGTGCCGGTGGATTTGATCGTGCTGGCGGCGATGTTGAGACCGCCTGCCGCGGCGACCGCGCCGGAATTATTGAGATTTCCGACGTTGAGATCGACCGTGTTGCCGGCAATCATGGCACCGGCCGATGTTCCCGCCTTGGCCCGATCGGCAGCCGACAGATAGACGACCGGAGCCAGCACCTGCACGCCGTTTACGGTCTGGGCCTGGTAGATGACGATCGACTGAATAAGGTTGGCAGCCTGTCCAGGCGTCAATCCTTGGCCGAAGGCAAGCCCATTGGCTTCGGCGTAGGCCGCACCATTATCGAGCAGAGACTTCATCTGCTCGATGGCGCTATTGCCCGGAATGAAGGAGCCGTTTCCGAGCCCGTCGCCGACCAGTTGCCGGAGCTGGGTATCCACGAGCTGGTTGTCGAAGTAGGCATCGCCGAGGAATGGAATATTCGTCTCGGGATCATAGCCGGCGCGATTCAGGAAATAAGCCGAGCCGTAGAACTTCGAAACATCGAGGAAGGCTGCGCGGATCTCAAAGATGAAGGCTTGGCCGGGAACCGTGCCGCCAACGCCGCCCGATTGCGGCTTGGCGAGTGCCGCCAGCTGCGCAACATTCGCCGGGGAGATCTGGGTAAGATTGCCGAGCGCGGCGGTAAGCCCGCCGCCGGCGGTCAGCCCGCCATTGCCCGCCACGTTGGTGAGCGCGCTGTTGACCGTGAACAGGGCGCCGCCCGCGGTCATGCCGCTCAGCGCGGACAGCGGATCGCTCGATGTCGAAGGCGCGCTGACTGCCGCGCCGCCACCGGTCGAACCGAGGGACGTGTTATTGACCGTGCCAAAATTGAGGGTCAGAGCACCGGCCGCCTTGAGGGTGCCGGCCGCGCCGCCGATCACCTGCGATCCCGACACGATCGACGTGCCGTTGGCGATATCGCGCGAGGGATCGGTTGTGCCATCGGCGTTGTAGGCCGTGCAGGCGCTCTGGGCGTTGCAGGTCAGCATCGTCGTGCGATTGAGGACGACACCTTCGTTGGTGAGCGTCGATCCCCTGAGTGTCGCGTCGCCGCCGGCTTCGATGCGGCTGTAGGAATTGGTAAGATTGGTGGCATCGACCGTGAGGTTGCCGCCGGCCCGAATGACCGCTTCAGGGCTGAGCGCGCCGGTGAACCGGTCCTCATAAACCGACTGGCTGAGATTGGCTGTCGGGTTCCAGGTGTAGGTCGTACTGGCGTCAGTGCCGTTTCTGACGACCTCATCAACGATGAAGTACTTCGACGGATTGTTGGGATCGAGGACGGGATTGCCGTTGGCGTCCTTCGGCACACGCGCCTTGATCCAGTCAAAGATCGGCCCGACCAGGACCGGCCCGTTGGCGGAAGTCCATGTCCAGGCATGATAGGTTGTACCATCGGCGAGGGTCGCCTGGGACCAGAGCAGAGGCTGATAGTCCTGCCATGCCGGCGGATCGATGCCGGGATAAAGCTGGAAGATGTTCTGATCGACGGTTTCGAGATAGGCGAAGGGCTTGCCGGCGACATCGGGATTGAGAACGAAGGTGCCGACCACATTGCCCGAGGAGACCAATTGGCCAGTTACCCATGTCGGCGTCGTTGACCGCTTGTTCGTCAAATTAGTGGTCAGGATCGACATATCACCGCCGGCCTGGATCAGGCCGGAAATGTTGGTGGTCGCCCCGTTGCGCTGAGTTATCGTGCTGCCTGCGATCGTCAGGTCGTTGCCTGCGAGAATAGCGCCCTGATCGTTGGTCAGCGTTCCCGCGACCAGAAGAGACGCGTCATTCCCGGCATAGAGCAAGCCGGTCGCACTGTTGGTGAGGTCGCCGCTGGTATTGATGGTCAGATTGTTGCCGGCGGCAATCTGCCCGCTGTTGGAGAGCGTCGGCAGGGTGAGAGTCAGATCATGGGCGGCGAGCAGAGTCGTGGTGTCGCTGGCCGTCAGACCGGCTGCGCTGATGGCGATGTCGCCGGAGCCGCCGGCATTCCTGACCGTATTTACCTGCGCGCCGGTCAGGTCGGCCTGGCCGCTAAGATTGAGCGTCAACCCGCCAAGGACAAGGCTGCCATTGCTCAGGTTCGCAGAGGCGGCCGTGACAGCCAATGTGCCGCCGACGGCAAGCTTGGCGCCGCGCGTTCCCGAGAGATCGATCGTGCCGGTATCGATCGTCAGATTGCCGGTGACGTTGGTGTTGTTGGTGTAGCTGATGCTGCCCGGAGCGGTGAGCGAGGCGTCGGCAAGGCTCTGCAGCAATGCGTAGCCGATGCCAGCAATCGTCGCGCCGCCGCTTGCGGTGGCGTTAAGATTGCCGCCGGATAGCAGTGCGTTGCTGGCCGTGATATCGCCATTTGTCGCGATGAGCGTCATGGTGCCGGACTGGGCGTTGCCCTGCGCGAGCATCAGGGCGCCGGTTGCCGATGCGCGCGTAGCGGCGAAGTCGACACCCGATACCAGGCTTGCGGCTGAGATCGACTGGCCCTGCAGGCTAATATTGCCCGCGGCCATGGACTGGCCGGCAAGGGCAATCGTGCCGCCTGCCGTCATCGTCAGGTTCTTGTGGGCAACCGCGTTCGTGGCGACGCTATTGCCGATGCTGCCGCTCGCGGTAGCGCCGATCGCGCCTGCCGAGAGCAGGTTGGCGGCATTGATATTGCCGGCCGTCGCCTTCAAGGTCAGCGCGCCGGTCGAGCCCGCGACAGTCGCAGGCGATTGCGCTGAAAGCACGACACTGCCATCAGCGGATTGGCCCGTCGCAGCGAAGTCGACGCCCGAGACAACCGTACCCGCGGTAATATTCGCCCCGGTGATATCGACATTGCCGGCCGCCAGGAGCGTGCCGGTCAGATCCACGCGACCGCTTGCGGTCGTCGTGCTTGCGGCATTGACCGTGACATTGCCGTGACCCGTGATATTCGAGGCTGTGAACGAACCACTGGTCACACTAAGATCGCCGGCGACCAGCAGCGGTCCCGTTGTGGCGCTGGTGGCATTAACAGTCAGGTCGCCGGCCGAGCCGATGACGATTGCGCCGGTCGAGGATTGCGCCATGGCGGTAAAATCGACGCCGGTCACCACCTGGCCGGTCGTGACCGCGCCACCCGAGAGCGTAATGTCATTCGCCCCGAGTATCTGGCCGGTTGCGGTCAGGCTGTTGCCGCCGGTAAGCGCAACGTCCTCGTGCCCAGTGACACTGCCAAGGCTGAGATCCGTAGCGGTGGCGGTGATGGTTCCGGCCGCAAGCAAGGCACTGGCCGATAAGCTGCCGGAGGCCTGCAGGGTCAGATCACCAGCGCGATTGCCTGCAATCGTCGCGGCCGCGCCAAGCACAAGATTGCCGCCATTGGCTTCGGTCGCGGCGAAATCGAGGCCACTGACGACCTGATTGACCGATATCGAACCGCCCGAGAGCGAAACATCGCCGGCGCCAAGAACCTGGCCTGTCGCGGTCAGATTGGAGCTGCCGGACAGTGAAATCGCTTGATGGCCGGTGACATTGCCAACGGCGAGATCGGCGGATGTGGCGAAAATCGTTCCGGCCGCAAGCAGGGTATTGGCCGCGAGGCTGCCAGAGGATTGCAGCGTGATATCGCCGCCACTGCCGAGGACGAGATTGCCGCCATTGGCAGCGATTGCCGCAAAATCAACGCCGGAAACGATGGCTCCGGCCGAGATCGCAGAGCCCGAGATCAGGATATTGTTCGCGCCGAGAATTTGACCGCTCACATTCGCCGCGGCATTGACGGTAAGCGCCCCATGGGACTTAATGCCACTGGCCGTCAGCGATGCCGCAGTTATTGCCAGGTCGCCGGCCGACTGGACGCTGTTGGCGGTCACGTTGCCGCTAGCACCGGCATTGAGAGGGCCGGCTGACAGCAGGTTGCCCGTGGCAATATTACCGCCGGTGGCGGTCAGGCCGAGGTTTCCAGTCGAGCCGAGAACGATATTACCACTCGGATTAGCACTGGTGGCAGCGATATTGATGCCCGAGACGACCATGCCGATCGAGACCGATCGGCCGGTAGCGCTGACATTGCCCTGCGCCAGCACGTTGCCGGCAACGGCAATATCGAGGCCGGCATTCAACGCAATGGTCTGGTTGCTCAGCAGCGACGCGGCCGAGATCGAACCGGTCGTGGCGGTCAGATTAAGATCACCGGTGCTATTGGCAGCACCGGCGATCGCGATATCGCCGGCGGTGGCGACAAGCGTCGCTGCACCATTGCCAGCGATGACGCTGCCGGCGGCAATGCCGCCCGAACTCATCTGCACGGTCGCGCCGCTGTTGACGTCACCCGCGACACTCAGCAGACCAGTTCCGCTCGACAAGGCGATATCGCTGTCGGCGGCGACCGACTGCAACGTCACGCCCTGGTCGGCCTGGACGGTGACTTTCTGCTTCGACGTGACCTTGGCCGCCGTCACTTGTCTCTTCGAGGTGATGGTGACGCCATCGCGTGCGGACGCATTGCCGATCGAGATCTTGCCGTCGGCCGATAGCGAGAGCTCGCCGGCATTGGCGGCCATGTCGCCGCTCATCTTGACGCCGGCACCCTTCTCGGTGACGACGACCTTGATGCGATCGGCCTGCATGGCGCCGAGTGCCGTGCCGTCGATCGCGTATTCCGGCGTGCCTGACGTGGCGGTCAGCGCCGTCGCCTCGCCGGTGGCATAGTCGTACTTGCTGGCGCCGCCCGTCAGCCGGATGGTTTTGCCGTAGACCGGTGCGTTGACATGGATATTGCGGGAGACGACGTCAAACAGATCGACGGCGCCGGGGGCGGCTGCAAAATTGCCGCCTGCTCCCTCGAATGTGACGTCGCCGCCATTGACGGTGAAGCCGGTCAGACGGCCGTCAGACCCGATATCGGGGACACCCGTGGTCAGAGTTGCGCGCGGCGTGTTGATGAAGCCGCAGCCGTTGCAGGTAATGCCGTTCGGATTGGCGATCACCACATCGGCGCGGCCGCCGAATACTTCCGTGGGGCCGTTGAGCGCCGAGCGATTACCGCTGGTGACCTCATTCAAAATGACGGAGGCCGGACCTGATGTCCTTAGATTGGGGTTACCCGGTGTGGCGCCGCCAAGATTCGAGGTGCCGACCTCGCCGTTGAAGTTATTGAGGATCAGGCCAGGTGTGCCGACGTTGAAATTGTCGTACTTGTTGTGCGACAGGCCCGTGCCGTTCGGGGTGACGATATCGACCAGCGGCACGCCGTTCGGTGCAGCGCCAACGCCCGGCTGATTGGTCGTTGGTGCCGACCCTGCAGCCGAGACGGACTGCGCATTGGCAATTGCCGGCTGCAAGAACAGAAGAACGCTGAGGGTGGCCGCAAGCGAGTGGTGGGCGAAGCGCACAAGCCGTGCCAGGGGGCCGCCTCCAGCTTCTCTGCCAACAGTTGCAAGCTTCGATCCAACCAACATGATCTTCCCGCTCATTGCGCGCCTTCACTACTATTTGCGCGGCAAACTGATCTTGCCGCAGTTGTGGGTGGCTGAAGTGCTTCGGCCGGTCCGCGTGTCACTCGCCACGGAAGGCACGCAAACACCGATCAATTCAGCCGCCTCTTGTCGTCGGCGTCGTCTTCACGCTACCGTCAAGCTTTTTGTAGAGATCACCGAGCTGCGATTTCAGTGCCGGGCACTTTCTCGAGCGGGCGAGGTCGGTGAGCACCTGGTTGCGATTGCGCAAGGCGTCGATCTCGATCTTTTCCGGCGACTTGGGATCCATGAAAAACAGCGCCGGCCAAAACAAAAGAACGCCGGTAGCACCCAAAATCACGTTCTTGCCCTGCGCCTGCGAACGTTCCTTCACCGTCGTCAGGATCTGGCGTTCATTGGCCGCGAATTCCCGGGAGATTCCGCTGCAGTCGGCGCCGCTGTCGCCGGCATTGGTCGATGCGATCGGATGTGCCTCGCGGCCACCGCAGCCAGAAAGGACGAGTGCACAGCAGACAAGCGCGGTCATGGAGAAAGACACCGTGAAGCGTGTCTTGTTCTCTTTCTTTCCAATTAAGCTCATGGTTTCCCTCTAAACCTATCATTACCAACGTACGGATGAGCTGACGAAGATCAGCCCTGTATTGTTTTTGTCGACCGTGCCGCCGAGCACATCCGAATAACCGATATCGAAATTGACGTGACCGCCGGCGAGCTTGGCGCCGACCGTCCAGCCGAGCATGTCGCCGCCCTCGATGCGGTAGCGCGCTTGGCGTGCGATCCGCCCATAATCGAGGCCGACATAAGGCCGGAACTCGCCAAAGATCCTGGCGAGATCTGCATTGTCGGCAAACGGCTGCGTGCGCCAGACGAGATCGTTGCGGATGAAGAAGCCGTTATTGCCGTAGAGCATCGTCTCGCGCGTGCCGCGCACCGAGGAATAACCGCCGACCGAGATCTGCTCGGCCCCGAACAGGTTGTCGGGAGAATATTGTCCGGTGACGAGCGAATTGACCTCGAAGCGCTGGTCGGCAAGCTCGAAAGGTCGTGTCACGGTGATCGTGCCGGTGAACTTCGAAAAGCGAGGATCCGCATCCCCTGCCCCGGCATCCCCCGGACCGACCGCATCGAACAGGTTCAGCCCCTGGCTATAGGAAAGGTCGAAGACCCAGAGGCCACCCAGCATGCGGCGCGAATGCGAGATGCCTGCTACCCCGACCGTATATTTGCGGCTGCCGACCTCTATTTTATTGCCGAGCAGGAAATTGTTGGTTTCCTTGTAGGTCAGGCCGCTATTGAGGGTGGTGATCGAATCCTTGTCGCGGAAAATCACCCGATCGGCGCCGATCCCCACCTGCTTGGAATCGCCCGAGGTATTGAGCGGCCCGAAATTCCCCGGAACCGTGCTGTCGTATTCGTACCAGGAACCGTTCGCCGAGAACGTCCAATAACCATAGGGCACGCTGACATTGCCGGAATAGCTGTTGCTCTTGCCGAGGCCGTCGTCCCGCCAGGGATAGTCCGGGCCGCTATGCTCGTATGAAAAATTCCATTGGTCATTCACGCCGAAGAGATTGTCATAGCCGACGGAGGCGGAAGACTTGGAGTATCCCGTCTGCGCTTGACCGAGATTGCTGTTGCCGAAGGACAGGTGCCATGGATGATCCGGCTTGTTCTCGATATTGAGGATCGAGGTGCCATCGGTCTTTCCCGGCAGCATCGCCGTCTTGGCATTGTTGGAGGTCAGGCGGTTGATCTGGTCGAGACCCTGCTCGATGTCGCGCAGATTGGTGATCTCGCCCTTCATGCCGGGAAAGGCGGTTGCCAGCACACCCGAACCCATTACACCCGAACCCATCACACCGGAATCTCGCGCCGGCTTGCCGTTGATGTAGATGTCGGCCAGCGTGCCTTCGATGGCGACCAGGCGCAGCACCTTGGTCCCGGCGATATCCTGCGCCGGCACGTAGACGCGCGAGCTCACGAACCCCTTGTCGAGATAAAGATGCGTCAGGTCGCGCAACAGCCCGTTGATCTCACCGACGCCGACACAGCGGTTCGCATAAGGTGCGGTGACCTTGTCGATGGTGGCAGCCGAGAACTGCTTCACCCCCGCCACCTCGACACCGGTGATCGCAAAACAGGGGCCGGCCTTCTTGCCGCTCGGAACAGCCGGTTGCTGGGCTTCGGCCGCGGATGGCTTCGGCGTCATCTCGCCGAGGGCCTTCAGGCGCTGCTGCTCGGCCTCCTGCGCCTGCCGGCGCACGAAGTCGTCATTGGGTGTCGATGGCGCTGTTTGCGCCATTGCGGGCGAAACAACAAAAACCGCCGCCAGCAGAGTACTGGCGATCATAACGAGATCGTACCGAGCGGCAGCAGATCGCCGGGCTGACGTCATAAGTGGGCCTGCCCGATCAGTTGGAAGTGGTCTTCTGCAGCGCATCGAGCGCCGCCGGCAATCCCTTCAGCGAGAATTTGATGTTGACCTTCTGGCCATTCATCATCTGGACGTGGCCGGTGCCGTCGGCAGCCTTGGTCAGCGCTGCGACCATCTTGCCGTCCAGCTTCTGCTGCGACCAGCAGCCGGCCTGGTTGCAGTTGCGATAGGCAAGCTGCACCACCGGCTTCTCGGCGGCATCGATGCCAAGACCCGCGGGAATGTACATGTTGAGCGGCACGAGCGCTGTCAGCACGAGATCGCCGGCCGGCTGTTTCGCTGCCTTCTTGTTCGATGTCACCGGCGCATCCGTCGCCTTGGCGATCGCCAGCGTCAGGATGTTGACGTCCTGATCGCCCTGCTTGACCGTGGCAATCTGCGCCACTTCGCAATGCGTCGCCGTCGAGCCATCGGCCGCCTTGCCGTCGATGCAGCGATAATACCAGTCGTCGAACTTCTGCACGCGCGCCTGCGGAGCTGGCTGTTGTTCGCTTGCAGCTGCAGCCGGACTTTGCGCAGTGCCCGTGCCGGAAGGCGGATTCGCAGCTGGCGCAGGCTGCTGCTGGGCAAAGCCGGGCAATGTGTAGAGTGCTGATGAGACGAGGACTGCGGATGCGAGGGACCTAATGGCATATGTCTTTGCCAGCGCCGAAAACGTCATGAAAACCTTCCTGAAAGCAACAGTCTTCCTAAAGGACAAGGGGCTCGTCCTTCGATCGATCATCAAATTCTTGAAACAGCACCCAGTACGCGGTGCGGCCGGTCATCGGTTAAGGCGCTACATAGCAGAATTCTAATCTATGCATCAGAAAGTAGTGGGTGCGGCGCAATAATTCGCGCTCGTTTCTGGTGAGGCGTGTCGATTCCGCAACATTGCGGTTGCTATTCGCGAAACTCGTGTGGTGCGTAGCCCAACATATACAACTAAGGAGTGATTTTTTGTGCTGACCGCGATCAGTCAAAGCGAGCTGTTGCTGAAGATCTCTGAGCGCGCGGAGCGCCGGCCGCCCGTCTTCGACGTCGCGCGCCACAACAGAAAGCTCTCGTTCATCGGCCGATCGGTCGCAGCAGACAATCGGAACACGGCTCAGACCATCAGCCCTTTCATCGGCAAGACGTGATCGGATCCCGGGAAGACATCGCGCGTCAATATGGCTGGCGAGGCGCCGAGCAGATCGACGGCGATACCCTTGACGACGGCGCGCAGATCCGTGGTGGCGGCCAGATCGCGCCCATCGCGCAACTGCGCCTGCTTGAGGCCGGGCCAATCGGCGATCACCCGGCCGCCCTTGATCGCGCCGCCGGCGAGGAATGCCGTCGTTCCGGTGCCATGGTCCGTGCCCTGCGTACCATTGACCTGCGCCGTGCGGCCGAATTCAGTCGCAACCAGGATGGCGGTATCCTTCCAGGTGGGGCCGAGTTCCTGCTGGAATGCGGCAAGCGAATTGTCGAGCCCGACGAGAAGCTTGTTGAGCCGATCGACCTCGCCGGCATGGGTATCCCATCCTTCGAAGGCCAGTGCCGCGACGCGGGGGCCATCGTCCTGCGCCAGCAGGCGGGCAGCACCTCTCGCCATCTGCTCCATTCCGTTAGGATCACCGGGGCCGCCCCTTGCCTTGACGTCGAGGCCGGCGGCAATCTTGCCGGTCGAAATGCCCTCGGCGAGGATTTTCGCAAAGAGCGGGTCGGTGTAATTGTAGAGATCCATCAGCCGCGGCGGCAGGTCGTCGCTGACCGGCTGCAGGTTGGACGGCGACCAGCCGAGCACCGGTGCCTTGCCGCGAATGACAAGCGGCGCGTTGGCGCCGACGGACAATCCGCGGATCGCCGACGTATCAGGCGAAACCTTGTCGCCCTTCGGCAGCCCCTCCAGCATCCGGTTGAGCCAGCCGGATTCGACGCGGCCGGGCATCTCGTAGCCCGACTCCAGCACGTCCTGGCCGTCGAAATGCGATCGGTCGCGATAGGGTGTCGCGCTGGCATGTACGACGGCTGCCTGTCCCGCGCGATAGAGCCGGTTGAAATTCGGCATCGAGGGATGCAGCGCGAAGAAGCTATCGAGCGGAAGAGCGGCATTGGGGCCGCTCGTCGTCATGGCGATCGACTGTCGCAGCGTCTCATAATCGGGATCGCCGACGGGCGGGACGGCCGTCAAACCATCGAGCGCGCCGCGCAGAATGATGGTGATGAAGCGCGGATCGCGTCCGCCGGCGGCATGGGCGAAGCGCGGGATGAAGGCCCAGGCGAACAAGGCGCCGGAAACACCGAGCACGGCACGACGGGTAGGGGTCATGAGTTCGCAGGTCATGGTCAGCGCCTTTGAAATTCGGGGGAGAGATAAGCGATCGCCAGACCCTGGTTGCGGGTCTCCGCGCGCGATACCGCCTGCAGCGTTTCATTCGAAAGAAGCGGCCCAAGGCTGTCGGACACGAAGCGACGGGGATCGATCTGGGGCGGTACAGCGTTTGCGATCATGTTCGCGACATCCATGCGCATGCTGAGGCTCTCGCTGGAAGCCCACACATCGACGGTGTCGGCAAAACCATTCGGGCCGGCGGGCGCCCAGAAAGGCTGGCCCATGGCGGTCAAGGCACCGAGAATGACATTCGGCTTCGGCATCTCGCCGCTTGCCCGCAGAAGTGCTGCCATGAATTCCAGCGGCGAGCGAACCTTCGACAATGTCGGGTTCCATGCGTCTTCAGAGCCGATGAGCGCCCGGTAGACCGCCGAAAGATCGCCATCCGTCTTGCTGAAGGTCGCGGCGACGGTCTGCACGAGTGCCGGCGGCGGTGTATCGGCGACGAAATGCCGAACGAGCTTGGTGGCAATATGCTGCGCCGTCGCCGGATGGTGGGCGAGATCGCGCAGCGCCTCACGCCCCTGCCCGACACCATTGTCGGCATAGGTGAGGCCGAGCAGCGTCTGGTCGCCGGGCTCATGGGCGCCGGCGTTGAAGACGAAGGTGCCGGGTGTCCCAAGCTTGCCCTCGGCGCGCGCCACCGTCCAGCCGGTGATGATCTTGGCAAGCGTCGTCACATCGGTCTGCGTATAGCCGCCATTGACGCCGAGCGTATGCAGTTCCAGCGTCTCGCGGGCGAGATTCTCGTTGAGACCGCGTTTCTTGTTGGCATTGGCTTTGGAGTTAGGTCCGATCGATTGCTGGTTGTCGAGATAGCCGAGCATGGCCGGATGGGTCTCGACAGCGAGCAGCATATCGGCGAAACGCCCAAAGACGTGCGGCCGGATGGCTTCGCGCTCGAAGGCGCCGGCAACGATATGAACCTCCTCGCTCTTCGAAACGGCAACCGCGAAATGGTTCGCCCAGAACATGGCAAGCCGCTCGCCGAAACCGATCAGCGGTTGCCGGATGGTGCCGTTGAAACGAGCGTCCACTTCGGCCAGCAGAATCTGCTGCGGAAGATAGGGCGCCGGAGGCTTTTCCAGCTTCTCGACTGCCTTGCCGATCACGGCCGCCGTTGCCTGATTGGCCGGCTGGGTCTGATTGCCTGGCTGGGCGGCCATGGCACCTGATGGCTGTGCAGGCGGCTGTTGCGGCCCTTGCACCGGCTTGTCCTGCTGCATCGCGGCGGCTGTTGCGGCCTGCTGCCTTGCCTCCTTGTGCTGCTCCTGGAACGCGTAAAGAGAAACGAGAAGATCGGCCGTGGATTGAAGCTGCGGCCCGACGGGCACCGGGACAAAGCGCTCGGTGATTTCCTCCATCAGTGCACCGCGCGGATCCGAAGCGATCGACGCGGTGCCGTTATGATCTGCCCCTAGCCCAAATCGGGAAAGGGCGAGCGCGGCATAAACATCATTCGATTGCTGAGCCATGTTCCTGCCAACTCCTGCATCAGATATGCTCCTTAAACGCAGGGCTTGTTCCGATCCGTCGCTTGGCAAGTATGATCATTTTGTGGCAGCGGCTCTCGGAGCGCTGCGGCGAACAAGGCTTTCGGCAAGCGCCCGGCGTTCGTCGTAGGAGAGAGTTTCGGCGAAATCGACGGCACGCTCCTCCAGCTTCGCTCTGAGGCCGATATCGGCATTGCGCGCGCGCGCCAGGGCAGCCGAGAGCGCTTCCTTGTCCAGCGTCGGCTGGCCAAGAATCGAAGCGGCATCGACCTTGGCCTGCTGCGCCTCGAGAATGGTTTGCCGGTTGTCCTTGCGCGCCTCGTTGAGCGCCGCACGCAAGGCTTCTTTCTGCGCCGAAGGCAGTTGCTCGCCGGCAAGCGGCATCATTCCCGCACGCGCCTGCGTCTTGCGGATCCACGTCAGGCTGCCGCCCGCCAACGCTCCGATCAGGAACGTATTCAATATCAGTAGGGAAATGACCACTATTCGAAAACTGCGATCCGTCATTGGTTGTCCTGCGCTCTGCCCGCGTCCACTATGCCTGCGTCCGGCCCGATATCGCCGAACATGGTCGCGGTTCCGTCGGAGACGAATGGGATATCGGATGTCAGGCTGGGCGTCAGCACGGCAATGGCGATGCTGCCGGCAAGCGCGCCGGCGATGCCGACACCGACAAGGCCGATGCCGGCGGAGCCGAAGCGGAACCAGTTTCTAATCGTCAGACGGCGGGCGAAGCTTTTAAGGATCCGGCCTTCCAGATCCGCACGGCCCGGTCTGACGACATAGGTATCGAGCAACGCGTCCAGATCGGCTGCGCGCGCAAGAATTCCGGCTACGGCGGGGTCTTTCGCAAATTCCCGCGCGGCGGCGCGCTCGGCCTGCGGCCACCGGGCGATATCGCCGCCATAGGCAGCGGTCAGTTCCTCAAACCGCCCGGCATTCATCGGACCCGCGATATTCTCAACCATCGCCTTGTTCCTTCAACAAAAGCAGCTGCAATGAGCGCCTTCCACGCGCAAGCAAGCTCTCCAGTGCGTCGACGCTGACGTCCATGATCTCGGCCGCCTCGGCATTCGACAGCGCCTGATAATAGACCAGGATGATCGCCTCGCGCTGCCGGGGCGCGATCATCCGCATCGCCCGCTCCACACGCCTGGACGGATCGTCCTCGCTCATCAGACCCGCGTCCGGCGCCGGCCCTTCATATTCGATATCGGGCGGATGCTCGGAAAGAACATCCTTACGACGACGCAAGCGATCGTAGCAAAGGTTGATCGCCACGCGATGCACCCAGGTACTGAAGCGGGCATTGCGCTGACGCCAGCCGCCAGCATTCCGCCAGACGCGCAGAAACGTCTCCTGCGCCACATCCTCGGCTTCGCTCGCATCGCCGAGCATGCGGGTTGCCACGGCGATGATGCGCGGTAGCTGCCTTGCCACCATCGTTCGCATTGCCGGAACGTCACCAGCGGCGATACGACCAAGCAGATCCTCGTCCGCATCGCCGCTACCGGGCGCGCGATCCCACTTCATCGACAATCGCCGCCGCTCCTGTTTCGCGCGATGCCGGCATGGCGCGCCGCCCGGCTCGGGCTTTCGGCAAAAAAGCTGTGCCCGGCCGTCAAATCCGGCAAGCGGCTCCCGTCAGATCGCAGCATCTCGGTCAGCGTATCATCCTTCGACATCAAGCATGGGTTCGCAAGGATTGAACGGCCTATCCGCCGAATTCCGTCGATCCCGCATCGAGTATTTTCGGATTTTTCTCCCGCGTCCGGCAACTATCCATCGGGCGAATATAAAGAGAGCCGGCTCACCCGGACGGGGAGGCCCCAACGTCTCTTGTCCGGGTTGCCGGCACTTCGCATGGGTCAAATGCGAAAGCTCAGGTTCGATCAGAGCGTCAGGAGATCGCTCGTCGTCTGGTCTTGCTCATTGAATGTGTAGAAACTGCCGAAATCAGGCATCTGCGGCGGCTGTGGCTTCATGGCTTGCTCGAACTGGCTCTGCGTCAACGATCCGGAACCGGATGTATCGAGGCTCTTGAACAGCGCCGTTGCCTGATTTTCGCTGACATCGGACGGACGGGCAGAAACGAACTCGGATTGGCTCACATTGCCGTCGCCATCCGCGTCCATGGAAGAAAACGCCGTGGAGAGTTCGTCGTCACTCATCTGGCCGCCCTGTGGCGGGGGCGGCTGTCGACCTGCCTGCATGGCATCTTTAAGCTGCGATTCGCTGAGCGAGCCGGTATTGGCCTGATCGAAGCTTGCGAACAGTTGTTTCGCCTGGTCTTGGCTGACATCAGACGGCCGAGCAGCGACAAATTCCGCCTCGCTGATACTGCCGTCGCCATTGGCGTCCATGGCGCTGATCATATCGCTCTGCTTGCCATTCTGGCTGCCGGTGGCGGAAGCCTGCTCCGTGCTCGATGTCGAACCGGTCGAATCACCATCCGAATTCGAGGTCGAGCTGTCGGTGCCGCTATTGGCCTGCAGGTTGAGGATGATGTTCATCAGCTGCGCGATCAGCTGTTGCGCCGAAGCAAGCTGAGACGAGTCGTTCGAAGAGGATGAGGAACTCGTGCCGGAAGAATCGCCAGAAGAGCTGCCTGATAGCAGCGACGAGATGGAACCGTCGTCGCTCGAAGATGTGGAGCGCGATGTCTTATGCTGGTAGTGGTTATTGGAAGAGACTGAGGTAATGCTCGTCATTGGGGCCTCCAGACACGAGCGTTGAGAGGAACTCCGATGGCTTACGCGTACGCGATTCGAACATGACTATCGCCAGGCTTCGCCGCGCGAAGGCGACGGCTTGACGTCGATGGTCGATATGAACGGACGGACTTGCGAACGCCGGAGATCAAACGCGCCTGTGCCCCGATTTGATTGGCGCATCGTGTCCCGGGCGAGCGAATTTGGCTCCGTCAGCCAATATATCGCCGCCATGGCCACACATTAGCATCCACACATTTTCGACTTTTCACTTCCCAACGCGGGGAAATTGCACGCGGAAACTTGCGCGTGGCTTATAGGCGCTTGACGAAGGCCTCCTGTTACGATTTCCTTCCCTAATTTTAGGGGATTATATAATTCGGCCGCATTGCTGGTATGGGGAGTTCCAGCGATAAGCGGCAGTGGTGGGGTAAGAATGCCAAAAAAAAGGGGTACAGCTTGAAAACTGATTTCCGTGGAGACGCGAATGAGGCGCACTAAGGAGGAGGCTGCGGAAACGAGGAGCGAGATCTTGCACTCTGCAAAGGCTCTGTTTCTCGACAAGGGCTACGAGAATGTCAGCCTCGAGGAGATAGCCGCAGCAGCTGGTGTGACGCGGGGGGCCGTGCACTGGCATTTCAAGAACAAGCAAGGGCTGATGTTCGCGATTCGCGACGAAGCTCAGCAGCCGTTTCAGGAATTGGCCGAGCGGATGTCGAAGGAGCTTCCGGCAAATCCGCTTGATCTTGTGGCGGAGGCGATTGCCGGGATATTCGACGATGTCCAGGGCGATCCGCGCAAGAGAAGCATGTTGAAGGTGATGATGCATCTCGACATGGCGTTCTGCGACGGAACCACAAACCGCGCCAGCTCCTTCCGGCACGATATGCACGAACACTTCGAACGCATATTCACCCTGATGAATGAGAAGACGAGGCTGCCAGCGCCCTGGACGCCGGATACGGCCGCCTCGGCACTGACGGCCGTCATCGGCGGACTGATCACCGAATGGACGCTCGACAGGGGCAATTTCCAGCTCGTGCCCTGCGGGCAGATGTTCATCAAGATGGTCTTGAAGACATGGTTTCCGCTGGAGCAGGCACATGAGGTAGTGACGTCGGCAGCTTAAAGCATGCCGCGCAAAATCAAAGCATCGGACATAAAAAAGGATCCGGAGGGAAAGCCGGATCCTTTACTTTGATCGGAGGTCAACCGATCGATGAAAGAAGCCTGACGGATTGGAAACATCAGGCTTCTCTATACCCGGCGCGAGGCCGGGTAATTCAAAATTAGAAACTACGCTCGAAGCGCAGGATACCAGCCCACTGATCCTGGTTTACAGAATCGAAGTTGGTATAGGAGACTTCCGGCTCGATGAGCAGGTTCTTGACCGGTTCCACTTGACGTTCGTGGTAGCGGCGAAAATCTTCGAGTCGGTGTAGGCGAGCTGCAGGTTCCACTTCAGCTTTTCGTTGATCGGAACGCCAACGCCGCCCCAAACTGCCCAGTCCCCCAGCCGCACTTCGCCGGGCTATTAACCGGGCAAGCCGAACGATCGAGGTTGGTGCCGGCATACTTGTTCAGCTTGTCGCCGTCCGTGTTGTAGCCGCCCATCAAGAAGGCCGAGAATACGCCGAAGTCAGCGTCGACACGAGCCTTGATGGCGCCTTCTTCGACGATCGAGTCGTAACCGCCGACGACCTTGAAGCCCCATGCGCCAGACTTGAAGCCGGCACCGGCAACGACGTCAGGAGCGTAGTGGTTGCCCTTGTCGTCAGACCACCAGCTTGCGCCATAGGAAGCGCCAGAGCCGCTGGAGTTCGAGTCTTCACCGAGACCATAGCCGTGAAGCCGTTGCCGGCATCATAGTTGTAGGTCAGCTGGTTGAGTTCGTACGGGCCGTCATAGATCACGTCGTCGTTGATGACGTCGCCGGCATAACCGATGTAGGAGTTATACTGCGAGTCGGCCTTACCGACGAGGAAGCCGCCGAGGCTGATGTTGGCGAACAGCAGCTTCGTGGAGGTGGAGTTGCCGTCGCTCCAGTCCCAACGGATGACCGTGTTGGTCTTCAGCGGGCCGTATTCGGTGTCGGTCGCGGTGTCGACGCTCAGCTCTGCACGGGTATGCCACAGCGTACCGTTCTTGCTGTTCGGGTTGTAGGCATCGTACCACTCGCCTTCGGTACGGACACGGCCGCCGATCTTGAGGCAGGTTTCAGTGCCCGGAATGAAGAAGTAACCAGCACCGTAAGCGTCGCAGATGCGGACGTATTCCAACGGCTCCGGCTCAGCAGCAACGATAGCGTCGGCTGCATGGGCACCGGAAACTGCTGCCAGCGCAGCAGCGGAGCCGAGAAGAAGGCTCTTGATATTCATATTAAACTCCTGGTTGTAATATGCATTTCTAATTTACCGCGAGCGCTGAGCTGGAAACCACCTTGAAGATCGGTTCGGTCGAAAACGCGACCGTGTAGCCCGGCAAGTACGCACGTAATGTTGGCTTGAGTCCCCTCGAACCTCCATGATTGACCCCGCGGCAAAGGTCTTGAAATGCCCCTACCGATCCGGCCGATCGCTCGACCGCAAGACAATTTCTGTCCTGCTTCAGACTTACAAACAGCCCGTATGTTTGTCAATTATGTGAAGGGGAGACCGACTCCAGTCTGGCGTTAGTCTTGACCGCTGTTGCTTAATTCAACTGACGAAGCCAAGGCAGGTCCTTCGCCCGGCGATCGCAGGCAAGATCGGCGTCGGCACCCGACTGGAGATGACGGCCAAATCCACCGCCGGCAAGAGGCCTAGCCACCGTATGGGCCTCGGAAGGCCTGCGAGCTCGCCTGCGAATTCCGGCAAGGCTCAGAAACAAAACTCAACAAATCGCTACACACAGAAATGATGAATCTTCCTAGATTCCGGCGACTCGCGCCATTGGAAGGGAAAAATCGCGCATGAATGAGAATCGGCTGATCTTCATAGCGGCACCCTGCTTCGGCGGCCTCGTCACCAAGGATTATATGCAGTCCATCTTTGCCCTGATGCAGACGGGCGCACAGGCCGGCGTGCAACTGACGCTCGCCCTTCTCGGCAATGACGCGCTGATTACCCGCAGCCGCAACACGCTCGTATCGTCCTTCCTGAACGATACGACGGCGACCCACATGCTCTTCGTCGACGCCGACATCAGCTTCGAGCCAGATCAGGTGATGCGATTGCTGGATGCGGACAAGGACGTGGTCGCCGCCATGTATCCGATCAAGGATTATGACTGGGACACCGCTGCCCGTGTAGACTCGCGCGATGGGGTGTCACTTGCGGCGGCGGCACTCCACTATGCCGGAACACCGTTGGTCGGCCAGAGCGCCGAGCGCGAGGGCGATTTCGTCAGCGCCATCTATGCGGGCACAGGCATGCTTTTGATCAAGCGCGCCGTCATCGAAAGGATGATCGCCGCCCATCCCGAACTGCGCTACAACGCCATCCACGCCTATCCGAGCACCAAGCGCTCGCCAGGCACCCAATATGCCCTGTTCGAATGCATGGTCGAGGAAGGGACGGGCATTTATCTCAGCGAGGACTTCGCCTTCTGCCACCGCTGGCGCGCGCTCGGTGCAAGATCTGGCTCGATACCGCCAGCAAGCTCTCCCACACCGGTCCTCACCGCTTCAACGGCAACACTGCCCCTCGTTATTGAGGTGGCGCCACGCCGGCAACTCGTTAAAACACGTTTAAATTGTAGAATCTCTGAGGCGGCGAACGCTGCCTTCCGGAAAAATGCGATTATCGTCCGGGTTTGACAGGAGCCAAACGGAGAGCATAGCCTTCCAGCATTCACCAGGGGGGTCCCGGCAAGGGCTGAGATACTGCTAGCGTGCGCAGTGACCCGTTGACCTGATCCAGTTCATACTGGCGTAGGGACGGTGCAAGCGCTCGAAGGCTTTCGGATTCCTGGGTGGATTCCATGCCGGCGTCTTTCCATCATTCCGGCTGATTGACTGGGTCTCCAACCGCAACTTGGAGCCTCAAACCATGACCATTGCCGCAAAGAACCTCACCCCGACCGTCACGACAGGCCCGCTGCCGGCGTCGCGGAAGATCTACATTCCGGGAGATATTCACACAGACATCCGCGTGCCGATGCGCGAGATCAGCGTCCATCCGACATCGGGCGAGCCGCCCGTCGTCGTCTATGATTCCTCCGGCCCCTATACCATCGAGGGTGCCGATATCCGCATCGAACAGGGCCTGTCGCAGCTCCGTCGCGACTGGGCGCTCGCCCGCGGCGATGTCGAGGCCTATGAGGGCCGCCATGTGCGCCCCGAAGACAATGGTTTTGTCACTGGCGAGCGGCTGACGCCGGAATTTCCGGCCAAGCGCCAGCCGCTGCGGGCAAAGGACGGCAAGGCCGTCACGCAGCTTGCCTATGCACGGGCCGGCATCATCACGTCGGAAATGGAATTCATCGCCATACGTGAGAATCTCGGCCGCACGGCGAAAGCCGAAGCCTTGATTCGCGACGGCGAGAGCTTCGGCGCCCATATCCCGGATCATGTGACGCCCGAATTCGTCCGCCAGGAAGTGGCGGCCGGCCGCGCGATCATCCCGGCCAATATCAATCATCCGGAAAGCGAACCGATGATTATCGGCCGGAACTTCCTGGTGAAAATCAACGCCAATATCGGCAATTCCGCCGTCACCTCCTCCATGGCGGAAGAGGTCGAAAAGATGGTCTGGGCCGCCCGCTGGGGCGCCGATACCGTCATGGATCTTTCGACCGGCCGCAATATCCACAACATCCGCGAATGGATCATCCGCAACTCTCCGCTGCCGATCGGCACCGTCCCGCTCTATCAGGCGCTGGAGAAGGTCGAGGGCATTGCCGAGAACCTCACCTGGGAGGTCTATCGCGACACCCTGATCGAACAGGCGGAGCAGGGCGTCGACTATTTCACCATCCATGCCGGGGTGCGGCTGCATTACATCCCGCTCACCGTCAATCGCGTCACCGGCATCGTCTCGCGCGGCGGCTCGATCATGGCCAAGTGGTGTCTCCATCATCACCGCGAGAGCTTCCTTTACGAGCATTTCGAGGAGATCTGCGACATCTGCCGGGCCTATGATGTCTCCTTCTCTCTCGGCGACGGCCTACGCCCCGGCTCGATCGCCGATGCCAACGACGCCGCGCAGTTTGCCGAACTCGAGACGCTCGGCGAACTGACGAAGATTGCTTGGGCCAAGGATTGCCAGGTGATGATCGAAGGTCCTGGCCATGTGCCGATGCACAAGATCAAGGAGAACATGGACAAGCAGCTTGCCGTCTGCGGCGAGGCGCCCTTCTACACACTCGGGCCGCTGACAACGGATATCGCGCCGGGCTACGATCACATCACCTCGGGGATCGGCGCCGCCATGATCGGCTGGTTCGGCACGGCGATGCTATGCTACGTAACCCCGAAGGAACATCTCGGCCTGCCCGACCGCAACGACGTCAAGACCGGCGTCATCACCTACAAAATCGCCGCCCATGCGGCGGATCTCGCCAAAGGTCATCCAGCCGCGCAAGTGCGCGACGACGCATTGTCGCGCGCCCGCTTCGAATTCCGCTGGGAGGACCAGTTCAACCTGTCGCTCGACCCCGATACCGCCCGCAGCTTCCATGACGAGACCTTGCCGAAGGAAGCCCACAAGGTGGCGCACTTCTGCTCGATGTGCGGCCCGAAATTCTGCTCGATGCGGATTTCGCACGACATCCGCGCCGAGGCGCAGAAGGAAGGCTTGGAAGCGATGGCGGCGAAATACCGGGAGGGCGGCGATCTCTATATGCCGATCGACACCACAGCGCATCCGGCCGAGTGACATGCGTGTCCTCGTCAAAGGGGCCGGCATTGCCGGCCTCACCGTCGCGCACGAATTGCATGCTCGCGGCGCCGAAGTCACGGTTGTCGAGCCCCGTCAGAATTTCAGTCGGGCCGCCTCATGGCTCGCCGGCGGCATGCTGGCGCCATGGTGTGAACGGGAAAGTGCGGATGAAGCCGTGCTGGAACGAGGCCGCGATTCCGCCGATCGCTGGGAAGCGATTCTGCCCGGCAAGGTCGTCCGCAATGGAACGCTCGTCGTCGCGCCAAACCGCGATCAGCACGAGCTGAAGCGGTTCGCCAACCGCACGACTGGCTATCGCTTGATAGAGGAAGGCGAGATCGCCAGCCTTGAGCCCTCGCTTGCCGGTCGCTTCAAGCATGGCCTGTTTTTTTCACAGGAAGCACACGTCAATCCTCGTGACGTCTTACAGTCATTGAGAGACGCTCTCTCAGCAACGGGCGTGACCTTTGTCGATCAGATCTCGGATGACGGCCAGTTTTCTGACGTTGTCGACTGTACGGGGGCTGCCCGTGTCGGCGAAAGCCCCAAATTACGCGGCGTGCGCGGCGAAATGCTCTATCTGCGGACGCAGGAAATTACCCTTGCGCGGCCCGTCCGCCTGCTGCATCCGCGATTTCCCGTCTATATCGTGCCGCGCGGCGAAGGCCTGTTCATGGTCGGCGCGACGATGATCGAAACGGACTTCGAGGGGCCGATCACCGCCCGCTCGCTGATGGAACTTCTAAACGCCGCCTATGCGCTGCATCCCGCCTTTGCCGACGCAGCCGTCGTCGAAACCGGCGCCGGCGTCCGTCCTGCCTTTCCAGACAATCTTCCGCGTGTAACGCAGGAGGGCAAGACCATCCTTATCAACGGCCTTTATCGCCACGGCTTCCTGCTGGCGCCGGCGATAGCGGCGGAAGCCGCGGATCTCCTATTTTCCGGACATAACAGCGACAGGAACCGCCAATGCGCCTGATCATCAATGGCGAAGCACAGATCGTCGACGCAACCACGCTTTCGCAGCTTCTCGCCGCGCTCGAATACGAAGGCGAGTGGCTGGCAACCGCCGTCAATGGCGAACTCATCCATCGCGAAGAACGCGACGACCACACCTTAACCGACGACGACAGGATCGAGATCCTGACACCGATGCAGGGAGGCTGACCATGCTCGAGCTCTACGGAACCCAGATTGCATCGCATCTTCTTCTCGGCACGGCGCGCTACCCGTCGCCGACTGTGCTGGCGGAAGCCGTCAAGCGCTCGGCAACCGAAATCGCTACCGTATCGCTGCGCCGTGAAACGGCGGGCGGGCGCAATGGCGGTGCTTTCTTCGAGATGATTCGTGAGCTTGGCGTTCACATTCTTCCCAATACCGCCGGCTGCCATGGTGTCTCCGAAGCGGTGCTAACTGCGAAGATGGCGCGCGAGGTCTTCCGGACCAACTGGATCAAGCTGGAGGTGATCGGCAACCACGACACGCTGCAGCCGGATGTCTTCGCACTGGTGGAGGCAGCGAGAATCCTCACAGACGATGGATTCGAGGTCTTTCCCTATACGACGGACGATCTTGTGGTCGCCGAACGATTGCTGGAGGCCGGATGCAAGGTGCTGATGCCCTGGTGCGCGCCGATCGGAACGGCGGCCGGTCCGCTCAATCTTTCCGCCCTTCGCTCCATGAGGGCGCATTTTCCCGAGATACCCTTGATCGTGGATGCCGGCATCGGCAGGCCCTCGCATGCCGCCACCGTCATGGAGCTCGGCTTCGATGCGGTGCTGCTCAATACGGCCGTCGCCGGCGCCGCCGATCCGGCCATGATGGCGGAAGCCTTCGCCAAGGCGATCGAGGCAGGCCGGCAGGCCTTCCGCGCGGGCATGCTGGAGCCGCGCGATATGGCGGTGCCATCGACACCGGTCATCGGAAAGGCGGTGTTCTCATGACCCTCGACCCCTTCTATCTGATCGTCGACAGTGCGGCCTGGATAAAGAGGCTGGTGCCGCTCGGCGTCAAACTGGTGCAGCTACGCGTCAAGGATCGCACGCCATCGGAGATCCGCGCGGAGATCCGCGAATCGAGCGCAATTTGCGCCGCTTACGGATGCCAGTTGATCGTCAACGACTATTGGCAGCTCGCGATCGAAGAAGGCTGCGATTTCATCCATCTCGGCCAGGAGGATCTTGCCACCGCTGATCTCGCGGCCATTCGGGCCGCCGGATTGAAACTGGGGCTCTCGACACATGACGAAATGGAGTTGGCGACAGCGCTTGCGGCCAAGCCAGATTATATAGCCCTCGGACCAATCTATCCGACCATTCTCAAAGCCATGGCCTGGGCGCCGCAGGGTCTGGAGCGTATCGGCCAGTGGAAAAGCCGCATCGGCAATCTTCCGCTGGTCGCGATCGGCGGGTTGACGGTCGAACGCCTTGGCGGCGTATTCGACCATGGCGCCGATATCGCCGCCGTGGTGACCGATATCACCCGAAATCCTGATCCCGAATCGCGGACGCTGGAATGGATAAGAGCGACACGACTGATACCGCCGCGCTGAACTATCGTGCCGAAAATCGCTGCTCGAGCCTGTTTTTCCAATCTTTTGCCCGATGAACGGCGCATTCATAGAATATTCAGCTGAACATAATCATGCTTAAAACGTTGATTAAATGACTCGCGCATTCGCTGAGCATGAAGGCTGCTTTGGAGGTAGTCATGATAAAGAAGACGGTTCTTACGGTTATGCTGGCCGCTGCGGTGGTAGGTGGCGCATTGGCGCCTGTCAGCAACGCACAGGCGCAGTATTACGACGGTCGCGGCCGCGGCGACTGGCGCGGCCATGACGATTGGCGTCGCCATCATCACCATGGCAATGGCGGCGCGATCGCCGGCGGTGTTGCTGCGGGTCTCCTCGGCGGACTGATCGTCGGCGGCGCCCTTGCCAATAGAGGTCCGGTGTACGAAGCACCGCCGCCGAGATGCTGGTTCGAGAACCGCCAGGTCGAGAACCAGTATGACGAGGGTTGGCACTACGAGCGCGTTCGCGTGTGCAACTAACGAATCAACTGAGCTTTGCCCTCCGGCAGATGCTTGGCTTGATGGACGACTTTGGGATTGCCGGCGGCCGAAAACCGCCGGCAAACTTTTTTGAGCCCGGACGATCGAATTACAGGCCGTGCGTCCGGGGATAGGCGTTGCGTTCCGGAAAAGCTCTGCCGGCAAGGCTTGCAGGCTCGGGCCGCCAGATCTCCACCCGCAATGGATGGCAGGGCACCGTATCGCTCGAATGCTCGCTGCCGCAATCACCGCCCGGGCAGGCCGAAAGAGCGCCGAGAAGATCGATCTCGGCGAGGAACTCGATAAAATCTCCCGGCCGCACCGGACTTGCCTTCATGAAATATTGATAGGTGTCGCGCGTGAAACCGGTACACATGAAGACGTTCAGCACGTCATGGACGTGAAACTCGGCTTCCTGGACGGAAATATTCAGCTCCTTGGCGAGCGCGCGCGACAGGTTGGAATGGCAGCAATGATGATAGTCGTCACCGTTCAGCAGCCGGTTCGTGTAGGGATCGCAGCGCGTGCCGATCACATCGTGAATGCCGGCTCCATCGGCATCGAAGCCGTACCAGCCGAGCGTATCATGGGTGATCGTCGCCATCGGCCGCAGGTAAGGCAGATTACTCCATAATCTGTCTCCGACGCCGACATGCGTGCCGTGCAGCGCACGGGTCTTGCCGCTGAAGAACCGTTCGGAAAGATCATCGGCATTCCACAGATTGAGGTCGCCGACCTGCGAGCCCTCCACGCCGACGATGCGAAAGAAATGTCCCTTTGGCACGCGAAAGCTGCCGCCCTCACGCGGCGGCACGATGATGTCTTCTATCTTGGCCATGTCCAGGCGGGCAGCACGCAGCACATCCATATCGGCCGGCGGCAGCGTCCCGTTAGGATAAACGACGACCGGCGGCTTGCGGCGCCGCTCCTCGGCATCCGCGGGAGCAGGCATATCAAAAAGATTGTCCATAGCGACGTTTCATTCCTTACCGATCTAGAACCGACCCATTCGTTTGCCCGGAATGTAAGGATATAAAGCCCTCGCGCAACGTCGATTGCGCTTGTGCTTTGGCTAAGTCCTACTTAGCCTTGAGGAATGCAACCTATCCCACTTGCCTCCCTGCGCGCCTTTGAGGCCGCCATCCGTCATGAGAGCTTCGCCAAAGCGGCGAGCGAACTCAATCTCACGGCTGCGGGAATAAGCCAGCATGTGCGCACAGTGGAGGAGTGGCTTGATATCAAGCTCTTTACGCGCCATGCCCGCGGCGTGACGGCGACGATAGCGGGCCGCGATTTCGGGACGGCGGTCGCAAATGGTCTTGGACATATCGAGATCGCAGCTCGACGGTTGCGGCTGGATGGCAACGGGCGGCCCGTTAGCGTCGCATGCATTGCTTCCGTCGCCACCCGATGGCTGATACCGCGATTGCCGGCATTCAGGAACGAGCACCCCGAGATTCATATCAATATCGTCTACGCACTCGATGCGAGGACGCCGGAAGCGGCAAGCGTCGATCTGCTGATACGCCATGGACCGAGACCCGGCGCAAACGCCATCTCGCTCCTGACCGCGGAGACGAGGCCGACCTGCTCGGCAGAGTACAAACATCGTCATGGCCCGATCGGGAAGCCAGCCGATCTTCTCGATCTGGATCTCTTGCACGATGAAACGACGGCAGCCTGGGCACGTTGGTTCGCCCTCGAAGGCATCCACCGGCCTCTAAGGCCCGGCCCGATCTTTGCCGATTTCAGCCTGATGATCGGTTCCGTCATCGGCGGGCAAGGCGTGGGTCTTTGCCCGACCGCGCTCATTGCCGAGGAACTGGCCGATGGAACATTGGTCACCCTGTTCGATACGCCATTGGATACGGAAAAATCCTATTGGCTGCTCGAGGCCAGCCGTCTTTCCGATGAGGCACAAATCTTTCGCGAGTGGCTGATTGCCGCCAATGGCAAAGACGTTTCGGTGCCGAAACTGTAAATGTCCGGTTGGATGAACCTACGGAAAAGAAGCCGGAGATCATGATGGGCCGAAGCTTCGCCATTGCCAGCGGTAGCATCGCGAAAACCAGCCACGCCGGAATCTGGTCGCTGCTTCAATCCTCGCATGCTTCCATTCTGACAATCTACAGCCCAGATAACGAACGGCGAATTGTAACGCGGTGGAAGAGCCCTGGGAGAGGATGGGTTTTGCAAAGTTTGAGTTGACCGTTTTCGATGACGAGGCAACACTTGCAACATGCAACATGCAACAAGGCAGGAGGAAAAACGATGGACAAGCCAGACCGCTGGCGCCATATGGCAAGCGCGCCGAGAGACGGCAGTCGGATTCTCGTCACGATCCGCCCGTCTGAACAAGGCCCGGCAGAAGTTGACCTCGCGTACTGGTCGAATGGCGATCAATTCGGCGCAGAAGGCTGGCGCGCCTCTGATTCCTCGCCCGGCCGCATCATCGAATATGCCGAGCCGGAATTGAAGTGTTGGATGCCGATGCCCTTGGCCAATCTCAATCGCACCTCAATGCCCTCACCTTGGGAAGGCGACGATGCCCAGCAGCTCGACGGGGCAGGAATTTAAGAACTCGCACCGGCATATCGCGAAGATTCGATAAAAGATTGCGTCAGCGGAAGCGGTTGACCTCACTCAAGGATTCTCGGCGAGCGATGAACTCGCGAGCAGGACGACGCACACGTTGAACTCGCGAATCTCATGATCCAGGGACTCTGACAGTCCTTCGAGCGCATGCTTGCTGCTGGCATATATTCCCATAAATGGTGCGGGCAAAAAGCCCAGCACCGAGTTTACATTGATGGTTTCGGGCATACCTTTTAAAAGCCGCAACCTATTGACAACCTTGGTTCGAACTCAGCTTGCAAAAGTCTTGAATTTCGCACCACCGGATGCATGCGTCATGAAACAGAAACCACTAAACCTTCCGGAGATTCAGAAGGTCGGGCCGAAGTGGAGGCGCTTGGCGTTGCGTTGAACTGTCGAGGGCTCCCCGCGACGCACCCGACGCTGAAGCGAGCAGTCTCCGTCTCATGCCTGATCCGTCCCGGACTTACGCCTTGGCGGCGTTCTGTGCAGCCGCGAAGACATCGCGTGCGGACGTCGTACCCGCTACCTGCTCCGTACCCCCGACTCCGAGGTCCATCCATCCTGCATTCACGGCCTCAAACATTTCTTCGGCAGGCCCGGTGTGGCCCTTCGGGATACCGAATTGCTCGAACGCTTCCGCCCACCCTGCACGCGGGACTGCAAAGGCTTTCACGTCGAGATTCAGGACTTCACCCAATTGCTCCGCGACTTCATCCGCGCTGACCATAGAGCCAAGCTCGATGAAGCGCTGTCCTGACCAGACTGGCCCGGTCAAAAGGGTTGCGACCTCCGCGCCGATGTCGTTCGTCGCGACCATGGTCGATTTCCGGCCTGTCGGATTATAGTAGACCGGTAGGGTTCCGCCTTGGGCGACCTGCAAGCCGTAGAGGAAGTTTTCGAAGAAGCCGCCTGCGCGCACAAATGCGATTGGGGATGTCAGGTCGCGAAAACCTTGCTCCAGAAGCGACAAGGCCGTGATCATCCCAAGCCCGCGGGTCCTGTTCGCACCCATCGACGAAAGCGCTACCATCCGCGGCGGCGCTGCCTTGGTGAGCGCCGCGACATAATTCGCAATCACGCCCTTGGCTTCTTTGTAATCGGGCGAAGGCGCCCAGACAGAAGGCAACATGACGAACGCGCCTTCGACGCCTTTGAGCGCTTGCTCGATGGCTGCCGAATCATTCCAATCGCCGTCTACCAGTTCTACGCCTTGGGCCGCCCAGTTAGCCGCCTTTTCGCGATTGCGGACGAGCGCGCGTACCTTTTTGCCTTGTGCCAACAGATGTTCTGCTGTTGCGCCGCCTACTTTTCCGGTGATTCCCGTTACTAAAAACATGCGTTTCTCCTGATTTTTAGGGACAGAACAATGCCCCTGTTGGTCTAACGGATGAGTGGCAGAATGGCCCGGACACGGGGATCGCGCAGATAGAGGCCGCCCCATGTCATCGCGCCCAGAAGCAGGGAAATGATTTCCGGCGGCGACCCCAACTCACCGATGCGGACATGGGCGCAGATCGCACCTCCCAGAAAGCCCGTCACCAGGATCGCTCCGAGGACGGTGGTGGCCGGAATGGCGTAAAGGATGGCGCAGGCGAGTATAATCGGACCCAGGACACGCGTCAGGTCCATCGCGAACCCCGTTTCCTGCAACATGCTCGCAATCTGTGCCGGCGCGAAAAGCTGAATAGAGCCATCCGCTACCAGAGCGGTAACGACAATCGCGCTCATTATCCGGCCGGCCCAAAGGGCGCGATGCAAGGCCATGGTTTCAGGCAACTGATGCAGGTTCATAGTTTTGGACACTTGTCATTCTCCGATGGGATCATCTGATTTCGAAACGTACTGTGCCATCTGAATATGATAAACACCCAGCAATGGAACCCACTGTTCTCTCCAAAGAGAACAATACCGAGGCATGAAAATGCAGAATCTCGAACCCATCCTCATTTTCATAACGGTAGCGGAAATGGGGAGCTTCACCCGCGCGGCCGATAGCCTGGGCATCCAAAAGGGAAGGGCGTCAATGGCGGTCCGGAAGCTGGAAGAGGATGTCGGTGTCAGGCTCCTGCACCGGACGACGCGCAGCGTGCAGTTGACGGAGGACGGACGCGCATTTCATACCCGTGCCCGCAATCTGCTTGCTGAGGTCGATGACCTACACTCGATGTTCGCGGGCGATCGCGTGGCGCTTCGCGGGCGTCTGCGGGTCGATCTTCCGACCGAGGTGGCGCGCACAACCATCGTGCCGGCCTTGCCGGATTTCATGGCGGCCCACCCCGAACTGGAGCTGGAGGTGTCGAGTAGCGACCGCCAAGTTGATCTGGTTCACGAGGGGTTCGACTGTGTATTACGCCTTGGTCCCATAAAGGACGAGACGCTGATTGCCCGCCCACTGGGCAAGTTACGCATGGTCAACGCTGCCAGTCCCGCCTATCTGGCGCGCTATGGCGTCCCTCGATCGTTAGAAGATCTCCAGCGTCAGGAACATCGGACAATTCATTTTTCGACGACGCTGGGCGCAAGGCCCTATGGATGGGAATATCCAGACGGCGACAGCTACGCGACGCTTCAGTTGCCAGGTGCGCTACACGTCAACAGCGCGCAGACCTACGACGCCGCTGCCGTCGCCGGCCTTGGCCTGATTCAGGCGCCACTTATAGGGATTGGCCAATACTTAGAGAGTGGAGCGCTTGTGGAGATCATGCCCGATTTTCGTCGCCGGGCGATCGCCGTGTCCCTCGTCGTAGCACATCGGAGCAACCTGTCGCGCCGAGTCCGCGCATTCATGAAATGGATCGAAGATGTGCTGACGCCGTATCTGGAATAGCGAGACGAACATCCGGGGCCGCCCGCCGATCTCCGTGAAGCAGCAAACGGTCAATCGGAACGAACGGCTGCCTTCGGGGCGGCTCACTTTGCCCGGGAACGGCGAGGATGGGGCGCAGTTGCGACCTACGCCTGGGCCGCGTCATGGCCCAAAGCGGCCGCTAGACAAGTACGCTGCTGAGGGGCAGTTTGGTCTGCACAACAAAGCGTTGCAGGTAATCGGAAATGATATGATGATCATTTTGGATGTTGTTGCAGACATTCGGGGAGAGCAGTTCACACAGCTTCTTGATGAGCTTGCTGGGGCGCTGATAGCGATGGTTTTGTTATTTAAGGAAAAGCGGTTCCCGCAGTTGTTCAAAATCTTTTGGATCAACTCGACGGTGATAAGCTGAGAGATAATTTAAGCGGTGAGCGGCCGGGAACGATTATAGGAGTCAATCAGCAATGTCCCATATCGAAAGCCAGCTACAACGGTTAGGACTTAAACTTCCAGCGCCGATCGTCCTTCCGCCACACATTAAACTCCCCTTTCCTTGGGTCCGCATTGCAGGGTCAAAGGCCTATATTTCTGGACACGGGCCCCTCAATTTAGACGGGTCAATTGCCGGACCCCTCGGAAAGGTGGGCAAGGATCTGCTGTTGGAAGAAGGCTATCAAGCCGCTCGCTTGACCGCACTGGCGATGCTAGCCAGCTTGAAAGTTGCATTGGGTGATCTGGACCGAGTGGAGTGCTGGCTTCGCGTCTTTGGCATGGTGAATACAGATTCTTCCTTCAACTCATATCCACTCGTTATCAATGGCTTCAGCGACCTTATCGTGGAGGTTTACGGGGACGAACGCGGATCCCACGCCCGCTCCGCGATAGGCGTGGCGGGCCTGCCATTTAATCTTCCCGTCGAGATTGAAGCTGAGGTTCTTATACGGCCGTAGCGACCCGCGATCATGACAAGACGGCATGGACGTCAGCTTAATCAAGACCAGTCAGCGACTTTTGCTTCAAGAAAATCCCCTGGCCTTGGGCCGCCGGCAGTGCGCCGAGCTGCCCGATAACGGCCGGGTGATAGACCGTGGTGCCGATGGAACAACTTCGAAAACGCCGCGGCGGTTTCGTAGCCCACGCGGCTTGCAATCCGTGCAATACCCTCATCGCTTGATTCTAGTAGAAACGCAGCCTCCGACATCCGGCGTGCGATCAGATAGCGCTGCATGGACTGACCGACGAGCTTAGTGAAGCGAGCCGAAAACACTGAGCGGCCGAGCCCTACACGGTGTGCGAGGTCGCGAAGAGTCCACGGTCGATCCGGTCGTTCGTGGATGAACTCAAGCGCTCGTCCAATGTACGGATCTGCCATCGCCCCAAGCCATCCGCCTTCTCCTGGGCCGAGAGATTTGATCCAGCTTCGCAAGACCTCGACGAAGAGCATCTCTGTCATTCGCGAGAGCGCGACGCGTTGGCCGGGACGTTCAAGCGCCGACTCGCTCACCATGCGTCGCAGAATCGCCTCCAGCCAATCACCGTCCATGGTCGGCTTCAGGAGAAGTACGGGCGGAAGTAGCTCCATCACGCTGCCGCGCGAAGGCCACGACAGAATGAAATTGCCACAGATCATTGTCGCGAACGGCTGCGCGCTGCCTCCGTGATGCACGACGCCAAGATGGGTGGGTCGATCGAGGTCCATAATCTGGAACGGCTTCGTCCGGCTATCCGAGTAAATCAAATGGGGCTCGCCGCGTGTAACGACGACGAGATCGCCCTCCGTCATGCAGAACTCTCGCCCATGTTCGAGCGCGAGGGTGGCTGAGCCACGACTGAGATAATGGAACAGGGCGTAGGGGCGCTCCGGTAAGGCCAGGCTCCAGGGATGACCGAGCTCGAAGTGGAAGAGCAGGTTTCCATTAAGGCGAACGCGATCGAGCACTTCAGCGAGGATGTCCATGCCCTTGATGTTAGTCCGCCGGACGATCAGACACAATATCCGGACGATTGGGGCCTAACGTCCGAGAACCCTTCGTACTATTTCGTGTCACGGCGAGCCAACAGGTCACGCAGCAAACAATTTGGCAAACTGCCGCAACACGAAGCGCGACCCAAGCGCCTGCCCTTTCCCTGGATCGGGGTTGTCGGCATCCCAACAGGAGCAAGCAATGCGAAATATATTACTCTCAGCCGCCACCGTTCTCTTCGCCGGGGCAGCGTTTGCCGCACCCGCCCAATCGGCTCATCTACCAAAGATGGCGGCACACAACATCGTGCTCGTACATGGCGCTTTCGTAAACCAGACAAGTTGGAAGCCCGTTGCCGACATCCTCACGAAGAAGGGCTATAACGTGACCCTGGTCGAAAATCCGCTCACGTCCCTCGCTGCGGATGCCGATGCCACCAAACAGGCACTGGCGAAGCAGGATGGCAAGACCGTCCTCGTTGGCCACTCCTGGGGTGGCGTGGTCATAACGCAAGCCGGTGACGATCCCAAGGTCTCCGCGCTCGTCTACGTCTCCGCCTTCGCGCCTGACGTTGGAGAGTCTCTGGCGACCCTAGCCAAGAGCGGCCCGGCGACCGAGGGCACCAAGGCCATTCATCCCGACGAAAAGGGCAACCTCTATATCGATCCCAAAGTGTTTCCCTCGGCGGTCGCGGCGGACCTTCCTCTGAAGATCGCCCAATCCCTGGCAAACTCGCAGCTTCCGCTAAACCACACAGCCTACGAGGCTCCGGTCGATACGGCGGCTTGGCACGACAAACCGACGTTCTATGTGGTCAGCACGAAGGACAAGGTAATCGCGCCCGAGACCCAGAAGATGTTCGCAGCCAGGATCAAGGCCAAGACCACAGAGGTGGCTGGCAGCCATGCCTCCCTCGTCGTCCATGCGAAGGAAGTCGCTGCGGTCATTGAAAAAGCGGCGCGTACGAACTGACGATATTGCTCCCGGTGCCACCGTGCCGGGAGTACCTCTCTTCAGCGTCAGATCGATGGCACGGCGGGCCTGAACCTCCGGAGCCTGATCGAGAATGATCGTCATCAGGCCTTCCTCAGCCGCCCCATCTTCAATGTAACCTTGGCCACGCTTCCCTCGCCCTCCCAAGCCGATGATCAGATTTGATCACTGATCCGCGACCGGCGAAAGAGCATCGACCGTCAGCCGAAGCGGGCCACGAGAAAGTCGATGACACTGCGCAGCATTGCCGTCGGACGCCGATCCGGCGCATAGACGAGGTGCATCGGCGTCGGCCTGTAAGACCATTGCGGCAGCACCGGCTCAAGCCGGCCGGCATCGAGATCTGCCGCAAGCAACAGTTCCGGCTGCAGCACGATGCCGGCTCCATGCAGGGCGGCGACGCGCAGAGCCCCGCCCTGGTTCGTGGTGAACCGGCCCTTGATGGCGATTTCGCGGGTTTCTCCCTCCGGACCGACGAGATGCCAGCGGCCCTGCAGACGCCAGTAGGAATGGCCGAGGCACATATGATTGGCGAGATCCTCAGGGGTTTGCGGTCTGCCGCAACGGTCAAGATAATCAGGCGATGCCGCGAGAATGCGCCGATAGGGCTTCAGCGGGCGCGCCACGAGATTGGTATCCGTCAGGTCGCCGATATGGAAGCCGAGTTCATAGCCCTCACCGATCAGATCATGCGGATTGTTGTCGAGCGCCAGATCGACGCTGACGTCGAGATTCTGGTGCAAATAGTCGACAAGCGCCGGCACGAGACTTTGCGTCCCGAAGCTGACCGGCGCGACGAGCCGCAAGCGTCCGCGCGGAGCCGATTGCAGTTCAAATGCCGAAGACTCGGCGAGCTCGACCTCCGCCAGCACCGTCTTGCAACGTTCGTAATAGAGCTTGCCGACCTCGGTCAGCTGGTGACGGCGCGTGGTGCGGTGAAGCAGGCGCGCACCCAGCCGCTGCTCGATCGTCCTGATATGTTTGGCGACCATGGCTGATGACACGTGACTGACGTCGGCCGCGGCGGCGAAGCTGCCATGCTCGACCACTCGGACGAACATCGCCATGCCGGCCAACTTGTCCATGATTGCATACCTATAGGTTCGGAGTGAAGCAAAGACGAGCGTATTTATCGCCCGCTGGTTTTGCAAGATAGTCCATGGCGCCTAACATCGGGCCATAATCTATCAAGGAGCCACCATGCCCATCCTTCGCTTGGAAATGCATCCCGGACGCACACAGGACCAGAAGCGCGCCTTCGTTCGCGAAGCAACCAGGGTCGCCGTCGAAACGCTCGTCTGCCCGCCGGAATCGGTGGAGATCGTTATTACCGAGATTTCGAAGGATTCCTGGGCAACGGCGGGCAAACTGAAATCCGATAATTGATCCGATTTCATGATGATGGCCTGGCGATCGTAGCTGAGCGTCAGGCCTCGTCCGGCATCAGGCTCCGGCGTCCCCAGGCCTCGGCCCAATCCATCAGGCGCACCATCTCCTGCTTGAGAGCGTGGGAACGGATAATATCGGCTGCGTGGTTCGGATTGGTGCGCGGGTTGTAGAATATGCCAATCTCTTCGCCATTCTCCCGCCTTGCCGCCTCCAGGCGGGATTTCACGTCCTCGACTTCGGCCTTCACCGCAAAGTACCGCTTCATGACCTCGACAAGGTCGCGGTCTCTGGCATTGGTCTCCATGCGCACTCCATCTCGACTATTCTGGCTTACTTATTTTAGCGCCTCGCAATGATCCGATTCGAATGGCGAAATCTAGGTCATTGTTTAGCCGGCAAGATGAATTGGTCGACGGGAGCCTCATCGGGTAGGTGAGGACGTGTATGGAGGGTGAAGCGGATTTACGACCAGTTTTCCTTGACCGACTGCATCACCACATTGGTCGATGTGCTGGCCACGAAAGGCAGGCTGGAAATTTTTTCGCCAAGAACGATGCGGTAGCGGCGAATATCCGACGTCCGCACCTTAAGGAGATAGTCGAAGCGGCCGGCGATCATGTGGCACTCTTCGATTTCCTTGATCTTCTTGACGGCGTTGTTGAAGCTGAGCAAAGCTTCCTCGCGGGTATCCGTCAGCTTCACTTCGGCAAAGGCGACGTGGTCGAGGCCGAGCTTGATCGGATTGAGTATGGCCTTGAAGCCATCGATATAGCCGGAATCGATCAATTTCTTCAGGCGCGCCTGGCATGGGGTCTTGGAAAGACCGACGCGCTCGGAAAGCTCGGTGATCGACATGCGGCCGTCCTCGACCAGCGCGTCGAGGATCTTTTGGTCGAATTGGTCAATTTCACTGGATTTTGTCATTTCAGCAGGCATTCCTATTTGAAATAAGCGCTATTGAAGTTCAATATGACTGGAAAGCCGCAGTTTCAAGGCGGAACGCTTTTCTGGAATGAAGTATGTTCTGATCGAAGCAACGGGAGGGCCGCGTGGGGCGATATCGCCGACGCCCACAAGGCCACCGGGACCCTTGCACCTTGAGGTTATCATGACTGTCTCTGCCAAACTCGCCACTGAAGAACCAGCGCCGGACGCCGTCCCATTTTCGAATTTCGCGCCGCCCATTCGTGAACAAAGCCCGCTCCGTCAGGCAATCACCGCCGCCTATCGGCGTCCCGAAACCGAATGCCTGCCCGTCCTGATCGAGGCGGCTACCCTGCCGGAAGCCACCCGCGAGGCGACAAGGAAGACAGCCAAGAAGCTGATCGAAGCGCTGCGCGCCAAACACAAGGGCGACGGTGTCGAGGGGCTTGTGCAGGAATATTCACTTTCGAGCCAGGAAGGCGTCGCGCTGATGTGCCTCGCCGAGGCGCTGCTGCGTATTCCGGACACCGCGACCCGCGATGCGCTGATCCGCGACAAGATCGCCGGCGGCGACTGGAAAGCGCATCTGGGTGGTGGCCGCTCGATGTTCGTCAACGCCGCGACCTGGGGGCTGGTCGTCACCGGCAAGTTGACATCGACCGTCAACGAAGGCGGACTGTCCGCCTCATTGACAAAACTGATCGCGCGCTGCGGCGAACCGGTCATCCGGCGCGGTGTCGACATGGCCATGCGCATGATGGGCGAGCAGTTCGTCACCGGCGAGACGATCGACGAGGCTTTGCGGCGCGCCCGCTCGCTTGAGGCGAAAGGCTTCCGCTATTCCTACGACATGCTCGGCGAAGCCGCGACGACGCATGCCGATGCCGAGCGCTACTATCGCGACTATGAAAACGCGATCCATGCGATCGGCAAGGCATCGGCCGGCCGCGGCATCTATGAAGGGCCTGGCATCTCCATCAAGCTTTCCGCGCTGCATCCCCGCTATTCGCGTTCGCAGGCCGAGAGAGTGATGAGCGAACTTCTGCCGAAGGTGAAGGCGCTGGCGCTGCTCTCCAAGGGCTACAATATCGGCCTGAACATCGATGCCGAAGAGGCCGACCGGCTGGAGCTCTCGCTCGATCTGCTGGAAGAACTGTGCCTCGATCCAGATCTTTCCGGCTGGGACGGTATGGGCTTCGTCGTGCAGGCCTACGGCAAGCGTTGCCCCTTCGTCCTCGATTTCATCATCGATCTTGCCCGCCGCTCCGGGCATCGCCTGATGGTCCGCCTCGTCAAGGGCGCTTACTGGGATGCCGAGATCAAGCGCGCGCAGCTGGATGGCCTTGAAGGTTTCCCCGTCTACACCCGCAAGATCTACACCGACGTCTCCTATGTCGCCTGCGCCAGGAAGCTGCTCTCGGCAACCGATGTGGTCTTCCCGCAATTTGCGACCCACAACGCCCAGAGCCTGGCCGCGATCTACCACATGGCCGGAAGCGATTTTTCCATCGGCAAATACGAGTTCCAATGCCTGCACGGCATGGGCGAACCGCTCTATGAAGAGGTCGTCGGCGCCCAGAAGCTTGACCGTCCCTGCCGCATCTATGCCCCCGTCGGCACGCATGAGACGCTGCTTGCCTATCTCGTGCGGCGCCTCTTGGAAAACGGCGCCAACTCCTCCTTCGTCAACAAGATCGCCGATCCCGCCGTGCCTGTCTCCGAGTTGATTGCCGACCCTGTCGAGCGCGTGGGTGCGATGGCTGTCGTCGGTGCGCAGCACGACAAGATCGTGCTCCCCGCCGACCTGTTCGGCGGCGCGCGGCAGAACTCCAATGGCATCGACCTGTCGAATGAAACAACGCTCTCCGATCTATCGGCGCAACTGCAGGCCTCCGCAGCCAGGGATTGGACCGCAAAGCCGCTCCTTGCCGACGGCTCCGAACGCGGCACGCCCCGCGCAGTCCTCAACCCTGCCGACCATGCCGATGTGGTCGGCCACGTCACCGAACTCGAAACGCAGGACGCCGCCGATGTCATGCGGCTGGCGGCGACCGCTGCCGAGCGTTGGGCTGCCGTGAGCCCCGACAAGCGAGCCGACATATTGGAGCGCGCCGCCGATCTCATGCAGAGCGAGATGCCGGCTCTCGCCGGCCTCACAATCCGTGAAGCCGGCAAATCGGCCGCAAACGCCGTCGGCGAAATCAGGGAAGCGATCGACTTCCTTCGCTATTACGCTACACAGGCCCGCAAGGTGCTGAAGCCGGAAAGCGTCCCGCTCGGCCCGGTGGTCTGCATCAGCCCATGGAATTTCCCGCTGGCGATCTTCACGGGTCAGGTTGCGGCCGCGCTCGTTGCCGGCAATCCCGTGGTCGCAAAACCCGCCGGCAACACGCCGCTGATCGCCGCCCAGGGCATCCGCATCCTGCATGAAGCCGGAATCCCGCGCGATGTCCTGCAATTCGCCCCCGGCAGCGGCAGAATGGGTGCCGCGCTCGTCGGCTCGCCCGAAACCGCCGGTGTCATGTTCACCGGCTCGACAGAGGTCGCCCGCCTGATCCAGGCCCAGCTTGCCGAACGGCTCTCCAAATTCGGCAAGCCGATCCCGTTGATCGCCGAAACCGGCGGCCAGAACGGCATGATCGTCGACTCCTCGGCCCTTGCCGAACAGGTGGTCGCCGACGTGATCGCCTCGGCCTTCGACAGCGCCGGACAGCGCTGCTCGGCATTGCGCGTCCTTTGCCTGCAGGAGGAAGTGGCGGATCGTACCCTGACCATGCTGCGCGGCGCGCTACGCGAGCTGTCGGTCGGCAAGACCGACCGGCTAGCGGTCGATATCGGCCCGGTCATCGACGATAATGCCAAGCGCGGCATCGACGAGCATATCGCGCACATGCGCCAGCTCGGATGCAAAGTCGAACAACTCGATCTTCCCGAGAGCGCCGGCAAGGGCACCTTCGTCGCCCCGACCATCATCGAATTGAAGAAGCTGAGCGATCTCAAGCAAGAGGTCTTCGGCCCCGTTCTTCATATCATGCGCTATCAGCGCAAGGGGCTCGACAAGCTCATCGCCGATATCAACGCCTCCGGCTACGGCCTGACCTTCGGCCTGCATACCCGGCTTGACGATATGATCGCCCATGTGACCGAGCGCGTGCGGGCCGGCAATCTCTACGTCAACCGCAACGTCATCGGTGCGGTCGTTGGCGTCCAGCCCTTCGGCGGCCGCGGCCTTTCCGGCACCGGTCCGAAGGCGGGCGGCCCGATGTATCTGCGCCGTCTGGTCGCCTCCCCGACCGAACCGTTGCGCGATACCTCGGTGCAAAGCGATCCGGCTGCGCGGCAGTTCATCGCCTGGCTCGAAAGCAAGGGTGCTGGGGATGCGGCAAAGCAGGCGCGCGCCGTCGCAGACCAGTCGTCTCTAGGCTTCAATATCGAGCTCCAAGGTCCGGTCGGAGAACTGAACCTTTACGCGCTGCATCCGCGCGGCAGGATCCTGCTCGCTCCGCAGACAGCTCTCGGGCTTAATGTCCAGATCGCCGCAGGGCTTGCGACAGGCAATTCGATCGTCATCGATGCCGCATCGGGCTTGCAGGACGAGCTTCGCAACCTGCCGGCACAGGTCGCCAATCGCATCTCCTGGACGAAGGACTGGGCGGCGGACGGACCATTCGCCGGCGTCCTCATCGAGGGCGATGCCGCGCGGGTTCAACAGGTGGTCAAGACGATCTCGGCCATTCCCGGCCCGCTGGTTCTCACCCAGGCGGCTTCGAGCGAAGAGATCGCCAAGAATGCCGATGCCTATTGCCTGAACTGGCTGCTCGAAGAGGTAACGACATCGATCAACACCGCGGCAGCCGGCGGCAACGCCAGCCTGATGACGATCGGCTGACGTCTTTCGCGATGCAATTTAGGCGGCGGCCAGACCGGCAAGGTTCGGCCGCCGTATTCTTTGCCGGAAAACCCGGGGCCATCCTCGCCCTTCGAGGCTCCGCTCCTCAGGGTGAGGATGGAGCGCGCATCTTCACATAAAACCGGTTCCCGTCGCAGCAGGCCAGCTCTGCGTGCAGTCTTGCGCAGGAGGTCAGCCCTCATGGTGAGGTGCGCAGGCTCCCGAGCCTGTCGAAGGAGCCGGAGCCTCGAACCACGAGGGCGGGTGGTGAAGGACCGCACTTGCTTCTTGCGACCATTTCCCCTCCGATATAGAAATTTATGAGAAAAGCTTTTCCCATATTGACTCTTGGATTGAGAAAAGCTTTTCTCAAGAAAATTCAAATGGGAGAAGACATCTGGAAAATCAGCGTGCGAAAAGCGGACGCGCAACGATTCACGATGTTGCGGCGGCTGCGGGCGTAAGCATCTCAACGGCATCCAAGGCCTTGAACAATATCGGCCGCATGGGCGAGGAAACCAGGGAAAGGGTCAAGCGCGCCGCGACAGAAATCGGCTTTCGTCCGAATGTGCTCGCCAAGGGGTTGCTCAGCAATCGCACCTTCACGATCGGTCTTCTGACCAATGATACGTATGGTCGCTTCACGCTGCCGGTCATGGCCGGCATCACGGAGGCACTCGTCGATCACGGCGTCTCGGTCTTCCTTTGCACGATCGAGGATGATCCGGCGCTTGGAAAGGTTCATGTGGACGCGATGTTGGACAAGCATGTGGACGGCATCATCGCCACGGGAAAGCGGATCGACCGCCGCCTTCCCGTGGACCTGTCCAACCTGCCGGTTCCGGTCATCTATGCATTTACCGAGGGTGCGCCGGGAAGCGTCACTTTCTGCGCCGACGACTATCAGGGGGCAGCACTTGCTGTCGAATGGCTGCAGGGGCTCGGGCGACAGAGGATTGCGCATGTGACCGGCCCGGACAGCTTCGTTTCGGTGCGCGAACGCGCCAAGGCCTATCACGATCTCGCTGGAGACAGGCTGCCGGTCATGTACGGGACGTGGTCCGAAGCGTGGGGTCACGACGCCGTGGCGCAGCTATGGAGCGCGGCGGGAGCAAAGCCGGACGCGATCTTCTGCGGCAACGATCAGATCGCCCGCGCGGTGGTCGACGCCCTGCGCGAGCGCGGCGTGCGGGTGCCGGAAGATGTCTCGGTGGTCGGCTTCGACAATTGGGAGATCGTCGCCGCGCAGACGCGGCCGCCGCTGACGACGATCGACATGAATCTCAAGGCGCTTGGCCGCGAGGCCGGGTTGACGGTTCTTAGCTTGGCGGAAGGCCGCAGCGTCGAACCTGGCATCAGAACTTTGCCGTGCGAGCTTATCGTGCGGCAATCATGCGGGGGAAGCCCCGGTCGTTGATTGAGGAAAAGGGGCCGACGGGAGTAGCCCCATGGGAGGAGAAGATGATGAAGCGATTTTTGGCCGCAACCGGCCTCATATCCCTAATGCTGGCATCCAGCGCGTCCGCCGAAGACATCTCCATGTGGGTTCGAAGCGGCATTGGCGATTCCTTCAAGAAGGTCGTCGAGGCGTATAATGCCGGCCACGACGACAAGGTCACGCTGACGGAAGTGCCCTTTAGCGAACTCGTGCAGAAATATGCGACCGCCATTGCCGGCGGGCAGGCGCCCGACGCCTTGTCGATGGATCTCATCTATACGCCGGCCTTTGCCGCCGCCGGCCAGCTCGCGGACCTGACCGACTGGGCCAAGAGCCTGCCCTATTTCAATTCGCTGTCGCCCTCGCATGTGAAGCTCGGCACCTATGACGGCCACGTCTATGGCTTGCCGCTTTCGGTCGAGACCTCGGTGTTTGCCTGGAACAAGGATCTCTATCAGAAGGCCGGGCTCGATCCTGAAAAGGCCCCGGCCACCTGGGAAGAGATCGAGCAGAATGCCGAAAAGATCCGCGCGCTCGGCGGCGACACCTACGGCTTCTATTTCTCAGGCGGCGGCTGTGGTGGCTGCATGATCTTCACCTTCACGCCGCTCGCATGGGGTGCCGGCGCCGACATTCTCTCGGCGGACGGCAAGACGGCGACCCTCGACACGCCGCAAATGCGCAAGGCCGTCGGCTATTACCGCGACATGGTCAAGAAGGATCTGGTGCCGGCTGGAGCCGCAAGTGACACCGGCGCCAATTTCCTCAGCATCAGCAACGGCAAGATCGGCCAGCAGAGCATCGGCGCCTTCTCGATCGGCACGCTGATCACCCAATATCCCAACATCCACTTCGGCGTGACGTTGATCCCCGGCGTTGACGGCAAACCGTCTTCCTTTGCCGGCGGCGACAATTTCGTCATCTCCAAGGGCACGAAGAAGCTCGATGCCGTGAAGAAGTTCCTCGAATACACCTATTCGCTCGAGGGACAGAAGATCATGGCGAAATACGGCAGCCTGCCGACGCGCGGCGATATCGCCGATCAAGTGCTTCAGGGTCTGGATCCGCGCATGCAGGTCGGGCTGAAGGCGATCACCGTCGCCAAGACACCCTATACGCTGCAGTTCAATGATCTGATCAACAGCGCCAACGGCCCCTGGGCGGGCTTCACCAACGCAGCCATCTTCGGAGGCGATGTCGACGGCGCCTTCTCCAATGCCCAGTCGGAAATGCAGTCGATCATCGACAACGCCCAACAGCAATAAATCCATCTATGCCGGGGAGCCTTGAGGCTCCTCGGTCCCTCCATCGCAATATCGGAGCATTCCATGGCTGGCCCTGGAGCTATCACAACCGCGCGTCCGCGAAAACGGCGAAGGCGTGCCGGCTGGCACGGGTTTCTCTACATCGCGCCGGCCATGGCGCTCGTCATCATCTTCTTCGTTCTGCCAGTGGCCTTCACCGTCTGGATGAGCTTTCACAACTGGCCATTGCTCGGCAACCCACGCTGGATCGGCTTCGGCAACTATATCCGCATGGTCTCCGACGTGCGCTTCATGGCGGCGCTGCGCTTCACCGCCTATTACACCGTCGTCGTCACCATTGCGATCTTCGCCGTCGCCTTCCCGCTCGCCTTCTTCGTCGAAAAACATCGGCCGTTCGTCGGCTTTTATCGGACGATCATCTTCCTTCCCGTCGTCGTCGGGCTTGCGACGGCCTCGCTGCTCTGGGTCTGGCTCGCCAATGTCGACAGCGGCTTCTTCGCGCCGGTCGCGCTGGCGCTTGGTCTCGTCGACAAGCGGCCGAACCTGCTTGCCGATTTCGATATGGCCTTCGCGACGATCATCGTCATGGTGGTCTGGAAGATCGCCGGCTTCACCATGATCATTCTGCTGACCGGCCTGCAGGCGATCCCTTCGGAGCTGACCGAGGCCGCCCGGATCGACGGCGCCAAGCGCTGGCAGCGCTTCCGGCATCTGACCCTGCCGCTGATGCGCCGTACGATCGCGCTCGCACTGATCATTTCCATCACCGGCTCGGTACTCGCCTTCGACCAGTTCTACATCATGACATCAGGCGGACCGCAAAACCGCATGATTTCCGTCGTCTACTACATCTTCAACCAGTCCTTCGTGTCCTTCAATCTCGGCTATGGCGCGGCACTCTCGATTGCGCTGCTCATCATCCTGGTGCTGATCAGCATCGTCCAGCTCTGGCTGCTGCGCGTCGGGGAGGATCGGCCATGACCACCGCAAAAGAGCGTCGCGTGCGCCGCAAGCTCTGGGGCGGCATCGGCTACCACGGCATCGGCGTCGTCATCGTCATCTTCTTCTTCGCGCCTTTCGCGATCGCACTGCTGTCGTCGTTCCGGCACGGAACCGAGGCGAGCCTTCCGCCACTGCCGCCATGGCCGACGACCGGCTTCAGCTTCGACGCCTACCGCTCGCTCAATGGCTTCGGCGCCGGCGTCGTCCAGCACACGCTGAACTCGCTCTTCGTCTCGGTCGCAACCGTGCTTTTGACCGTCATCGTCAGCCTGCTCGCCGGCTACGGCTTCTCGCGCTATCGCTTTCCCTTCAAGGGCGCGCTCTTCATCCTGATCATCGCGACGCTGATGATCCCCTTCCAGTCGATCCTGACGCCGCTCTTCATCATCCTGGCAAGGCTCGGCCTCAACAATTCGCTGATTGGCCTCACACTGGTCTATGTGACGCTGCAGCTTCCCTTTTCGGTCTTCATGATGCGCAACGCCTTCGACGCCGTGCCGAAGGAAATCGAAGAGGCCGCGCGCATCGACGGCGCGCGCGATCTGAAACTCCTTTTCCGCGTTCTCTTCCCATTGGTGCTGCCGGGTGTCGCGACCGTTGCGATCTTCGCCTTCCTCAATGCTTGGAACGAGTTCCTGGCGGCATTGGTGCTCTTGTCGAGCAACGAGAAATTCACCCTGCCGGTGCTGATGATCGCCGTCAGGACCGGCCGCCTCGGCGCCGTCAACTGGGGCGCGGTCCAGGCCGGCATCGCCGTCATGACCGTCCCCTGCGTCATCGTCTTCCTGCTTCTGCAACGCTATTACATGCGCGGGCTGATGGCCGGCGCGGTGAAATAACCCTTTAAACAACGGATCAAAGCCATGTCTGACAAGCAAAACCGCCAGTTTCGCCCCCTGCCCGTTCCGAATGTCGAGCTCGCAGGCCTGTTCGGTGCCCGCCAGGATGCAATCTGCAATTCCACCGCTGCGACGCTCCTCGACCGCTGCGTCGAAGCCGGCATGATCCAGGCCATCGACGTCAGCCAGCCAAGCCCCGGCATCGTCATTCCGCTTCAGACATGGTCGGGCTCGACGCAGATGTTCTGGGACAGCGACCTTGGCAAATCGATCGAAACCATCGCCTATTCCCTCTATCGTCGTCCCAATGCGGAACTCGAGGCCCGGGCGGATGCCATCATCGACATGTATGAAAAGCTGCAGCAGGAAGATGGCTATCTGAACGCCTGGTTCCAGCGCGTTCAGCCGGGCCGTCGCTGGACCAACCTTCGCGATCATCATGAACTTTATTGCGCCGGCCACCTGATCGAGGCGGCCGTCGCCTATTACCAGGCAACGGGCAAGCGCAAGCTGCTCGACATCATGAGCCGCTTTGCCGATTACATGATCACTGTCTTCGGGCACGGCGAAGGCCAGCTTCGCGGCTATTGCGGCCACGAGGAGGTGGAGCTTGCGCTCGTCAAGCTCGGTCGGGTCACCGGTGAAAAGAAGTATCTCGATCTGGCGAAATATTTCATCGACGAGCGCGGCCAGGAACCACATTTCTTCACCGACGAGGCGCTTCGCGACGGCCGCGATCCGAAGAAATTCGTGCAGAAAACCTACGAGTACAGCCAATCGCACCTGCCGGTGCGCGAACAGGCCAAGGTCGTGGGTCATGCCGTGCGCGCCATGTACCTTTATTCCGGCATGGCCGACATCGCCACGGAATATAATGACGACACGCTGACCTCGGCACTCGATACGCTTTGGGACGATCTGACCGCCAAGCAGATGTATGTGACCGGCGGCATCGGACCCGCCGCCTCCAACGAAGGCTTTACCGATTATTACGACCTGCCGAACGAGAGCGCCTATGCCGAGACCTGCGCCTCCGTCGGCCTGGTCTTCTGGGCCAACCGCATGCTGGGTCGCGGCCCGAACCGCCGCTATGCCGACATCATGGAAGTGGCGCTATATAACGGCGCGATGGCGGGCCTGTCGCAGGACGGCAAGACCTTCTTCTATGAAAACCCGCTGGAAAGCGCCGGCAAGCATCACCGCTGGACCTGGCACCATTGCCCCTGCTGCCCGCCCAACATCGCGCGCCTGCTCGCCTCGGTCGGCTCCTATATGTATGCGGCGGCCGACAACGAGATCGCCGTCCATCTCTACGGCGAGAGCAAGGCGCGTGTTCCGCTGGCGGGTGGCCTGACCGTGCAGCTTTCCCAGACGACGCGCTACCCCTGGGACGGCGCAATCCGCTTCGAGGTCAATCCCGATCGCGCCGCCAAATTTGCGCTATCGCTGCGCATTCCCGAGTGGGCCGAGGGCGCAACGCTCGCAATCAATGGTGCATCGGTCGATTTGGCAACGATCACGGTCGATGGCTATGCCCGTATCGAGCGGGAGTGGCAGGCTGGCGATCGTGTCGACCTTACCCTTCCGCTCATCCCGCGCACGCTATTTGCCAATCCGAAAGTCCGCCAGGACGCCGGGCGCGCTGCCTTGATGCGCGGCCCGCTCGTCTATTGCGTCGAGACCACGGACAATGGTCACGACCTCAACGGCATTTCGCTTTCCAGCGATCCGGCATCCGCCAAGACGGCGGAAATTGCCGCATTGGAAGGGGCCGTGGCGCTCGATGTTTCGGTGACACGCGAGACGGCCGACTGGGGTTCCGATCTCTACCGGACGGCACCGCCGAAAAGCGTTGCCTCCACGGCGCGTTTCGTCCCCTATCATCTTTGGGACAATCGCGAGCCCGGCGAGATGCTTGTCTGGATCCGCGCCGATCAGATGCAGCGCGGAGCCTGACATGACGAAGAACGGCATGCGCCTGACCGGCGTCCGTAAAAGCTTCGGCGGGCTCGCGGTCATCCACGGCATCGACCTCGACATACCGGAAGGGGCTTTCGTCGTCTTCGTCGGCCCGTCCGGCTGCGGCAAGTCCACGCTGCTGCGCATGATTGCCGGGCTGGAGGAAGTGACCGACGGCGAGATCGCCATCAAGGGCCGAGATGTCACCGATCTCGACCCGTCCGCGCGCGGTATCGCCATGGTCTTCCAGTCCTATGCGCTCTATCCTCACATGAGCGTTCGCGACAATCTCGGTTTCGGGCTGAAAATGGCTCGAACCGACGCATCCGAAATCGCAAGACGGGTGCGCTCCGCCGCGGCAATCCTCAAGATCGATCATCTGCTCGACCGCCGGCCGGGGCAGCTTTCCGGCGGCCAGCGCCAGCGTGTCGCCATCGGACGAGCCATCGTTCGCGAGCCGGATGTCTTTCTCTTCGACGAGCCGCTCTCCAATCTCGACGCGGAACTTCGTGTCTCCATGCGCATCGAAATTGCCCGGCTTCATCGCGAACTCGGCAATACGATGATCTATGTCACTCACGATCAGACGGAGGCCATGACACTCGCCGACAAGATCGTCGTGCTGAGGGATGGCCGGATCGAACAGGTGGGCAGCCCACGCGACGTCTATGAAGATCCGGCCAATAGCTTTGTGGCCGGCTTCATCGGTTCGCCAAGAATGAACATGATCGAAGCCACATGGTCCGGCGATGGGACGGCGAAGGTCGGCAATGGCAGCATCAAGGTCGATCTGGTACAGCATAAGCCTGCACCCGGCGAAAAGATCCTGCTTGGCATGCGCCCCGAACACTTCGTCGTCGCTTCGGATGCAGCCGATGCCTTGCGGGTCACGGTCGACGTCACCGAATATCTGGGCGGCACACGCTATCTCTATTGCCAGACCGAAGACGGCCAGGCTCTCATCGCCGAATATCGGGACGGACCGGAGATCGAGCGCGGCGACACACTCCACCTGCATTGCCCGCCCGGACGGCGGCGCTATTTCGACAAGCAGGGAGAACGGTTGCGTTAGCGATTGCGTTGACGCTCCTCGCGAATGACCGCTTCAAGGCCGATATCGTCATCGTCGCTCATCGCCATCCGAGCATAGAAGGACGATGCGGGTTCGCGACCAGTCTCTTTAATCTCATAGGCCTCAAGGGCCCGTTCGACGATATCGGCGATCGTGCGGTTTTCGCGCCTGGCAAGCCGATGCGCGAGGTCTCGCGCCTTCGCACTACGAACGGACAATTGCGGTTCAGCCATACTTGTCTCCTATCGGCTGCGTATCAAGCCGCTTTGCTGACCCGCACCGGAACGGATTTGTAGGACGGCGTGCCGCTTTCCTTGTCCTGATAATCGATCGGGATCAGGCAATTGGCTTCCGGGTAATAGGCCGCGACGGAGCCCTCGGAAATGTCATAGGAAATCGCGGTCAGCTTCAGCAGCCGCTTGGCCCCAGAGGGAAGTGCGGTCTCGATCTCGACGAGATCGCCGTGTTCCAGCCCTTTTGCCTTCAAATCCTTATCGTTCATGAACAGGACGTCACGGCGGCCGAAGACGCCGCGATAACGATCGTCCAGGCCGTAGATCGTCGTATTGTACTGATCATGGCTGCGGATCGTCGCCAGCTTCAAAATGGTCCCATCCGACAGCGAGATGTCTTCGTTGAGGCCGGAAAACAGCTTGAATTCGGCCTTGCCGGAGGGCGTCTTCCAGATGCGTTCCGTCGGCCCGAGCGGCAGGCGGAAACCACCTGGCACACGGATACGCCCGTTATAATCAGCAAAATCCGGATAGACGATTTCGATCTTGTCGCGGATCAGATCGTAGTCGGTGATCAGCTCCATCCACGCAACCTTGCTATCAGGCAGGGTCGCCTGCGCCATCGCGGCAACGATGGCAGGTTCCGAGCGAAGCTGGTCGGAGGCCGGTTTCAGCCTGCCCCGCGAGGCATGTACCATCGACATCGAATCCTCGATGGTCACGGATTGCGCGCCGGTCGCCTGAACGTCCTGTTCGGTACGGCCAAGCACGGGAAACAGGAAAGATTCCTTGCCGATCAGCAGGTTTGAGCGATTGAGCTTGGTGTTCATATGGACAGCAAGATCGAGCTTGCGCATGCCCTCGGCGCATAGGTCCGGATCGGGAAGCGCGATCGAGAAATTGCCTCCGAGGCAAAGCAGCACCTTGGAACGGCCCTCCGCCATCGCCTGCATGGCGGCAACGGCATCGTGACCATGATGGCCCGGCGACGTGAAACCGAAGGCGCGTTCGATGCCCTCGATCAGCGCGGCGTTCGGCTTCTCGGTAATCCCGACGGTGCGATTGCCCTGCACGTTGGAGTGGCCGCGCAGCGGGCAGATGCCGGCGCCGGGCTTGCCGAAATTGCCGCGCAAGAGCAGCAGGTTGGCGATCTGCTGTACATTCGCCGTTCCCTTGGCGTGCTGGGTGATGCCCATGCCATAGGCGACGATCGTCGCTTTGGATTTGACGTAAGCGGCGGCGACCCGCTCCAGATCGGCGCGGGCAAGGCCCGAAACCCGCTCGATGTCAGTCCATTCCGTCTGGTTGATGTCGGCAACGAGCGCATCGAAGCCGATGGTATGCTCCGCGATGAAAGCATGATCGAGAACATCTTCCGAGGTTTCGGCCAGCGCAAGAACCGCCTTCATGATGCCCTTGAGTGCTGCGGCATCGCCGCCGATCTTGACCTGATAGTAGGACGACGCGATCCGCGTCGAGCCGAAGGTTCCCATCTCGATTGGGTCCTGCGGATCGGCAAAGCGCTCCAGCGCCCGCTCCTTCAGCGGGTTGAAGACGATGATCGGCACGCCGCGGCGTGAGCACTCATGCAGCGTGCCCATCATGCGCGGATGATTGGTGCCGGGATTGTGCCCCATGGAAATGATCAGATCGCATTCGTCGAAGTCGTCGAGCGACACGGTGCCCTTGCCGATGCCGATCGATTGCGGCAGGCCGACGCTGGTTGCCTCATGGCACATATTCGAGCAATCGGGGAAATTGTTGGTGCCGTATTCGCGCGCGAAGATCTGGAAGAGGAAGGCCGCCTCGTTGGAGGCGCGGCCGGACGTATAGAATTCGACCATATCCGGGTCAGGCTGGCTTCGTATGACCTCGCCGATGCGGGCAAAGGCGTCCTCCCAGGCAATCGGCTGGTAGGTATCGGATGCCCGGTCGTAGATCATCGGATGGGTCAATCGGCCCGAATTTTCCAGCTCATAATCGCTCCAGGTCAGAAGCTCGCTGACCGTATGCTTGGCAAAGAATTCGGGCGTCACGCGCTTGTTCGTCGCCTCCCAGGTAACGGCCTTGGCGCCGTTTTCGCAGAATTGGAAGGTGGACGTGTGTTCCTTGTCGGGCCAAGCGCAACCCGGGCAATCGAAACCAGCCGGCTTATTGGTGCGCAGGAGAAGGCCCGGCGCCTCGGTGACATCCATCTGGTCGCGAACCGCCTTGGCAGTTGCCTTCAGAGCCCCCCAACCGCCTGCGGGGCTATTGTAGGGACGAATACCAGGGACTTCACGCTTCTGCGCCATCATACGCTCCTTTGGCTACCCAAACGGCTTCCTCCCAAAGGCCGGGCTCACAAGAAATAAGCATGCGACATCAGCGAGTAAAGCACAATCAAGCGGCGGTGGATCGAACAATCGCCGCCGGCGATGAACCCATGCAAACGCTAAAGTATTTCCGCTTTTCTTCGAATCGCGAAAATGCTCTATCTTTTTGTTTCCCAACGCATTCCGGACGGAAAACCGCTGCGCACTATCCCTGGAAATGCGCTAGTTCCTGAAGACCAGGCAGGAGCCGCCTTGCTGCCGGATCTGAGTGCAAACGGCATCCGCTTCCTCCCGCGTTTCCCGCCCTATGCGCGCCGCATAGCGGACCCGACGACCGAAATCGGCATTTCGCTGACGCACGATCAAGGGCTTTTCCGCATTCAGCGGCGAAGGTAGCTTGCGTATATTCGCTATAAACAGGCGCCGCGCGGCATCCAGCTGGAAATGCTCGGCGAGCTGCGCACCCCAGGGCGCCCAGGGCCGTTCCTGCTCCAAGAGCGTCGGTTTCAGGCGCCGGCTCTGAGCAAGCGCGACACAGGAATCGACGAAGGATTTGCCCTTGTCCAGCACCGGGGCTGCAATATCGGGCGGATCGTCGCGCCATTCCTCGACGCTATGAGCGGTGATCGCGCTCACATAGTTGCGCGTTTCGAAGGGAAGTCCGCCGGAGTTCAGGAAATTGGCGAGACCCGCTTCACCGGCATTATAGGCAGCGGCGGCGAGACCGAGATTGCCGAAGCGGTCGCGCAACTCATCGAGGTAGGTCGACGCCTTGCCGAGCGCTTCGAGCGCATCATAGCTGTCCCGAACGCCGCGCAGCTTTGCCGTTCCCGGCATGAACTGCGCAATGCCGCGCGCGCCCTTGGGACTGACGGCATCGGAGCGAAACAGGCTTTCGCGCCAGACCAGCCGCGCCAGATAATCCGGCGGCAGATGGTTGGCGTGAGCGAAATATTCGATGGCCGTGCACAGATCGCGATTGTAGCTGTCCTTGCGTAGGCAAAGCGTTTGGCCCGTCTCCGTCGTCAGCGGGCCGGAAACGCAGGAAGGCGGCGCAACGCGCCATTCCGATTGCGCGGCTGCGGGGCCGGAAGCAGAACCGCTAATGGCAAATGCAATCGCAAAAGCGATGATGATGCCGACGAAGCCTGCCCTATACTGCCTGCCTGCCATCTAAGCGATATCCGTCAGAGGTCAACCGATCGCAACTTCGCGGCCTCTTCATAGCATCGAAGAACTGCAGCGAAAACCTCTGGCGCGACGGCGATTGTTGTCGGCCCTATTGCGCGAGGCGGCCGCCGCGCATCGGCGCCGGCACGCCTGTCGTCCCGGGAAAGCTGATCGGCAGACCGCGCAGCACGCGCACGGCGAGAAACGCAAAACACTCTGCCTCCACGGCATCGCCGCGCCAGCCGAGATCTTCGGCAAAGATCGGCTCGACGCCGGCCCGGCTCCTGAGCATCGACATGATCGTCGGATTGTGCCGGCCGCCGCCGCTGACGACGACCTTGGTGGGTCGGCGCGGCAGAAGATCCAATGCCTTGCCGACCGCACTCGCGGTGAAGGCCGAAAGTGTGGCGGCACCGTCTTCGGGACCCAGGCCATCCGCCATGGAAGCGCCGAAGTCGAACCGATCGAGCGACTTCGGATAGGGCGCAGTCAGATAGGGATGCTGCAGCAGCTTTTCGAGCCGCGCTTCATCGACCTTGCCAGCGCGCCCGAGCGCACCGTCGCGGTCCATCTCCCCCAAACCGTGGAATTTGATGAAATCGTTCAGCGGCGCGTTGGCCGGGCCGGTATCGAAGGCAACGAAATTGCCCTCTCCGTCCCACCAAGTGATGTTGGCAACGCCGCCGAGATTAAGAATGGCCGCCTCGCCCGCGGCACCCGCACCGCGCAGCAGCGCGGTATGATAGGCTGCGGCCAGCGGCGCGCCCTGCCCGCCGGCGCGCATGTCGGCCGAGCGGAAATCATAGGCGACCTTGATGCCAAGGATGGAGCGCATCAGCTCGCCGTCCCCCAGCTGCCGCGTCTGCCCCAGCCGGTCCTTCTGTGGCGCGCGATGCAACACGGTCTGGCCGTGGAAACCGACGACGCCGATGTCGGCCATCGTCATGCCGTTGCTTTCGACCAACTCCTTCACCGCCTCCGACTGGGCGCGCGTCAGAGCCTCCTCGGCTTGCCTGAAGATCGCTGGTTCCGGTCCTTCGAAATTCCAGACACGCGCCTGAGCCAGGGTCTCTTCCAGGAGCCTGCGGATCCAATCGGGATAGGGCGCCAGCACGTAAGGGCCGAATTCCTCGATGCGCTCGCCATCGGTCTTCAGCATGGCGACGTCGATATTGCCGTCGAGGACGGTCCCGGTCATCAGACCGACTGCCCAGATTGGTTCCATGATCAGGCTCCTAAGCTGCGTTGACGAGATCGCCGACCGTTTGACGGAGCGCCAGGATGCCGCTGTCGAAGTGCCGTGTCGGATGAATGCGGTTGGTAAGCAGGGTCCAGGCCCTGCCCTTGTCGAAGTCGATCCAAAGGGCCGTGCCGGTGAAGCCCGTATGCCCGATGGTTTCAGGCGAGCAAAGAGCGCCGCCATGCCAACCGTCATGGGGCCGCTCCCAGCCATGCGTGCGTGTGGCCGAAAGCGGCATCCGCATCAGCGCGATTGACCGTGCCAGTGCGCCGCTACCGTCAAGCAACCCTCTTGCGAAATCGAGGATCGCGTCCGCCGCTCCGAACAGGCCGGCATGGCCGGCGCCCTGCAGCGCGGAACAATTGTCGTCATGGACCTCGCCTGAAAGGATGCGATGACGCCAGGTACAATCTTCCGTCGCGGCCGCCAGTTCCGGCGGCGCGGAGAAAGCAAAACCCGGGCCTGCATCCATGGCACGAATGGTTTGTCCGGCCAGCCGTTCCAGCGCAAAACCGAGCAGGATGAAGTTGATGTCGGAATAGACGGGCGGCCCGGCGCGCCATTCGCGCTGCAAAATGAAGCTGCGCAGAAGCTCCGGATCGCGGCCGTAGGTATAGATCGGCTCGACCGCCGGGAAGGGTGTCTGATGGCCCAGGCACTGGCGGAACGTCACTTTCCGTTCCCAGGCCTCGGCGCTGTATTGCCGCAGATCGGGCAGAAGCACAGTCAGCGGCGCGTCGAGATCGATCGTGCCGGCCTCGGCCAGGGCGAGAATGCGCGGCGTGGTGAAAATGACCTTGGTGAGTGAGGCGAGATCGAACCAGGTATCGGCGAGCATCGGCCTGACTTCAGGCACCTTCTGCGCCGAGCCGGTGGCGCGGACCTGCCGGTTGCCGTTTAGATCGATCATGCCGAGCACACCGCCGGGAATGCGGGCCGTTGCAACCGATTGTTCGAGCGGCGCAAAGGCCCGGTCGAAACGCTCCTGAAACTCCATGCTCCCCCCTTTCATCTCGGCTCCTTGCAGCCCCGCTCAGGCTTCCGCTAGAGCGATATGATCGGCTGCGAAACGACGCCATTCCGGTGCGGTAGGCTCGAAGCCCGGTGGCCGCACCAGCGACGGAACCTGGCGCGTGTCGAGCGTGAAGGTCTCCTTGCGCCGCGCGACCGTCGGAACCGCCGCGATCAGCCGCCTGGTATAGGAATGCTGGGGCTCGGACAAGACGGAGGCGGCATCGCCGATCTCGACGATCTGGCCGGCATAGATCACGGCGATGCGATGAGCGATGCGCTCCACGACCGCCATGTCATGCGAGATGAACAGATAGGCGAGCCCGTATTCGCGCTGCAGCTCGATCAACAAGCTCAGGACCTGGGCCTGGACCGAGACGTCAAGTGCCGAAACCGCCTCGTCGAGCACCAGCACGGAAGGATTGAGCATCAGGGCGCGCGCAATGCAAAGCCGCTGACGCTGGCCGCCGGAAAATTCGTGCGGATAGCGCTCCAGCGCGTTTTCCGGCAATCCCACGCGTTTCAGCAGCATGACCATCCGCTCGCGGGTCTCGGCAGAAGCCCGCGAGCCCGATGCGATCACCGGCTCGGCGAGGATGCTGTCGACGCGTAGGCGCGGATTAAGGGAGGCATAGGGGTTCTGGAAGACCATCTGCACCGCGCTCGTACGATCGGCGGCCCTGCCACCATTCGCCGTGAAGACGCCGCGGGTCGATTTGACGAGCCCGAGGATCGCCCTTGCGGTGGTGGATTTGCCCGATCCGCTCTCGCCGACGATCGCCAGCGTCTCGCCCGGCATCAAGTCGAAACCGACGCCTTCGACGGCATGCACGGCACCAGACGACCGACGCAGGAAACTGGCCTTGACCGGGAAGCGGACCGTCAGCCCTTCCACCTTCAACGCCGGCTTGGCTCGCGGCTCGTCGCGCTGGAAATCGCTGCGAGCGGCCTGCCCGGAGGCAAAATGCGGGACGGAATGCAAGAGATGCCGGGTATAGGGATGGGCGGGATGATCGAGAACCTGATCGAGTTCGCCCTGCTCCATCGCCTGGCCGGCCTGCATCACCATCACCTTGTCGGCAATACCGGCGACAAGGCCGATGTCGTGGGTGATGAAGATCATCGACATGCCGGTCTCGCGCTTCAATTCGGCAAGCAGCGCCATGATCTGCGCCTGCACGGTGACATCGAGCGCCGTCGTTGGCTCGTCGGCGATCAGCAGGCGCGGATTGCAGGCAAGTGCCGTGGCAATCATCACGCGCTGCAGCATGCCGCCGGAAAGCTGGTTCGGGCAATAGGTCAGCCGCCGCGCGGCATCGGGAATGCGCACACGATCCAAGGCATCCTTGGCGGCTGCCTTTGCTTGGCCGCCAGTCAGGCCGCGATGTAGCCGGAATGATTCCTCGATCTGCGTGCCGATGGTCAAAACGGGATTGAGGGAAGTCATCGGCTCCTGGAAGATCATGCCGATCTCGCTGCCGCGGATCTTCGTCAGCTCGGCTTCGCTCGCCTTGGTCAGGTCCAGAATGCTGTTATCGGCCCGCTTCAGGCGGATCGACCCGCCGGTAATGCGACCGCCACCGAAATCGACGAGGCGATTGATCGAAAGCGCCGTGACGGACTTGCCCGAACCGCTTTCGCCGACGATCGCCAGCGTCTCGCCGGCATCGAGATCGAAGCTAACGCCGCGAACGATGGGATTGGCTTCGGGGTTGCGGCCGAAGCCGACACGCAGATCTGAGACCGACAGGAGAAGCGTCATACCGTCGCCCTCCGCATCTTCGGATCGAGAATATCGCGCAGGGCATCGCCGAGCAGGTTGAAGCCGAGAATGGAGATCATGATGGTCACGCCGGGGAAGATCAGCAGCCAGGGCGCTGTCTCCATAAGATTGCGGCTGTCGCTCAGCATCAATCCCAGCGAGGAAGCCGGCGGCTGCGTTCCAAGACCGAGGAAACTCAAGCCCGCCTCCGTCAGCAGCGACCAGGCAAGCGCCAGCGTTACCTGCACGGTCAGTGGTGCAACGAGGTTGAGCAGAAGATGCCGCGTCAGGATGTAGGACCGGCTACTGCCGAAAGTGCGAGCCGCATCGACAAAGTCGCGTGCCTTCAGCGAAAGGGCCGGACCGCGCACGACACGGGTAAAGATCGGCGTATAGACGATTGCAATCGCGGCAACGCTGGTCCATGTGCCAGGGCCGACGACGGCGATGATCAAAAGCGCAAGCAGGATCGCCGGAAAGGCCAGAAGCACATCCATCGTTCGCATGATGACGCCGTCCCAGCGCCTGCCGGACCAGGCGGCGGTCAGGCCGAGCGCGGTTCCGATCAGGCTTGCAAGCGCAACGGACAAGAAGGCGACGGTGAGCGATTCTCCGATACCGTTCATCAATCGGCTAACCACATCGCGCCCAAGCAGGTCCGTGCCCATCCAGTAGGCGGAACCAGGCGATTGCAGGCGGGCCAACGGATTGCGCGCCACCGGATCATGCGGCGTCAAGCCGAGTAGGCCAAGGATGGCGAGCGCGATATAGATGAGCACGATGGCACCGCCGATCCGGCCGCTGACATGTCCGAAAATGGCCTTGATGATCCGCATCAGCCTTCTCCCAGACGGACGCGCGGATCGAGCGCGACATAGGCAAGGTCGACGAGCAGGTTGACGATCATGAAATTGAACGCGATGAACAGGACACAGCCCTGAACCAGGGCATAATCGCGCTGCTGGATCGCATCGAGCACCAATCGCCCTAGCCCGGGCAGAGCATAGATCTGTTCGACCAGCACCGCGCCGCCCAGCAGATAGCCGAATTCGACGCCGCTCAAGGTCACCACTGGGATCAGCGCATTCGGCAGGGCATGCCGCCAGATGACGCCGCGCGCCGGCACGCCGCGACTGCGGGCCGTACGAACATAATCGTCGCTCAGGACATCGAGCATGGCGGAGCGCACGACACGGGTCACCGAGGCGGCAAAGGCAAAGCCGAGCGTCAATGCCGGCAGGGTCATCTGCCCGAGATTAGCAAGTGGATCCTGCCAAATGGGCGTGAATGCCCCCATGGTCGGCAAGACACCAAAGCCGGCGGACAAGGCATAGATCAGCAGAAGGCCGAGCACGAAATTCGGCGTCGACTGCCCGATCATGGCAACGATGCGGATAACAAGATCGGACGGTCTGTCGTTTCGCGTGGCCGCAAGGACGCCCGCCGGCAGGCCGATGGCAAGCGCGATTGCCATCGAAAGCAGCGCAAGCTCGAGCGTCAACGGAAACCGTTCCAGGATGATATCAAGCACCGGCTTGCCGTAGGTGACCGAGATACCGAGATTGCCCTGGAATATCCCGAGCAGCCAATGCCAGTACTGCACAGGCCAGGACTGGTCGATGCCGAAATAGACAGCAAGGGCCTGCCGCTGCTCCGGCGTCAGCAGGCCCGCATTGGTTCCGAGCATCGCCGTAATCGCATCGCCCGGCACCAGCCGGATGGCAACGAAAACGAGGATGGACACGCCCAGCATGATCAGTGGGAATATCATCAGCCGCCGTGTCAGGTATCCCATGGCACTTCCTTCAGATCTCGACTGCCGTCACTTGATCGAGACTTTGGCGAGGCCGAACAGCGAGCCCGTCGGCGTCGGCACGAACCCCTCAACGTTCTTCTGCTCCGCCGTATAGCCATAGGCCGTGTAGAGCCAGATCCACGGCGAGACTTCGGCGATGTGCTTTTCGAATTCGGCAAAGATCGCCTTGCGCTTGGCCGGATCGGTTTCGGCGCGGCCTTTCTGCATCAGGCTATCGAGCGTATCGTCGATATAGTTGGCGACCTTCTGCAGGTTGCCAGTCTTCGTCCAGTAGCGGTTGTACATCGAATAGGGATCGGCACTGCCGCCGTTGAGTGCCACCGCCATGTCGAAATTGCCCTTGAGCCAGGTGTCGACATAGACGTTGAGCTCCATCACCTTGATATCGAGCTTGATGCCGATTTCGGCAAGCTGCGACTGGATGACCTGCGCCTCGGCCGTGGCCGTCGGCGGCTCACCGGTCGCGGCGATCACCGCCGCCGAAAAGCCGTTGGCAAAGCCGGCGTCAGTCATCAGCTTCTTCGCCTTGGCGACATCGCGCGTGTAGCAAAAGAGCTGGCTCGGATCGGCGGCATAGAGCGGCATCGTCAGCGGCCCCGTCACCTTGCCCTCGCCGAGGGCTGCGGTATCCATCACGTCCTTGCGGTCGATGGCACAGGAGATCGCCTGGCGCACGGCCAGCTGATCCATGGGTTTGCGCGACGGATTGAGCTGCAGGACGTTGTAGGACAGTACTGGCGTGCGTGTCAGCTGCAGCTTCGGCTCCTTCGGCACCAGCGTTGCGACAAGCGGATCGTTTAGAAGCGCGAAATCGATCTGGCCGGTACGCAGCGATGCAAGGATCGCGGTTTCATCCGGCAGCACGCTGATATTGATGCCATCGACGCCGACGGCACCGCCGGCCCAATCCTTGTTGGCGCTCAGCACTTCCTTCGAATTCGGGACCCAGCTGTCGAGCTTGAACGGGCCGGAGCCGATCGCCTTCGTGCCGATGGAGCCGGCGGTGATTTCGCTTGCCGGAACCACGGCTGCATTGAGGCTCGTCATGGCCGTCAGAAGCGGAACGTCGGGCTGCGACAGGTTGAAGATCACAGTGTTGGCATCGGGCGTGTCGATACTTGCGATCGACAGGAAGTTGGCGCGGGCAACGGCGCCGGTCGCCTGATCGAGAATGCGCTGGAAGGAGGCCTTGACATCGGCCGAAGTTACCGGTGCGCCATTCTGGAACTTGGCCTTGGCGTTGAGCTTGAAGGTCAATTGCTTGCCGTCGAGCGAGAACTGCCAGCTCTCGGCAACACCGGGCACGATCTGCAGATTGCCGTCGAGGCGGACGAGCGGCTCGTAAATCAGTTCCAGCAGGCGGATGGAGGAGAAGGCGGTCTGCTTGTGCGGATCGAGACCGGTTGCGTCCTGCGACCACGCCATGCGCAGCGTTGCCGCCTCCACCGGCATCGCGACTGTCGCCAGCCCAAGACCGATAGCCAGCGCCACGCCCGAAATCAGCTTCTTTCCAACATTCCCTTCCACTTTCAGTCCTCCAAATTTTTTTTAATGTCCCCGGCCGATTTTGGCCCATTGATTGCCATCGCGGCAGGCCGCGATGGTTGTCTCAAGCAGTCCTGGCGTTGATGGCCTTGCGCAGGAATCCATCAGCGTTTTGCAATGCCGTGCGGGCTTCTTCAATGCCCATCCCGGTAATTTCCATGAGAATGGCAAGCTTGACGTCGTTCCCAGTGAGATTGAGCACGCGGCGCGCTTCCTGCTGGGTGCAGCCGGTCGCCTGCATGACGATGCGCGAAGCGCGCGCCACCAGCTTCTTGTTGCTCGCGCTGACATCAACCATCAGATTCTGATAGCTTTTGCCGATGCGGATCATGCTTGCCGTCGTCAACATGTTGAGAATAAGCTTCTGCGCCGTGCCGGACTTCAGCCGGGTCGAGCCGGTCAGGATTTCGGGGCCGACGACCGGCGAGATCGCCAGATCGGCGATGCCGGCGATGATGGAATTCGGGTTGCAGGATAGTGCGACCGTGAAGACGCCGATGCTCTTGGCGTAATTCAGGCCGCCGATGACGTATGGGGTACGGCCGCTGACGGCGATGCCGACGACGACATCATCCTTGGTCAGATTGATCTCTTCCAGCGCTTGGCGCCCCTGTACCGGATCGTCCTCCGCACCTTCGATCGAGCGCCGCAATGCGTCCGGACCGCCTGCAATCAGGCCGATGACCATGTCCGGCGGCACGCTGAAGGTCGGCGGACATTCGGAAGCATCGAGAACGCCAAGCCGGCCGCTGGTGCCGGCACCCATATAGATCAGCCGGCCACCCTTCTGAAAGGCGGCGACGATCTGATTGACGGCGGCGGCGATCACCGGGATCACTTTCTCGACGGCGACCGGCACCGTCTGATCCTCATAGTTGATTTCACGCAGGATATCGAAGGTCGGCAACAGATCGATATGCATCGTATTCGGGTTGCGCCCTTCGGAAACCAACTGCTCCAGTTCGGATATCAACTTCTGCTCTGTCATGGCCTGCTCGCGAAATAACGCTTCGATATCAATAAGTCAGCGTGGCAAGCCCGATCGCATGGATATCGGACCCACCGCAGCAAGGATCGGTTTTCAGCAAGACGGACGACTAAAGTCAGCCGGGACGCAGGATGGCCTTTCCGGCTTCGTTCCCCGTCCATTCCCTGTTTACCTTGGTTAACACTATGTCCGTTTATTCCTTTCGTCAATCCATTAAGGAATAAAATATTCCATCTTGGCCACACGAAATCGCCATAACCGCGCTGGTTGCTAATCAAAAATGGAGACAACGATTATTCAGGCCTGAAAACGGCTGGAAGATCCACGGCTACGTCGAGCGGCTGGAAATGCCGCAAGTTTTCGGTGACGACAGTCAGGTCATAAGCCCGCGCCGTCGCTGCAATGATGATGTCACCGAGGCCGGGATTCTCGCCCCTGCTCTGGGCATCGTCTTCCAGAGCGCCAGCGATCCGCGCAACGACCGTATCCATGGGTAGGATGCGATCACTAAAACTGTCCGTGATGAAATCGAGCCAGTTAGAAAGCCGCTTAGCTCGCTCTGTCCCACCACGACGATGAAGGGAGCGCATTCCCTTCTCAATCTCCGAAACAGACATGGCCGACAGAAAGAGTGCGTCGGCTTCGCCCTGGCTGTGAAACCAGCTCCGGACGGCATCGGAC